>NZ_JBVIKX010000007.1:144463-420995 GCF_055580685.1 Streptomyces sp. NPDC031554 | reverse complement strand
CCACCCGCTACGACAAGACCGCCGAGTCCTACCAGGCAGCCGTCACCCTCGCATCGCTCCTGATGTGGGCGTGACATTTGAAGACAGAACCTAGGGTGCCCCCGGCCGTTTCCGCCGGGCGCGCGACATCGGCCGGGCGCGCGGCGCCCGGCACGGTTCCCCCACGCCCGGCTCCGCTCGCGCGGGAGGGACCCCCACCGCCGCGTCGCCGGATCACCCGCGTGCGTCCCGTACGCGGGTGATCCTCCGCCCCCGTGACGCCTCCCCGGCGCCCGAACGGCGTGGGGGCACCGGCGCCGGGCGCCGCACGCCGGTGCGACACCGACGGCGGACACGCCCTGAGGGGCGACGGCCCCGTGGTGCGCCCGCGCGCACCTGGCCGTGCACCACCCTGCGGGCTCGCTCCCCGCGCGTTAGTTTGGCCGTGTTTCTCCGGTCACGGGCAACCGACGGGAAAGGGAGCGGACATGGCCGACGGCAGGAACGCCACGCTCGCCGGCGCGCGACGGAGCACGCCGGCGAGTGCGCCCGGCGCGTCCTGGCGGGCGCACGGCTCCCGGGCGCTCGCGGTCGTCGCCGCGGCCTTCACCGTCGCCCAACTGGTCCTCGTCGGGCCGGGCCTGGACCTCGGCTGGGACGAGACGGTGTACGTCAGCCAGATCTCCGCCCAGGCCCCGCCCGCCTTCTTCAGCGCGCCGCGCGCCCGCGGCGTCTCCCTGCTGGTCGCGCCGGTGACGTCCTGGTCGACCTCGACGGAACTGCTGCGCGTCCACCTCGCCGTGCTGTCCGGGGCGGGGCTGTACTTCGCCCTGCGGGTGTGGCGCCCCTTCTTCCCGCCCCGCGTCCTGGCCGCCGCGGGCGCCCTGTTCGCCTCCCTGTGGGTGACGCTGTTCTACGCCCCGACGGCCATGCCCAACCACTGGGTCGCGATCGGCGCCCTCGCCTGCGTCGGCTGCTTCCTGCGGGCCCGCGCCGACCGCGCCGACCGGGCCGCCCTGTGGGGCGTCGCGGCGGGCGCCGCCCTCATGGCCTGGATGCGTCCCACCGACGCCGTCTGGACCGCCCTGCCGCTGCTCGCCCTGCTGATCCCGGTCCGCAACGGCCGCCTGGCCCTCGCCCTCCTGGCGGGCCTCGCCACCGGCGGCGGCCAGTGGATCGCCGAGGCGTACCTCAGCCACGGCGGTCTCGGACGACGGCTGTCCGAGGCCTCCCGCATCCAGGGCGGCCTCGGCCTGAACCTCGCCGTCGACGACCAGTTGCGCAGCCTGGTCGGCCGGACCCTGTGCCGCCCCTGCACCGTCCCGGCCCCCGACCCGGTGGTCGTCGCCTGGTGGTGCCTGCTGCCCCTGGCGGCCGCCGCCGGACTCGCCGTCGCGGTCAGGGCCCGCCGCGCCACGCCGACACTGCTGTCGCTGGCCTGCGCCGCGACCGCCGCCGTGCCGTACCTCTTCCTGATCGGCTACGCCGCCCCGCGCTTCCTGCTGCCCGCCTACGCGCTGCTCGCCCTCCCGGTCGCCGACGCGCTGTCCCACCTGGTCACCGCGCCGGGCGGCCGGGTGCGCCCGCTCGCCGCCGGGCTCCTCGCGCTCGGCCTCGCCGGACACCTGGCGGTGCAGTACGCCGTCCTGGACCGGACCGTGGCCCGCACCGCCGCCGACCGCCGCGACTGGGCCCGCACCGCCGCCGACCTGCACCGGTCGGGCGTACGCCCGCCCTGTCTGGTCACCGGCACGCAGGCCGTCCCGGTCGCCTACTACGCCGGCTGCTCCTCCGCCAACCCGCGCGGCCACGACGCCAACACCACCGAGGCGGACATCGCGCGCACCGCCCGCCGCATCCCCACCGCCGCCCTCTCCCCGCCCGGCGGCCCGGCGCCGCCGTACGCCCGTGGCTGGCGCACCCGGCCGTCCGCCGGGCTCGACCTGCACCTCGCGCCGTCACCGCCCGGCGACGGGAGGCGACCGCCTCCGGCCGGCGGGTGACGCCGGCCCCGCCGTCCGGTCTCCGGGGAGCGACGGACGGCCGGCGTCCGGGTCCGCCCGCGCGGTGGGCGGCCGCCGCGGCCGGGGCACGTGTGGGGCGCGTGCGACGGGATACGCGGACGGGGACAGAGCAGCAGGAACACCCTCCGGGAGGCACCCATGGGCACGGAGCCCGAGACGACCGCCGACGACGCCTACCAGCCCACCGGCACCAACGAGGAGCAGGAGGACGCGGCGCCGCTCGACCTCCAGGACGCGCTCGACGAACGGACCTACGACGACCTGCTGGACGAGGGCTACTCCCCGCCGGAGAGGCCGCTCGGCGTCACCAAGCACGGCACCACCGCGGCCGAGCAGCACGAGGGGGAGAGCCTCGACCAGCGCCTGGCGCAGGAGGTCCCGGACGTGTCCGAGCCCGCCGGTGACGGCGTCGGCGACCTGCCGCGGGGCGAGGGCGAACCGGTCGACCCCGAGGCGGGCGGGGCACGGGCGGGCCGCCTGGTCGCCCCGGACGAGGGCGCGCACGAGGACGCCGTCAAGGAGGAGATCGCCGAGGACGTCGGCATCGACGGCGGCGCCGCGGGCGCGGAGGAGGCCGCCGTGCACATCGTGGACGAACACGACCTTCCCTAGGGCGTGGGCCGGGGGAGGGCACGCCGGAGGCGGGCGCCTCCGGGGTCCGGGGCGCCCGGGGACCGTCCGGGAGAGGGTGAACCGGCCGCGTCCCGGCACCGGGCGGGAGCCGGTTCACCGCGGGGTCAGGGAAGCATCTTCTCGATGCTGTCCGGCCCCTCCGCCTCCAGCTTGCGCCGGGCCCACTCGAGGTTGCGCGGGGTGATGTCCCGGCCGGCGGCCAGGACCATGTCCTCGGGCGACACCTCGGTGCCGGTGCGGGTGTGGAGCAGGTTGTCCGGGGTGGCGCGCTCGGAGGGCGGCCGGGAGGGATCGGGCTCGGTGGTCGGCATGGTCGGGGCTCCTCGGTCCGGAGGGCTGCTGCGGACCCGGTGCGGTCATCGGGTCCACTAACACCATTCATCGCGGGAGCGAAGAGCGCATCCCGGGGCCGGACGCCCACCGGACGGGCCGCGGGCGAGCCCCCTCCGCCGCCCGGGGAACCGGGCCCGGTGCGGGAGTCCGGTGCCGAAGGGGGGCGGACCAGGGGCCGTCCGCCCCGGATGCCCACTCGGGCCGTCCGGCGTCTAATGGGTCGTATCGGGGCATGGTGAACCACTTCCGGCAGCGAAGGCGCGACCCATGGATTCCAGCGGAGCGCCGCGAGGCGGCGCGCTCCGGCGGCTCGGCACCTGGTGCGCCCGCCACTTCCTCGTCGTCATCATCGGGTGGCTGGTCGCCCTCGTCGCCCTCCAGGTGCTCAGCCGCGCCTACGGCGGTACCTACTCCGACGACTTCTCCCTGCCGGGCGTCCAGTCCCAGCAGGGCCTGGACGTGCTGGAGAAGCACGATCCCCAGGCCGGCGGCTACGGCAGCCAGATCGTCCTGCACGACAGCGGGCAGCCCGTGACGGCGCTCGGCTCGCAGATGTCCACCACCGTCACCGACCTGCAGAAACTCCCGCACGTCCTGTCGGCGCAGAACCCCCTCACCCAGACCTCCTCGAAGGTCGGACCGGTCTCGGGCGACGGGAGGACCGCCTACATCACCGTCCGTTTCGACGTCCAGCCCTCCACCCTCGGCGACGGCTACCTCGACGGCGTCGACCGGGCCGTCCAGCCCCTGCGGGCGGCGGGCGCCGACGTCGAGTACGGCGGCCCGCTCGGAGAACTGGCCCGCCCCGACCCCGACGACCGGATCAGCGAACTGATCGGCTTCGCCGTCGCCGTCGTCGTGCTGCTCATCGGTTTCGGCAGCGTCATCGCCGCCGGACTGCCCCTGCTGACCGCCCTGATCAGCGTCGTCGGCGGTCTCGCCTGCCTCGGCCTGCTCGCCGCCGCCTTCACCTTCGCCACCGTCTCGCCCACCCTCGCCACCATGATCGGACTCGGCGTCGGCATCGACTACGCCCTCTTCCTGGTCACCCGGCACCGGCAGAACCTCATGGACGGCGCGGACCCGGTGCGGGCCGCCGGACAGGCGACCGCCACCAGCGGACGGGCCGTCCTGGTCTCCGGCTGCACGGTGATCGTCGCGCTGACCGGCCTGTACGCGTCCGGGGTGAGCTTCATCGGCAAACTGGGCCTCGCCGCCGCCGTCACCGTCGTCTCCGCCGTCGCCGGCGCCCTCACCCTGGTGCCCGCCCTGTTCGGCCTCATCGGCCGGCACATCGACCGCTACCGGGTGCGCACCCCCGTCGCGGAGACCGCCGGCGGCGTCGACGCGCCCGGCGCCCCGGCCCAGGGCACCTGGCACCGCTACGCCCTGCGCGTGGAACACCGGCCCTGGCACTACCTCGCCGCGGGCCTGGTCACCATCGCCGTCCTGGCGATCCCCGTCTTCTCCCTCCAGCTCGGCCACATCGGCGACGGCGCCGACCCGACCTCCTTCACCGACCGGCGCGCCTACGACCTGATGACCGACGCGTTCGGGCCCGGCTCCAACGGCCCCCTCACCGTCGTCGTCGACCAGAGCGCCGTCCCCTCCGACCAGCGCTCCGCCCTCTCCTCACAGGCGCAGAAGACCCTCGACGCCGTACCGGGCGCGGCCACCGTCACCCCGCTCACCCCGACGCAGGACGGCGACGTCCTGCTCGCCACCGTCTACTCCGAGAAGTCGCCGCAGAGCGCCGGCACCACCGACCTGACGAACCGTCTCGTCGACGACACCCTCCCCGAAGCCGTCTCCGGCACCGCCGCCGAGACCTATGTCACCGGTACCACGGCCGCCCAGGTCGACTTCCGCGACATCGTGGCGAGCCGGCTGCCCCTCATCATCGGCGTGGTCGTCGCGCTGGCCTTCCTGATCATCCTCGCCGTCTTCCGCGGCCTCCTGGTCGCCGTCAAGGCGGCCGTCCTCAACGTCCTGTCGATCACGGCCTCCTACGGCGTCGTCGTCGCCGTCTTCCAGTGGGGCTGGGGCGGGCCCGCCCTGGGCGTCTCCGGCACGGTGCCCATCGAGAGCTACGTGCCGATGATGATGTTCGCGATCATCTTCGGCCTGAGCATGGACTACGAGATCTTCCTGCTCTCCCGGGTGCACGAGGCCTGGCTGCGCACCGGGGACGCCAAGGCCTCGGTCGCCCACGCCCTGGAGATCACCGCCCGGGTGATCACCTGCGCCGCCCTGATCATGGTGAGCGTCTTCGCCGCGTTCCTCGTCAGCGACAACATCGTCGTGAAGATGCTCGGACTGGGCCTCGCGGTCAGCGTGCTCGTCGACGCCACCGTCGTACGGCTGCTCATGGTGCCGGCGGTGATGACCCTGCTGGGGCCGCGTGCCTGGTGGACCCCGCGGTGGCTGGACCGGATCCTGCCGCACATCGACGCCGAGGGCGAAGGGGCGGCCGAGGACGAAGGGGCGCCGAAAGGTGAGGGGACGGAGCGGGAGCGCCCGGGAGCGCACCGCCGTGACGCGTCCCGACGGCCCCGATGACCGGTGAACGGCACTTCCCCCGCCCGCCGGTGACGGCCGGCACGGACCGACAGGTTTGCGATTCCCCTCGCCGTGCATTCGGAAGACGTACACGCTTTCAACGGAGATGGGAGGAACCGTGGGCATCATCGCCTGGATTCTGATAGGCCTGCTCGCCGGTGCCATTGCCAAGCTGCTGCTGCCCGGGAAGGACCCCGGCGGCATCATCGTCACCATGCTGATCGGTGTCGCCGGCGGTCTGCTCGGCGGCTGGCTCGGCAAGGTGATCTTCGGCGTCGACTCGATCGACGGTTTCTTCGACCTCTCCACCTGGATCGCCGCGATCGTCGGCTCGCTCATCCTGCTGGTCCTCTACCGGGCCGTCACCGGCAACAAGCGGACCCACCGGCACGCCTGACCGGCCCTCGGCGGCCGTGGCCTCAGCCCGAGCCGCAGGCCGACAGGCCCTCGGCCTCGGCGAGGATCTCGGTGACCCGCAGGCCGAACGCCGCATCGCACGGATGCGGACGCCCGTCACGGGCCGCGGCGCACAGCGCGTCCGCGGCCCGGCCGAGCGCCGTCCCGGCGTCCGCGGCACTCTCGGGGAGGCACGCCACTCCGGCCTCCCCACGGATCTCCACACGTGAACCGGCCGCCCCCGACGGGGCGGTCAGACTGAGCGTCAGCGTGCTGGAGGCACCGCCACAGTGGTCCAGGACCAGGTGGACGGTGTCACCGGGTCCCGGCGCCGCGGCGGTCACCCGGCGGACGTCGCCGAGGACCGGCAGCAGCACGGACAGCGCGTGCGGGCCGACGTCCCACAGGGCGCCCTTCCGCCGCCGCCAGGGAGTGGCGAACGGATGCCCCCCGCCCTGGTCCCCGCCCGTGAACACCGAACCCAGCCACTGTGCGTGCCCCGTGAACCAGCCGCCCACCCGGGCCTGTTCGACGATCCACGCCTGCGGCTCGGGGAGGAAACGGGTCGTGAAGAAGACCACCGAGGCGACCCCCGCCTCCCGCACGGCGCGCACCACCCCGCGCGCCCCCGCCACCGTCGTGGCGAGGGGCTTGTCCAGCAGGAGATGACGGCCGGCCCCGGCGGCCCGGACCGCGAACTCCGCCTGCACGTCCGGCGGCAGCGCCACCGCCACCGCGTCGACCTCCGCGAACAGCTCGTCCACGTCGTCGAAGGCCCGCGTGCCGTGACGGTCCGCCAACTCCCTCGCGGCGGCGGGGCGCCTGCCCCACACCCCGACGAGGTCGAGACCCTCGTGGGAGCTCAGGACGGGCGCGTGGACCATCCGCGCCCAGGGGCCGGTGCCGAGCAGACCGATGCGCATGCCGCTGACTCTCCTCGCCGCCGTCCGGGGTGACGCCGGACGCCGCGCCGGGCGCCGTCCAGGGCGAGCCTCGCACACGAACGGCGTCCCGCCCCACCCCTGCTGCCCCGCCCCGCCGCTCCTGCCGTGACCCGTCCCGCCCCTCCTGCCGTGATCCGCCCCTCCCCGGGGGCCGCGCCCGTCCCTCCTCGGGGGGCCGCGCCCGTCCCTCCTCGGGGGCCACGGCGGCCGCGGTCAGGCCCCGCCGTCAGGCGGCGCGAGGCCCGGCGGCGCTCCCGTCAGCACCCCTGCGGGCGCCCTTGTGGGCGCCCTTGTGAGCGGCCGGCCCCGGACCGCGCGAGGCGCCCCGCACCAGGTGCAGATGCCTCCTGCGCCCGGCGTGCCGCCGCCCGGGCCGGGCGCGGGCGGGCATCCGGTCCTCCACGCGGTCCATCACCACCAGCAGGACGGACAGTGCCGGCAGCAGCAGTACGGCGACCCAGAGCACGGCGTTCCTCCTCGTCCGGCGACCCGCTCCGGGTGCACCGGTGCGCGCCGTCGATGCGTGCGGACGCCCGGAAAACGCCGTCAGGGACGTGAGGGATGTGTGAAACCGTCCAGCAGCGCGTCCGCCCGGGCGGGCCCGCTCCCCGCGACACCTCCCGCAGCGGCCGGTCGCCCCGTACGGACACCGTGCGGGTGGCGACCCGGGCGCGGGCGTGGGTGAGCGCGACCCGGCGGCCGCCGGCGTCCTTCGCCGGAGTAGGAGCCGTCGGTGTCGGCGGGGCGGACGCCGTCGTCGGCGGGGAGCGCCGCGGGAGGGCCTTCTTCGGGGCCGGGCGGGGGGCGGTCACCTCGAGCTTCGTCCCGCGCGGGGGAGCACGGCGACCGCGGACGGTGCCGCGGGCGGCGGGGCGGGCGGCGGGGCGGGCCGCACGAGACCGGCGACATTGCCGGTCCCCCCGGCGGCGATCGCCCCCACAGTGGCACGGCCAGCCCCCACGAGGGCCCGCCCTGCCGGGCGGGCCGCCACGGCAGAGAGGACCACTCGTCGTGCAGCAGCATGCGCGCGCCGGTGCCGCCCACCGGGTGCCCACCGGTTCCCCCCACCGCAGACGCGGCCGGTTCGCCGGCCTCGCGACGGCGATCGCCGCGGTCGTCGGTCTCACCACCCTCGGCCAGCCCACGGCGCAGGCCGCGGCCAACCCCTACGAGCGCGGCCCGGCGCCGACCACGTCGAGCATCGAGGCGGCACGGGGCCCGTACGCCGTCTCGCAGACCACCGTCTCCTCCTCCGCCGTCACCGGCTTCGGCGGGGGCACGATCTACTACCCGACCAGCACCGCCGACGGCACCTTCGGCGCGGTCGCCGTCTCGCCCGGCTTCACCGCCAGCCAGTCCTCCGTCGCCTGGCTGGGCCCGCGGCTCGCCTCCCAGGGCTTCGTCGTCTTCACCATCGACACCACCTCGACGCTCGACCAACCCGCCTCGCGCGGAAAGCAGTTGCTCGCCGCCCTGGACTACCTCACCGGGAGCAGCTCGGTGCGGACCCGCGTCGACGCCACCCGGCTCGGCGTGATGGGCCACTCGATGGGCGGCGGCGGCAGCCTGGAGGCCGCCAAGTCCCGTCCCGCCCTCCAGGCGGCCATCCCGCTGACGCCGTGGAACACCGACAAGACGTGGCCGGAGGTCCGCACGCCCACCCTGATCGTCGGCGCCGACGGCGACAGCGTCGCCCCCGTGGCCAGCCACGCGGAGCCCTTCTACACCTCGCTGCCGTCCTCCCTGGACCGCGCCTACCTGGAGCTCAACGGCGCCACCCACTCCGCCCCGACCAGCTCGAACACCACGGTCGCGAAGTACAGCGTCTCCTGGCTGAAGCGGTTCATCGACAACGACACCCGCTACGAGCAGTTCCTGTGCCCGCTGCCGAGCCCGAGCTCGACCATCGAGGAGTACCGGGGCAACTGCCCGCACACCTCCTGATCCTCCCCGGAGCCGCACGAGGACGGCGGCGGCCGCGCCCACCCGCGCGGCCGCCGCCGTCCGCCGTTGTGCACGATCACGGCGCGGACGGGCGGCAGTTGGGCACCGGCACAAGCCCGCGCACCGGGCGCCAGCCGCGAACGCCCAGGTGACAGGCCGGAATCGGGGCCGCACCCGCACGGACGGGTGACTTCCGCCTCACCCTACGCGTGCGTAACGTCACGAGGATGACCGAACGGACGACCGCGACCCCCGGCCCCGAGCCGCACCGGGCGAGCGCCCCCGCGGACCGGCTCCACGGCGGCGTGCACGTCGTCACGGGCGAACCGGGCTGTGGCCGCACCCGGTTCCTCGACCGGGCCGCCCACGCCTTCGCCGGCACGGCCGTGCGGGTGGGGGCGGACCCCGCCGGCACGGCCGTCCCCGGCGGCGGCCTGCGCGTCCTGCTGCGCGCGCTCGGCGACGCCACCGGCCGCACACCGGCCGGCGGTTCCGGGGCGGCCCTGCTCGACACGCTGTCCACCGCCCCGGCCCCGCTGCTCGTGTGCGTCGACGACGCCCACCTGTGGGACCCGGTCTCCCGCGCCCTGCTGGGTGCCGCCGCCCGGCGGCTGTGCCGCACGGCGACGCCGGCGCGCCTGCTGCTCACGGTCCCCGGACACCGCCCGCCCGCACCGGAGTTCGCCGGCCTGCCGGTGCTGAGGATGGACCCGCTCACCCCGTCCGAGGCGGCGGCGCTCCTCGACGACGTCACCGGACGGGCCCTCGACGGGGGAGTCCGGGACGCGATCGTGGACGCCGCCGAGGGCAACCCGGCCCTCCTGCTGGCCCTCGTCCGGCGGCTCTCGCCCGCCCAGGTGCGCGGGGACCGTCCGCCGCCCCACCCGCTGCCCGGCGCCGAGGTGCTGACGGACCTGGCCGGCGGGTGCCTGGACGGACTCACCCCGGCCCGCGGCGACCTCCTGCTGACGGTGGCGGCCGCCGCCCGCGACGACGAGGACACGGGCGTCGGTCTCGGCCTCGTCCGGCGGGCGGTGGCGCACCTCGGGCACGACGGCGCCGTACCGCTGCCCGATCTGCTCGCGGCCGCCGACGGCGAGGTGCGCTTCCACAGCGAGCTGCTGCGCCGGACGGTGTACGCGGCGGCGCCCGACGAGCGGCGGCGGGCCGTGCACCTCGCGCTGGCCCGGGAGTCGTACGAGGGCGGCCCGCGGGCCCTGCTGCACCGGGCCTGGGCCGGAGCCGCGCGCGGCGACGAACTGGCGGCGGTCGCCGGGGACCTGCCGTCCCGCCGGCTGCGCTGCGCCGCGTACACCCGGGCCGCCGAACTGTGCGACGACGCCCCGCGGCGCGCCGAGCTGTACACGGCCGCCGCCGGACAGGCCCTGCTCGCCGGAGGCTCCCACCGGACGCTGCGGCTCCTCGACGCGGCCCGGATCGACGGCGCGCCCGTCGGCGTGCGCGGCCGTGCCGCACTGCTGCGCGGCACGACGGTGCTGCGCGACGGGCCCGTCGACGAGGCCCACGCCTCCCTCCTGCTCGCCACCGCCCTGCTCGCCGACCGCTCCCCGGCCGACGCCGCGACCGCCGCGCTGGCCGCCTGCGACGCGGCGTGGGCGGCGGGCGACCCGGCGGGATGCCTGGCCGCCCTCGAACGCTGCGGGCAGGTCACGGCGGCGCCCGCCCCGGACGACACCCGCGCCGACTACCGGCTGGGGCTGCGGGCGCTGCTGGAGGCGCGGTTCGAGGAGGCCGCGGTCCGGCTGCGGCGGGTGGTGCCCGGCCCGGACGGCTCCGGCGACCCGGAGGACAGCATGAGGGCCGCCGCGGCGGCCCTCATGCTCGGCGACCTCGACGGCGCCCGCCGGGCGGGCGCGCGGGCCCTGGCCGCCGCCCGCACCCTGGACACCGTCACGGTCGTGCCCCGGGCGCGGGAGTACCTCGCCTACGTCGAACTGCGCGCCGGACGGCACGCGCTGGCCCGCACCCACGCCGAGGAGGGACTGCGCGCCGCGCAACGGGCCGGACAGCGCAACACCGCCGCCCACCACCACGCCGTACTGGCGCTGGCCGCCTCGATCGAGGGGGAGACCGAACGGGTCGCCGGGCACGTGGAGGCCGCGCTCGGCACCGCCCGCCGGCACGGCCTCGCGCAGGCGACGACACTGGCGGAGTGGGCGGCGGCCCGCGCCGACCTGGGGTGCGGGCGGCCCCAGGAGGCCGCGGACCGGCTCGGTCCCCTGGTGCGGCCGGGCACCCGGCGCGGGCACTTCGCGCTGTGGATGCTCGCCGTCCCCTGCTACGTGGAGGCGGCCGTCGGGGCCGGGCAGCCCGAGGGTGCCCGGGGCGTCGTCGAGGACTTCGCGCGGTGGGCGGCCTTCGGCGCCGACCCCCAGGCACCCGCCCAACTCCTGCGCTGCCGCGCCCTGCTGGCCCCGCAGGACCGGGCCGACGCCCTCTACCGGCGCGCGCTGGACCTGCACGAATCGGCCGGCGGCGACTTCGAGAGGGCCCGCACCGAACTCCTCCACGGCAAGTGGCTGCGGCGCCGGCGACGCCTGCGCGAGGCCCGCGACCGGCTCGGCGCCGCCCTCGTCGGCTTCGAACGGTGCGGGGCCCGCGCCTGGGCCGAACAGACCCGTGACGAACTGCGCGCGGGCGGCGCCGCGGCCGCCGGACCGCGCCCGCACGGGTCCGCCGGCCTGACGGGACTGACCCCGCAGCAGCTGCGCATCGCCCGCCGCGTCGCCGAGGGCGCGACCAACCGGGAGGTCGCGCTGACGCTGTCCGTGAGCACCCGCACCGTCGACTACCACCTGCGGAAGGTGTTCGCCACCCTCGGTGTGCGGTCCCGGCTGGAACTGGCCCGGCTGGTCGAGCACGCGGAAAAGACCGGTGCACACCCCTAGGGACCGACCGGACGGTATGTCATCCTTCGGGGCAGGACCCGCCAGCCGGCGGGACCCGCGCGGACCTCCCCGGCCGGCCCGGAGCCGGACGGGGCACCGCCGTGCGGGAGCCGCCGGGTCACCGACCCCTGGGGGAGGACCGCGATGCACCACGCCCTTCGGCCACGGATTGCGGTGCGCCCGGCACCGGCGGGGCCCACCGGGCCGGGCCCGCGGCCGCGGCCGCGCGTCCGGTCGCTGATCGACGCCGACGCCCTGCGCGTGCTGCACCGCGCCGCGCGGGTGCTCCTCGACGATCTGCCCGACCTCACCGACCGGCTCGTCGCCGCCCTCCAGGACCAGGAGCCCGCCTACCGCACCGCCGTGGAGAGCGACCCCGCCGCCACCTGGCAGGAGGTCCACCGCTCCCTGCGGCACAGCGTCAACTCGCTCCTCGACCCGCGCGGCAACCGGGACGCGGCCCGCCGCTGCTCCTGGAAGATCGGCGCCAACCGGGCCGAGCAGGGCCTGCCCCTGGACGCGCTGCTGCACGCCTTCCGGCTCGGCGGCTCCCTGGTGTGGCAGGGCCTGGTCGAGGAGACCTCCCGATCCGCCCCCGAGGACGTGCGCCTCCTGGTGCACGTGGCCGCCGACGTGTGGAACTTCGTCGACGAACACTGCACGCTCGTCGCGGACGCCTACCGGCAGGTCGAACGGCAGCTCGCCTGGCGGCGCGAGAACCGGCTGCGACTGCTCGCCGCCGCCCTCCTGGAGGGCACCAGCCGCATCGTCGACCTGCCCGAGGCCGCACAGGCCCTGGACCTGCCCGAGCAGGGCCGCTACGTCGTCGTCGCGGTGTCCGGCGGCTCCCCGTCCGAGGCGGCCGGTGCACGTGCCGCCGTGGGACGCGGCGCGCGTGTGCACTGGCACACCGGGGTCGAGGTGGACTACGGCATCGTCCTGCTCGGCGACGGCCGGGACGGCACGGCGATCGACGGCGGCCCGCCCTCGGGCGCGCGCGTCGGCGTCGGCACGGCCGTGTCGGGCCTGGCCGCCGTCGGCGACGCCCGCCGGCTCGCGGACACCGCGCTGCGCATGTGCCCGGGGACCGGCGGCACGATACGCCTGACCGAACACCTCCCCGCCGCCCTGGTGATCTCCTCGCCCGACCTCGCCACCGCCCTCGCCGACCGGGTGTTCGGCCCCCTGAGATCCCTGGAACCCGCCGACGCGGCCGTCCTCCTGGACACCCTCGCCACCTGGCTGGCCTGCGACGGCTCCGCCCAGCGCGCGGGCGAACGCCTCTACTGCCACCGCAACACCGTCCTCAACCGTCTCCGCCGTTACGAACAGCTCACCGGCCGCAGCCTCTCCCGCCCGACGGACGTCGTCGAGATCACCCTCGCCCTGGCGGCCCTGCCGGCGCCCCTGACGGCGCCCTGACGGCCCCCCCGGCAGAGCCCCCTGCCGGCCCTCCTCCGACAACCGCCGGGGCGAGGCGGCGGCGCGGCGGACGCGGTACGGCGGTGGCGGCCCGCCGCGCCGCCCACCGACCCGTGCGCGCGTCCCCCTCGCGCAGGCGCCCCGGCGTCTGCCCGGCGCCGCCGGTGCTTTCCGGCCGGTGCTCCCGTCGGGTCCGGCCCGGTCGCGGCGACCCGGCCCACCCGTCGGCGGCCACCGCGGTGGGGCGGTAGGGCGATCCGGCGAGGCGATCCGGTGACCGGGCCGTGCCGCCGTACCTCCGTGCCCCGCCGCGTGCCCTGCCCCGTGCGTGCCCATGTCCCCGCCCTGCCCCGTGCGTGCCCATGTCCCCGCCCTGCCCCGTGCGTGCCCATGTCCCCGCCCTGCCCCGTGCGTGCCCATGTCCCCGCCCCGTCCCGCGCGTGCCCGTGCCCCGCCCCCGCGGCGGCCCGCGTTCCCCGCCTGGGCACCCGCACAAGCCCCCGCCCCCCGCACTGGGCCCGCGCAGCGACCCCGTCCCCGTGCCTGTACCGGCCCCGGCGCCCCGTGCTGTGGTGAGCGCCCCCGTCCCCCGAAGTGCCGTGACCGGCCGGCACGGACCCGAGGAGCCGCGATGCCCGAAGCACCACCGCAGGATCCGCCCGCGCTGCGCGTCGAAGGGCTCGACGTCATGTACGGCCGGGCCCTGTCAGCCCTGCGTTCCGTGTCCCTGACCGTCCCGCACGGCGCGGTCGTCGCCCTGCTCGGCGCCAACGGCGCCGGCAAGACCACGCTGCTGAGGGCCGTCTCGGGCACCCTGCGCCTGCACCGCGGCACCGTCACCGCGGGCCGCGTCCGCTACGGCGACACGGAACTCGACGGACGCGACCCGGTCGCCGCGGTCCGGGCCGGAGTCGTCCAGGTCCCCGAAGGCCGACGGGTCTTCGCCGGTCTCACCGTCGAGGAGAACCTGCGCGCCGGCGGTCTCGGCCTGGGCCGGCGCGCCCCCGCCCTGGTCCGGGAGTCCCGCGACCGCGTGTACGGCCTCTTCCCCGTCCTCGCCGAACGCAGCCGGCAGGCGGCCGGCCTGCTGTCCGGCGGCGAGCAGCAGATGCTCGCCATCGGCCGCGCCCTGATGGCCGCCCCCCGCCTGCTCCTGCTCGACGAGCCGTCCCTCGGCCTCGCCCCGCAGATGGTGTTCCGCATCGCCGAGGTCGTCCGCGAGATCAACGCGCAGGGCACCGCCGTGCTGCTGGTCGAGCAGAACGCCGGCATGGCCCTGTCCCTCGCCGACCACGCGCACGTCCTCGAGGTGGGTGAGATCCGGCTCTCCGGCCCCGCCGGTGAACTCGCCCGCACGGACGCCGTACGCCGCCTCTACCTCGGCGAGAGCGCCGACGGACCGGCCGGCGAGCAGGGGGCCGCGTGAACCTCCGCACCACCGGCCGTACGGCCGCCCGCGCCACCGCCGGCCCCCCGGCCGCACCCCCCGCGCTCCACGTCCGCGACGTCACCGTCCGCTTCGCCGGCCTCACCGCCCTCGACGCGGTCTCCTTCACCGTGGCCCCGGGCTCGGTGCACGCCCTGATCGGACCCAACGGCGCGGGCAAGTCCACCTGCTTCAACGTCCTGTCGGGCCTGTGCCGCCCGGCCGCCGGCCGGGTCCTGCTCGGCGACACCGACCTGACCGGACTCGCCCCGCACCGGATCGCCGCGCTCGGCGTGGCCCGCACCTTCCAGAACATCGTCACGACCGAGGGGACGGTCGCCGACAACCTCATGCTCGGCCGGCACGCCCTGTCCCGCGCCGGCTTCGCCGCCAGCGCCCTGCGCCTGCCGGGCGCGGTGCGCGAACAACGCGCCCACCTGGAACGGGTCCACGAGATCGCCGGACTCACCGGCCTCGCCGCCCACGTCGACACCCCGGTGGCCCTGCTGTCGTACGGCGACCGCAAACGCGTCGAACTCGCCCGCGCGCTCTGCCTGGAGCCGCGCGTGCTGCTGCTCGACGAGCCGGTGGCCGGCATGAACGGCGCCGAACGCGCCGCCACGGCCGACGTCGTCCGCACGGTCCGGGAACGGCTCGGCCTGTCCGTCGTCCTCGTGGAGCACGACATGGGCCTGGTCATGCGCCTCGCCGACGAGGTCACCGTCCTCGACTTCGGCCGCCGGCTCGCCCACGGCACCCCCGAGGAGATCCGCCGCCACCCCGAGGTGCTGCGCGCCTACCTGGGCACCGGCGCCCCCGACGAGGCCGGTGCCCCCGGCGCCCCCGACGAGGCCGGCGTCCCCGGCGCCCCCGACGAGGCCGGCGTCCCCGGCGGGACCGGCGGGACCGGTGGAGCCGACAGGACCGGCGGGTCACGGTCCGGGACCACCGGGACCACCGGTGCGACCGGCACGGCCGACGCCGCCGCGACCCGTGCAGAGACCGACGTGACCGAACCCCCCGGGGAGAACGCCCAGTGACCACCCTCCTCGACACCCTCCTCAACGGCCTCGCCCTCGGCGCCGTCTACGCCCTCGTCGCCCTCGGCTTCGTCGTCATCTTCAAGGCCTCCGGCGTCCTCAACTTCGCCCACGGCTCGCTGCTCCTGCTCGGCGGCTACCTCGTCGCCGTCCTCCACGACGACCTCGGCTTCGCCGGCGCCCTCGCGGTGGCCGTCCTGGCGACCGCGGCCGTGGCCGGCGCCGTCGACCGGCTGCTGCTGCAACGCGGCGACCCGGACCCCAAGGCCGCCCACGTGCAGACCATCGTCACCATCGGCGTGGACATCGTGCTGGTGACCGACCTGGCCCGGCGCATCGGCGGCGACCTCCTCACCCTCGGCGACCCGTGGGGCGACGCGGTGACCGGCCTCGGCCCGGTGACCGTCGCCGACAGCCGGCTCGCCGCCGTCGCCGTCTCCGCCGTCGTCATCGCCGCCGTCTTCGCCCTCTTCCGGTTCACGCCCTGGGGCCTGTCCCTGCGCGCCGCGGCCGAGGACGTGGAGGCCGCCGCCCTGATGGGCGTACGGCTGAGCCGGGTCCGCATGCTCGCCTGGTGCCTGGCCGGCGCGCTCGCCGCCCTCGCCGCCGTGTTCCTCGCCGCCTTCCCGGCGCCGGGCCTGGAACGCACCACCGGCCAGATCGCCCTCAAGGCCTTCCCCGCGGCCATCCTCGGCGGCATGGCCTCACCGCCCGGCGCCCTCGCCGGCAGCCTGCTGATCGGCCTGACCGAGGCCCTCGTGGCCGGCTACCAGTCCGAACTGCACGTCCTCGGCGAGGGGTTCGGCGACGTCGCGCCCTACGCCGTGATGGTGGTCGTCCTGCTGGTGCGGCCCACCGGCCTGTTCGGCGCGAAGGGAGCGGTCCGTGTCTGAACTCGTCCCGAAGTGGGCCAGGCTGCTGCTGCCCGCCCTCGTGCTGTGCGCGCTGCCCTTCTACCTCGACGCCTTCTGGCTGCGCATCGGCCTGTTCTCGCTGGCCGCCGCCATCGGCGCCGTCGGCCTCGGCCTGCTCAGCGGCACCGCCGGCCAGCTCTCCCTCGGCCACGCCTTCTTCCTCGCCGTGGGGGCGTACGGCTACACCTGGCTGGCCGGCGATCCCGGCCCGGCCCTGCCCCCGGTGCTCGCCGCCGTCCTCGCCGTGCTGCTGGCCGGTGCGGCGGGCGGCCTGTTCAGCCCCGTCGCCGGCCGGGTGCGCGGCATCTACCTGGGCATCGCCACCCTCGCGCTGGTCTTCCTCGGCCACCACCTGCTGCTCACCGCCGACTCCGTCACCGGCGGCTTCAACGGCCGTTCGGTCCCGCCGCTCACCCTGGGCGGCTTCGGCTTCACCGCCGACGACCCCGAACTCACCGTGCTGGGCGTGCCGTTCGGTGCCGAGGAACGCCTCTGGTACCTCGGCCTCGCCCTGTTCGCCCTCACCTGGTACACCGCGCGCGGACTGCTGCGCGGCCGCCCCGGCCGGGCCCTCGCGGCCGTCCGCGACAGCGAGACCGCGGCGGCCGTCATGGGCGTGAACGTCGCCCGCTACCGCTCGGCCGCCTTCGTGGTGTCGTCGATGTACGCCGGCCTGGCCGGGGTCCTGCTGGCCCTCTCCTTCCGCCGGGTCGTGCCCGACTACTTCGGCCTGGCCCTCTCCGTCGACTACCTCGCCATGATCGTCATCGGCGGCCTCGGCTCCGTCGCCGGAGCCACCGCGGGAGCCTTCTTCGTCACCGCGCTGCCCCTGCTGATGACCCGGTACGCCGACCAGCTCCCGCTGGTCGCCGCCCCCGGCACCGGCGGCGAGGGCGCCGTCGGCCCCACCGAGGCCGCCCGCTACCTCTACGGCGCCGCGATCGTCGTCATCCTCCTGTACGCCCCCGACGGCCTGCACGGCCTGACCCGTCGCGTGCGCGCCCGCCTGCGGCCCGCCCGCTCGCCCGACCGGACGCCGTCCGCACCCCCGCCGGCCACCACTGACACCTCACCGGACTCACCCGCCTCACCGGACTCACCCGCACGAGCCAAGGAGCACACCCCGTGAACCCCAAGCACCGCACCCGCGGCACCGCCCTCACCGCGGCACTGGCTGCCCTGCTGATCGCGGCCACCGGCTGTAGCTCCAAAGCGGACGGCGACACCACCTCCGACGGCGCCGACGGCGTCAGGTCCGGCCCCGGAGTGACCGACAAGGCCATCAGACTGGGCGCCCTCACCGACCTCACCGGCCCCTACGCCACCCTCGGCAAGTCCATCGTGCAGGCCCAGCAGATGTGGGCCGACGAGACCAACGCCGCGGGCGGCATCTGCGGCCGCAAGGTCGAGATCGTCGTCAAGGACCACGGCTACGACGTCCAGAAGGCCGTCACCGCCTACGCCGACATCTCCCCGGACGTCGTCGCCCTGCCCCAGGTCATCGGCTCCCCGGTGGTCGCGGCCCTCCTCGACGACATCGAGCGCGACCACCTGCTCACCTACCCCCAGGCCTGGGCCGCCTCCCTGCTGGGCAAGGACTCCGTCCAGGTCATGGCCACCACGTACGACCTCGACATGATCGCCGCGGTCGACTTCCTCACCCGCACCAAGGGCCTGGCGAAGGGCGACACGATCGGGCACGTCTACTTCGAGGGCGACTACGGCGCCAACGCGCTCCAGGGTTCCACCTGGGCGGCGCAGAAGGCCGGGCTGAAGATCGCGGGCCAGAAGATCAAGGCGACGGACACCGACCTCTCCGCCCAGGTGACGGCGCTGAAGAAGGAGGGCGTGAAGGCGATCCTGATCAGCGCCGGGCCCGCCCAGACGGCCTCCCTGGTCGGTGTCGCCGCCTCCCGCGGCCTGCGCGTCCCCGTCGTCAGCAGCGCGCCCGGCTTCGCCCCGCAACTGATGAAGACCCCCGCCGCGCCGGCCCTGACGGCCATGCTGAGCATCGTCAGCGGCGCCCCGGCCGTCAGCTCCGACATCCCCGGAGTCAAGAAGATGGCCACCGCCTACACCGCGAAGTACCCGGCCTCCCCGGTCGACTCCGGGGCGCTCTCCGGCTACAACGCGGCCCAGCTCCTGGGCGCCGACCTGAAGAAGGCCTGCGAGGGCGGAAGCCTCGCCCGCGAGGACGTGGTGAAGGCGCATCGTTCGCAGAAGAGCGTCGACACCGGCCTCGGCAGCCCGCAGGACTTCACCGA
Organism: Streptomyces sp. NPDC031554; assembly: GCF_055580685.1. NCBI lineage: Bacteria > Bacillati > Actinomycetota > Actinomycetes > Kitasatosporales > Streptomycetaceae > Streptomyces > Streptomyces sp. NPDC031554. The sequence goes on along the minus strand of NZ_JBVIKX010000007.1, from coordinate 402,208 downwards.
CGTCGGCCGGCCCGCCGCGCTGTCGACGTACGTGCTGAAGCCGGACGCGAAGGCGGCCGGCGGTGTGGTGGGCGTCGAGGACGCGCACCGGGCGCCGGGGGTGGAGGAGTACCTGACGTCGAAGTCCTGAACCGGGCCCGCATTCAGCGGCCCCGCTGCTGAATGCGTTCGCTTTCTTCCATTGGACCTCCGAGGCCCGCCGGGGCCAGGCTGGAACGCGTCCGGTGCACCGCGCTCACCTTCCGGTGCACCGGACTTCGTCACGCCCACCGCCCGGAGAGGTCACGACCCATGCACACCCGCCGCATCGGTGACGTCGAGGTCAGCGCGATCGGGCTGGGGGCCATGCCCCTGTCGATCGAGGGCCGCCCCGACGAGGCGCGCTCCCTCGCCACCGTGCACGCCGCGCTGGACGCCGGCGTCACCCTGATCGACACCGCGGACGCCTACCACCTGCACGCCGACGAGGTCGGCCACAACGAGACCCTCGTCGCCAAGGCCCTCGCCTCCCACGACCGGGGCGCCGAGGTGCTGGTCGCCACCAAGGGCGGTCACCTGCGCCCCGGCGACGGCGGCTGGACCCTCGACGGCAGCCCCCGGCACCTCAAGGAGGCCTGCGAGGCCTCGCTGCGCCGGCTCGGCGTGGAGGCGATCGGCCTCTACCAGTTCCACCGCCCCGACCCGCGCGTCCCCTACGCCGACTCGGTCGGCGCGGTGCGCGAACTGCTCGACGAGGGAAAGATCCTCGCGGCCGGCGTCTCCAACGCCGACCCCGACCGGATCAGGCTGGCGAACGAGATCCTGGACGGCCGGCTGGTCTCCGTGCAGAACCAGTTCTCGCCCGCCTTCCGCTCCAGCGAGCCCGAACTGCGCCTGTGCGACGAGCTGGGCATCGCCTTCCTGCCCTGGAGCCCGCTCGGCGGCATCTCCCGCGCCGCCGGACTCGGCTCCGCCCACGCGCCGTTCGCCCGGATCGCCGAGCGGCACGGGGTGAGCCCGCAGCGCGTGTGCCTGGCCTGGATGCTCGCCAAGTCGCCGGTGGTGGTGCCCATTCCGGGCGCCAGCCGCCCGGAGACGATCCGCGACTCGGCCGCCGCGGCCGAGTTGACCCTCACGGCCGAGGAACTGGCGGAACTGGACGGGGCCTGACCGCCCGCGCCGACGGGACGACGGGACGGGCGGGACGCGGGAACGGGCCGGACCGCGCCGGGGCACGCCGCTCGGGTGCCCTGGCGCGGTCCGGTCGCCCTGGACAGAAAGCGCTTGCTCTACGCTCGGGTCCCGCACGCCCCACCCGATTCCCGCATCCCGAACCCGGGGAAGGACCACCGCCGATGGCGTCGTCGCTCGACAGACCCCTCGACCACCGCTACCGCGACGAGCACCCGATCCGCACGCTCGCCTACCTCTTCCGCGCCGACCGTCACCGACTGGCCGGCGCGGTCGTCGTCTTCACCGTCAAGCACAGTCCCGTCTGGCTGCTGCCGCTCATCACCGCGTCCATCATCGACACCGTCGTCGAGCACCAGCCCATCGGCCGCCTGTGGACCAGCACCGGCGTCATCCTCTTCATCCTGATCGTCAACTACCCGCTCCACCTGCTCTACGTCCGCCTCCTGTACGGCAGCGTCCGCCGCATGGGCACCACCCTGCGCTCCGCGCTGTGCACCCGCATGCAGCAACTGTCCATCGGATACCACTCGCGGGTCAGCGCCGGCGTGCTCCAGGCCAAGGTCGTCCGGGACGTCGAGGCCGTCGAGCAGATGGTGCAGCAGACCGCGGAGAACGGGCTCGGCGCGATCACCGTGCTCACCGGCGGCCTCGTCATCATCGCCGTGCGCACTCCCGAGTTCGTGCCCGTCTTCCTGATCGTGGTGCCCGTCGCCGCGTTCGTCGTGGCCCGCCTGCGGTCCCGGCTGCGCACCCACAACGAGCACTTCCGCCACGAGGTGGAGACCCTCTCCTCGCGCGTCACGGAGATGACCCGCCTGATCCCGGTCACCCGCGCCCACGGCCTGGAGGGCAAGGCCCTCACCCGCATGGACGGCACCCTGCGCCGCCTGCTGACCTCCGGGATGCGCCTCGACCTGGTCAACGGCCGCTTCGGCTCGATCTCCTGGGTCGTGCTCAACGTGGTGGGCGTCCTGGTCCTGACGGGCGCGGCCCTCGTGTCGTACTACGAGGTCTGGGGCGTCACCCCCGGTGACGTCGTCATGCTCAGCGCCTTCCTCACCACCCTGACCAACTCCACGACCACGCTGACCGGCTTGGCGCCGGTCATCACCAAGGGGCTGGAGTCGGTCCGCTCGGTCGGCGAGGTCCTCCAGGCGCCCGAACTGGAGGACAACGCGGGCAAGGCCGAACTGACCGCGCTGCACGGCGCGGTGGCCTTCGAGGACGTCGGACACGCCTACGACGGCGGCCGGCCCTCGGTGCGCGACTTCACCCTGTCCGTGGCGCCCGGCGAGACCGTCGCCCTGGTCGGCGCCTCCGGCGCGGGCAAGTCCACCGTGCTCAACCTCGTCATCGGTTTCATCCGGCCCACCTCGGGCCGGCTGCTGCTGGACGGCACCGACATGAACACCCTCGACCTGCGCACCTACCGGCGGTTCGTCTCGGTGGTCCCGCAGGAGTCGATCCTCTTCGACGGCACCGTCCGCGAGAACGTCGCCTACGGCATGGAGGACGAGGCCGACGAGGAGGCGGTGCGCGCCGCCCTGCGCGACGCCAACGCTCTGGAGTTCGTCGACCGGTTGCCCCAGGGACTCGACACCCTGGTCGGCGAGCGGGGGGCACGTCTGTCGGGCGGACAGAAGCAGCGGCTGGCGATCGCCCGCGCGCTGATCCGGGACCCCAAGGTGCTCATCCTGGACGAGGCCACGTCCGCGCTCGACACCCGCTCGGAGGCCCTGGTCCAGCAGGCGCTGGCCCGGCTGCTGCACGGGCGCACCACCTTCGTGGTGGCGCACCGCCTGTCCACGGTGCGCGGCGCCGACCGGATCGTGGTCATGGGCGAGGGACGGATCCTGGAGACCGGCACCCACGAGGAACTCCTGCGCCGCGGCGGCGCCTACGCGGCCCTGCACAGCGGGCAGGCGGCCTGACGCCGCGGGGCGGCCCGCGGCCGTGACGACCGCGCGCGGAGGCGGGGAGCACGGGGCCGAGTGGCGAAAAACGTACCCCCGGAGGGTGACACGCGCCCCATCCGCGCATGAATCGCCCCGGTCCGGGCACACGGAGCCCACCACACCTGGAGAAAGGGGCGCTCGTGATCGTTCCGGACCCGAAGACCGTCAGGACGCTGCTCACCCGCTACGCCACGCTGAGGATCGCTCAGACGGAGCGGGAGACGCCGCAGACGGCCCGCGAGTTGGAGGACGTCACCTACACGCTGTGCGTCCTCATGGCCACGTCCGACGTCCGTGAGGCGGTCGCCGCCGCGGACGCCCTGCTCGCCGCCGGGGCGCCGTCGCCGACGGCCCTGCTGCCCCAGCAGGAGAAGGACGTGGCGAAGGAGGTCACGACGAGGGACGGCGAGCGGGACGAGGAGAGCGGCCTGTCCCTGGCGGTCTGATCACGTCGCCCCCGGCCCGGCTCACGGCACCGCGCAACCACAGCGGTCCGCGTGCCGGGCCGGCCGTCGCGGGGGAGTCCCGGCCAGCCAGTGCGCGATGGCGTGGGCGATCGGCTGACCGGTGTCCACCTCGACGAAGCCGAACTGGCCCGCCTGGTTGCACTCCAGGAACCACCACGTGCCGTCGGCGTCCTCCGCGAAGTCGAAGGCCCCGTAGGCCAGTTCCGCCTCGCGCAGGTAGGTCCGCACGGCCTCCGCCAGGCGCGGCGGGACGTCGACCGGGCGCCACGGCGCGGTGGACGGCGCGAACCGTACGTCCACCACCTCCGGGTCGTCGTCGGCGCCGGCCGCCTTGCGGGCCGCCAGTAACCGGTCGCCCACCGCCGTCAGCCGGATGTCGGCCCGCTTGGCGACCCGCCGCTGCAGCAGCGTCGGGCCGTAGGCGACGGCGGCGAAGTCGGTGCCGGGCGGGACCCGGGTGGTGGGCACCGCCCGGGGCGGGTCCTGCGGGTGCGCCCCGGACACCGGCTTGACCACCAGGTCGGGGTAGCGCTCGGCGAAGTCCCGCGCCGCCTGCGGGAACGTCGTGATGAGCGTGGCCGGCACGGGCAGCCCGCTGCGCTGGGCGAGCCGCAGCTGCCACGGCTTGTGACGGGCCCGCCGGGACGCGTCCGGATGGTTCATCCAGCGCGCCCCACCGCCGCGCAGCATCCCGTACAGCGCCTGCGAGGCCTCCTCCGTGAGCCACGCGGACGGTTCGGGGGCGCGGGCCGCCGCCGTGCCGGGCCGGCGGACCCACACCGAGCGCAGCGAGTCGATGCTCACCAGCCGCCCCGCGGACGACAGATGGCCCCGGAAGGCGCCGTGCACGTACTCCCCGGAGAGCGCGACGGAACCGGTCAGGTCGGCGGGATCGAGCCGCACGACGGGAACGCCGGCGGCGTTCAGGTGCACGACCACCATGTCCGCCGTGACGTCCTCTTCGCTGGTGAGGATGAGCACGGTCATCTCGGCCGCCGCGCTCAGTCGTCGAAGTGCGTCTTGGAGCCCGCTGTGGAGGTCGTCGTACCGAGCTCTCTCAGCAGGGCGTGGTCGCGGGCGGCGATCCGGCCGTCGAGGAGCACGTTCAACTGCATTCCTGGGTCGTAGGCGTACGGAGTGGTGAAGTCCAACTCCGCCGCCGGGCGTGCGTAGTTGAGCGCGAACGGTTGCATCGTCTCTCCCTCGTCGGTACTGCGTCGATCAAGCGGTGCCGCCGTGCGACGTCACTCGGGCCCGCTGCTGTGGTGCGACCTTCAGTCACTTATACGAATCGAACGCGTGGTTGGTTTCCTTACTCTCCGTGATCGCCGCCGGGTCGGGTCGGGCACGGGGAGCTGAGCAGGGGCGATGAGCCTCGTACGGGGTGAAAACGTCTTCCCGGACGGTCAGTCGGCGGTGTCCGCGTGACCGGGGGCGCGGCGCAGGGAGCGCAGGGCGAGGAGCAGGACGCCGATGTCGTCGAGGTAGACCGGGTCGGGCAGCAGGTCGGCCGGGAGGACGAAGTACGCGACCGCGCCCCAGAACACCCAACGCGGTCCGGTCGGCAGACCCGCCTGCCGCAGGCCGCGCCGGGCCCGGACCAGCCGCACCATGACGGTGGCGGCCACGGCGAACAGCGCCACCGCCACCACCGCGGCGACGGTCACGAGCGTGGTGGTCGCATCCACGGGCCCTCCCTGTGTGCGGTCCCTCGCGCGGTGTGTCCGGTGGTTCCCCGACTGTCGGTTTCCCCGTTCCCCGGTGCCGGATGCCCCGTCGGGGAAGGGAAATCGCGCCGATCGGGTGGCGTTCGACACGGCCGCGCGCCCGCCCCGGCCGGCTGCCGGGCGCTCACACGGTTGCCGCGTCCGGGTGGCGGCGGCGCCGGGGGTCCGTCGTAATGGTCAGCGTCACGCGGCGTGTCACATCCGGGGGCGCAGGTGGCGGCCGCAGCCTGCAGAGAGAGCCAAGCATGATCACCCGCTCCGTACGGCAGCCCGTCCCGGACGATGCCGTTCCGCCCCTTTCGCCCTCCACCGGCGCGGACCGCGCCTCGTCGTCGGCGGCCGGCGCGCCGGCCCCGGCCGAGGACGTCCGCACCGCCTACCCCGACCCCGTCGACGGCCTGCTGCACGCCGCCGCGGCCCACCGGCCGCTCGAGGACGTCGTCCGCCTCGTCGCCCTGCTCGAGGAGTCCGAGGAGGGCCGGCAGGCCGCGGCCGACGTGCTGCGGGCGATCGGCACGGACCGCCCGGTGGAGGACGTCGCCCGTCTGGTGGCCGTACTGTCCCGGTCGCCCCACGACGCCGGGCACGCCGACCACGTGATCCGCGCCGCGGCCGGGAGCCGGCCGGTCGAGGAGGTGACACGGCTGATGACGCTGCTGTACCGGGAACCGCTGGAACGGCACTGCGGCGACGAGGCGGTCCGGGCGGCCGCCGCCCACCGGCCGGTCGAGGAACTCGCCGAACTCGTCGCACGGCTCGCGCGGCACCGCCGGGAGGGGGCGGCCGGCCCCCGGCCCGTCACCGGACCGGTGCAGGCGGCCCCCGAGGAGCCCTCGGCCCCCTCCGACGCCGTCGAGAGCCCGGCGCGCGTACCCGTCGGGCCGTCGACCGCACCTGCCCGGCTGACGGTCGTGCCCGTCGAGCGGTCGGTCGTGCCCGTCGGGTCGTCGGGCGCGACCGTCGAGGCCCCGGCCCGCCGGGTACTCGCGTTCGCTTCCGCGCCGGCACCCGCCGTCACCGCGCCCGCCCCGCCGCCCCCGCCGGCCTGGACCGCCCGGACGGACCGGGCGGCCGCGGTGACGCTGGCGCTGTGCGGCGTCGCCCACATCGCCGTGCACCGGCAGGGCGTCTCCGTCGGTGCCCTCGCCGCCACGCTGGCCCTGTCCGGGCTCTGCCTCCTGCTCTCCCTGGCGCTGCTGCGCCGGCCCGCCCTGCCGCTGCTGGTGCCGGGCGTGCTGGTGCCGGCGGTCTTCGCGGGCGCCCAGGCGTCCGTGGGCGGCACCGACGTGATGGGGCTGCTGCCGCTCGCCGGGGCCACCCTCGCCCCGCCGTGGATAGCGGCCCCGGTCGCCGTGACCACCGCGGTGACCGCGGCGGCGGCGCTCCTCGTCCGGCTGCGGGGCGACCGGCGGACGGCCCCCGCCCGGGAACCCGACCGCGCGGCCGCGGTCCTGCCCGTACGGGACTGACCCGGCACCGGCCGATCGCCCGCCCCGGCCGCCCGCCCCGCCCGCGCGGACGCACGCGGCCGGGGCGGGCGCCGCCTCAGCGGCCGGACTCCGACAGCGCGGTGAGCACCCGGTCCGGGGTGAGGGGGAGTTCACGGAAACGGACGCCGGTCGCGTGGTGGACCGCGTTGCCCACCGCGGCGGCCGTGCCGACGATGCCGATCTCCCCGATGCCCTTGCTGCCCATGGGGTTGAGGTGCGGGTCGTCCTCCTCGACCCAGTAGGCCTCGACGTCCGGCACGTCGGCGTGCGCGGGCACGTGGTACGACGCCAGGTCGGACTCCGCGAAGTCGCCGAAGGAGGCGTCCATCGTGCTGCCCTCGGTCAACGCCATGCCCAGGCCCATCGTCATGCCGCCGACGAACTGGGAACGGGCGGTGCGGGCGTTGAGGATGCGCCCCGCCGCGTACACCCCGAGCAGCCGGCGCGCCCGCACCTCGCCGGTCACCGTGTCCACGGCGACCTCCGCGAAGTGCGCCCCGAACGCGTGCCGGGCGTACCCGGTGTCCGCGTCGGCGGTACCGGTGGTGTCGGCGTGCTCGACCAGGCCGTGCTCGGACACGGGCCCCGGGAAGGCGGCCAGGCGGTGCGCGAGCCGCACGCACGCCTCGTGCACCGGCCCGCCCCAGGACGCCGTACCGGAGGAGCCGCCGGCCAGCGGGGCGGACGGCAGGTCGCTGCTGCCGAGCCGGACCCGGACGCGCTCCAGGGGCACGTCGAGGGCGTCGGCGGCGATCTGCGCGAGGACGGTACGGGCCCCGGTGCCGATGTCCGTGGCGTTGACCTCGACGAGGAAGCTCCCGTCGGGCAGGGCGCGGGCCGCCGCGGTCGACGGCGACACCAGCACCGGGTAGGTGGCCGCGGCCACGCCCGTCCCGACCAGCAGCGGGCCCCGCCGGCCGGAGCGCGGCCGCGGATCGCGCCGCTCCCAGCCGAACCTGCGCGCCCCCTCACGCAGGCACTCGACGAGGTGACGGCTGCTGAACGGCCGGCCGCTGTCCGGCTCCGTCTCCGGCTCGTTGCGCACCCGCAGCTCGATCGGGTCCACGCCCAGCTCCGCGGCGAGTTCGTCCATGGCCGACTCCAGCGCGTACATGCCCGGCGCCTCCCCGGGCGCCCGCATCCAGGAGGGGCTCGGCACGTCGAGCGGCACCACGCGGTGCGCCGTACGGCTGTGCGGGGCGGCGTACATGACGCGGCCCGGTACCGCCGCCTGCTCCACGAACTCCTTCACGCGGGAGGTGTGCGTGGTGACCTCGTGGTCCAGGCAGGTCAGCCGGCCGTCGGCGTCCGCGCCGAGGCGCAGCCGGTGCAGGGTCGGCGCCCGGTGCCCGACCACCGAGGGCAGGAAGCGTCGCGGCAGGGCGACCGTGACCTGCCGTCCGGTGTGCCGCAGGGCGGCCATCACGGCGAGCACCACGTCCGGCCGGGGCGTGCCCTTGGAGCCGAAGCCGCCGCCGACGTGCTCGGCGACGACGGTGATCCGCTCCGCCGCCAGCCCGAACAGGGCGGCGAGCACGTCCCGTACGGTCGTGGTGCCCTGGCTGGAGGTGTGCACCGTCAGGTGCTCCCCGTCCCAGCGCGCGGTGCTGGCGTGCGGCTCCATGGGGTGGTTGTGCAGCGGCGGCACCCGGTAGCCGACGTCGACCCGGACGGCCGCGGCCGCGAACGCCTCCGCCGGGTGCCCGCGTTCGCGGACCGCCGGATACCCGCCGTTGGCCTCCTCGGGCACGTAGGCGTCCGGGTGCGTCGCGGACAGCGCGACGTCGTGCGGCTCCGCCGCGCAGTCGACGCGCACGGCGCCGGCCCCGTCCCGCGCGGCCTCCGGGCTGTCCGCCACCACCAGGGCGACGAACCAGCCCCGGTGCGGCACCCGGGCGTCCTGGAGCACGGCGAGGGTCGGATCGTCCGGCTCGGCGAGCCGCGGCGCGTTCTCGTGGGTGAGCACGGACACGACGCCGGGCAGGGCGAGCGCGCCCGAGGCGTCCACCCCCGTCACCCGGCCGCGGGCGACCCGGGCGGGCACCGGACGGGCGAACAGCCGCCCGGAGGCGGGGAACTCGGCGGCGTAGCGGGCGGTCCCGGTGACCTTCTCGCGGCCTTCGCGGCGCTCGGCCGGAGCGCCCGTGGCGGGGGTCCTCACGCGTCCTCCCCGGGTCGTGGTGCCGGGCCGCCGCGCGCGAGCCGGTCGAGGACGTCGACGGCGAGACCCCGCGCGAGGGGCACCTTGTAGGCGTTGCCGGGCAGCGGCCGGGCCTGCTCCAGTTCGAGGCCGACGGCACGCTCGCACGCCGCCCGGGTCGGCGCCGCCCCCACGAGCGCCTCCTCGGCCCGCCGGGCCCGCCAGGGCCGGTGCGCCAGCCCTCCGAACGCGATCCCCGCGTGCGCGACCACGCCGTCCGACACCTCCAGGACCACCGCGACGGAGGCCAGCGCGAAGGCGTACGACGCCCGGTCGCGCGCCTTGCGGTACGCGGACGGCATCCCGGCCGTGGCGGCCGGCAGCAGGACCGCGGTCACCAGCTCGCCCGGCTCCACCACGGAGTCCCGCTCCGGGTGGTCGCCGGGCAGCCGGTGGAACTCCGCCGCGGGCACCCGCCGTACGCCCGCCAGGCCGTACAGCTCGACCTCGGCGTCCAGCGCGGCCAGGGCGACCGCCATGTCCGAGGGGTGGGTGGCGACGCAGTGCTCGGAGTGGCCGAGCACCGCGTGATCGCGGTGCACCCCGGTCAGGGCGCCGCAGCCGCTGCCCGGCTCCCGCTTGTTGCAGGGCTTGGAGACGTCCTGGAAGTACGGGCAGCGGGTGCGCTGGAGGAGGTTCCCGCCGGTCGTCGCGGCGTTGCGCAGCTGGCCGGAGGCACCGGCGAGCAGCGCCTGCGACAGGACCGGGAAGCGCTCGCGGACCAGCGGATGCGCCGCCAGGTCGCTGTTGCGCACCAGCGCGCCCACCCGCAGCGAACCGTCCGGCAGCTCCGTCACCCCGTCCATGGGCAGCCGGGTGACGTCGATCAGGGTGGTGGGCCGCTCGACGCCGAGTTTCATCAGGTCGACGAGGTTGGTGCCGCCGCCCAGGTAGCGGGCGCCGGGGTGGGAGGCGTAGGCGTCGGCGGCCTCGGCGAGACTGCCGGCCCGTACGTAGGCGAAGGATTTCACCGGATCACGTCCTCGACCGCGTCGACGATGCGGGGATACGCCCCGCACCGGCACAGATTGCCGCTGAGCCGCTCACGGATCTCGTCCCGGTCGAGCGGCACCGGGCCGTGGACCGGGCCCGCGCCGGTGACGTGCGAGGGGTGGCCGGCCTCCGCCTCGGCGAGGGCGCCGACCGCGGAGCAGAGCTGCCCCGGCGTGCAGTAGCCGCACTGGAAGGCGTCGCGTGCCAGGAAGGCCCGCTGGAGCGGGTGCGGCTCCTCGCCGTCGCCCGACAGTCCCTCCACGGTCGTGACGTCGCAGCCGTCGGCGGCCACGGCGAGCAGCAGGCAGCTGTTCACCCGCCGGCCGTCGACCAGGACCGTGCAGGCGCCGCACTGGCCGTGGTCGCAGCCCTTCTTGGCGCCGGTGAGGTCCAGGTCCTCCCGCAGGAGGTCCAGCAGGACGCGCCGGTGGTCCACCGTCAGGGTGTGCGGTTTGCCGTTGACCCGCAGGGTCGTCTCGGAACGGTACGGAGGCGGTGCGCCGGCGTCGTGCGCGGGTTGCTGCTCGCTGCCCATGTCGTGGACCCCTTCGGAAGACCCGTCGTGCGATGGGGACCGCGTATCCAGCGGACGCCGCCCGACACGTCCCGGAGGGCCAAAAACGGCCTCGTCGCCCGCCGGACAGGCCCTACCCCGCCTCGTCGCCCGCCGGCCCCCGCTCCCGCGCGCCCTCGGCCGTGGCCGGGCGCAGGCCCTTCGCCGTCTCGCGGAGGCGTTCCAGGGTCCGGCCCAGCTGCTGGAACGGCGAGCCGGCGGGTCTGGCGGCCGGCTGCGGGGGCTCGTCGGGCCCGGCCGCCTCCCGGTAGGCCTTCAGCGCCTCGTGCGCCTGTTCGGCGGCTTCCCGGTACAGGTCGCGGGACTGCGTCATCGCCTCCAGTGCCTCCCGGTACCTGACCACGAGGGCGCGCTCGCGGGCCAGCTCCTCCTCCGGCGTCAGCAGCCGCCACTCCTCCCGCAGCGCGGTCAGCGCGGCCTCGCCGCCGTCCGGCAGCGACGTGGGCAGGGCGGCGAACCGGTGCACCGCGTCCAGCAGCTCGGTGGGGTGCGTGCCGTCCAGGAAGACGCTGCGCACCGAGAAGTCGGCGGCCTCGTACCCGGCCGGGGCCGGGGACCCCGGCAGCACCAGCGCGCCGCCGCGGGGCAGCTCCACGCCCGACTCGCGCAGCGCCCAGTTCGCGGTCCGCAGCTGGTGCGGCGCCGCGCGGTGCTCCACCACCCGGTGGTGCAGCCCGGGCGGCAGCAGCCGGATCAGGGAACGGCGGCCCCGCTCGTCGGGGGTCATGGCCTCGTGCACCAGCACGTCGATGGTCCAGGTGTCGCGCTGGGCGCCGCGCAGCACCCGCCGCAGTTCCTTGTCGTCCGCCGGGAGCGGGCTGACGTCGAGGTAGCGGCCGCCGGCGACCGTCTCCTGACCCCACGGGGAGTCCTCGTCCCAGGGCCAGAACATGGCGGCCGGCGACGGCCAGCGCAGGTCCCACGGCCGCTCCGCCTCCGCGACCAGCGTCCATTCCTGCCCGCGCCCGGACCACTCGCCGAGCGTCAGCCGGGCCCGCACGGTGATGTCGTCGAGCACCTGCCAGCGGGCTTCGAAGACCAGTTCGCCCTCGGCGGTGTCGGCGTCGGGGACCTCCAGGAAATCCTGGAGCCTGCCGGCGTCCTTGAGGGATCGGAGGTTCTTGCGCAGGACGTCCGGCGCGGTCGGCCCGGTGTGACGGCCGCGGGTCAGCCACACCGTGGAGGGCGTCGGGACCGGGACGGTCGGGGAGGTGAGCATGAGTCCCTTCGTGAGGAGCGAGGGCGACGGGGGAGTGCCAGTATCGCCGTCGCGACGGGCGGGTGATCGAGCGGGGTCGGCGCATATCGGGTCGTGGTGCGCATTCCCGTCCGGGCCCCGCGCCACGCGCGGAGTGGGGCATCCGGGCGACGCCCCGGCGGGGGCGGGCGGCGGGGCCCGGCCGACCGTACGCAGGAGGAACACCCCGACGACACCCGATCTCACAGGGCGGACCGCGCCGGTGACCGCCTCGGTCTCGCGTCCCGGCCCGGGGGCTCCGTTCGGGGCCTCGGCCTGCTGGGACCTCGGCTCGATGCCCGGTCCAGGGGCTCCGCTCGGGGTCCCCGTCCGGCGCCTTGCCCCGGGGTCTCCGTCCGGCGCCTTGCCCCGGGGTCTCCGCCCGGGGCTTCGGCGCGGTGACCGCCGCCGGTCCCGCCGCACCGGATCGTCCGGCCGGGGGAGACCGCCGGCCCCGTCGTCCGCCTCGTCCCACCGCCCGCCCCATTTCGCCGTGCACCACCCGCCGTGCGCTGCTCGCCACTCGCCACTCGTCATGAGCTGCTCGCCGCCTGCCGTGCGCCGTGCGCCGCGCGCCGTTCGCCTCCGTGAGGGCGGGCGGCGTGCCGCGCGCGGGCGGCACGCCGACCCGGTGCCGCCGTGATCCGCGCGCGGTCCGTACACGGCCCGTACGCGAGGTGTGCGGCGTCCACCGCCGGACGCGGACGCGCACCCGTGGTGCGCGCCGCGGCGGCCGCCGCCGATCGACCCGGCGGACGGTCCTCACCCGCCGTCCGCGTCGGGGCGGGCCCGTTCCCGTGCCCGCGGCAGCCCTCGTGCGGAGCCCGCGGACCGTTCACCGGAACCGGGCCGCATGTTCCAGAGGAAAATGCCGAAGAGCCCACCCGGGACCGCCACTTTCCGTAACCTCGAGGTCACGCCCCGGTGGCCGCCCGCCGCCGGCCCCGCCGGACCGGCGACCGCCGCGCCGCCGACCCGCGCCGAAAGGAGACCGGTCATGGCCGTCGAGGCCGAGGTCCTGAACGAACTGCACCGGCTGCGCTCCCGCATGCCCCTGCTGACGGGGGCACTGGCGGCCAGCGTCGACGGACTCGTCCTCGCCCAGGACATGCCCGGCGTCCAGCCGGAGGGCCTCGCGGCCCTCACCGCGGCCGCCCTCGGCGTCGGCCACCGCATGGTGGACCTCACGGCGCGGGGCGAGTTCCGCGAACTCCTCGTGCGCGGGGCCGGGGGATACGTCGCCACGTACGCGGCCGGCCCCACCGCCGTCCTCACGCTGCTCGCCGACGACCGCGCCAACGTCGGCCGTCTGCACCTCGAGGGCCGGCGCAGCGGCGCCCACATCGCCGGCCTGATGGCGGCCCGGCCCGCGCCGCGGCCGGCGCGCCCGGCCGTCCCCACCGTCCCGCCCCCGCCCGAGAACCGTCCCCTGGGCGCCCTGCCGATGCGCATCCCCCGGCAGCTCGGACCCCAGCGGGGCTCGGAGCACGGCGGCTGAACCGGGCTCGGGCCGGACCGCGGAGCGGCCCCGCGTCCTCACCTCACGGCGGCCCCTCACCTCTTCGTGGAGCAGCCCTACGCGCCGCCGCCCCCCGCCCGGCCCCGGCGGCGGTCGGCGCCGCGCCGCCGGCCCACGGCCCGTTCCGCACCGCCAGGAGCCGCGCCGGGCGCGCTGAAGCCGCCGGGCACCAGCCGCGGCGGTGCCGCGGCCGACTCCGGGCCGACGTCCGCCACCCGGCCGCCGGCCGGATCCGGGCCGCCCGCGCGGGCCGCCGGCGGCGCGGCACGGCCGATGACGCGGGTGTGCGGCATCAACGCGGCGCAGGCGGAGCAGACCTCGCTGAGCGTCCACACCTGGCCCACGGCCGGATCGTGCCGCAGCACCAGCAGGACCGCGCCGGCACAGACGACCCGCGTGTCCTCGTGCAGGGCGCACCGCTCGCGCCGGCACCCGCAGGCGGCGTCGTGGCGCACCGACGCCGCCCGGGCGTGCGCGGCGGCATGGGCTTCGGCGAAGCGGCGCAGGGCCGTGAGATCGCGCGAGCGCGACGGCATCGCGCACGCGGAGGAGCAGGTGACCGACGCGGTGCGGTCCCGGTGCCCGACCACGCGGATGGTCCAGGAGCGGCCGGGACGGCGGGCTGACGGCGCCTCGGGGTACGTTTGAGCCAAGACCTGATTCCTTCATGCGACGCGGGCGGGAAGAGGGGGAGGGCACTGCGCTCCGGTTCCGGTACGGACCACCGGAGGCGACCTCGCCCAGAGCATGCCCGCACCCCGACCACGCCATTCCCGCCGAGCCCGTACGGCGGGTGCACGGGAGGTCGCGCCGGGGCACGGGCGGGCGCGCCCTGGGTGTGTCGGCCCGCCTCGACAGCCCTGTGGGTCGGCACACCCAGCCCGGAGCCGCCCTTCCGCGGGCACGGGGGGATCCGACGGACGGGTCGTGGACGCCCGGTCCGCGCGGGTCGCGCAGTCCGCCCGGACCGAACGGCCCGGCGGCGGGGAGCGGGCCGGGTGCGGCGGGCCCACGGCCTCGTGCCGCACCGCGGCGTCCCCGTGAGGAGGCGCGGCCCCCGGATCCGTACCCGCCCGGGCACGGCCCCGAAAGCGCCCGCACATCGCGCGAGCGCGCCCCGCCGGAGGGCGTCCTGAGCGGGTGCGCCCCGCGGGAGGGCGTCCGCGGAACCGGTCCGCGACCGCCTCCACTTGCGGCACGTCCGGCGCGGCGTTTCGGTTGAAGGGACCCGTCGCCGCACCGGGAGCCACTCCTGTCGATGCCGTCGCCGGGTGGTGCTCCGTCCGGCGGCCCGCGCGTCGCCGAGGCGCGGGACGACTCCCTCCGGCGCACCGCGCGCAGCGGCCGCGCGGACGTGGCGGAGGAGAAGGAGGGCGAGACGGTATGACGCATCACAAATCCAACCGCGCCGTCGAGGGCGATCCGTACTCCGGCCACGGCAAAGGGCTGCCCCTGCGGCCCGACGAGGAGGAACTCGCGCGGCGCACCGCCCTGGACCGGCAGGAGGCGGGCCTGCCGGACCGGCCCGCGGAGAACCCCGACCTCGTGTACCGGGAGGTGCACGAAGCGGTCGACCAAGCGGTGGACGACGGGATGATCCCGGGAGCCCCCGCCATCCGGCGGACGAGGGAGGACTGAGCGCACAGGGCGGGCCGGCCGGGGCCGGCAGAGGACTCCGGCCGGCCCGCCCCGACAGCGGGAAGGGCCCGCGGACGGCAGTCCCGGACCCTTCCCCGACGATCACGCGCCGCTTCCGCGGCCGGTCAGGCGCCGCTCTCGCGGAGCATGTCCTCGCGCTCGACGATCTTGACGCGCTCGCGGCCCTGCGGCTCGCCCAGCGCCTTCTCCGCGGCGTCCAGCTTGTACCAGCCCTCCCAGGTGGTGTAGCGGACGTCGCGTTCGGCGAGGAACGCGTCCACCGCCTCGGGAGCGGGGGAGGACGGCGTGTGCAGACGGCCGTGGGCGAAGTCGTCCAGCAGGTTCGACACCGTCTCGTTGGCGTCGCCCTTGGTGTGGCCGATCAGACCGACCGGGCCGCGCCTGATCCAGCCGGTGACGTACGTCGACTGCAGGTGCGCGCCGCTCTCCTCGATGACCCGGCCGCCCTCGTCCGGGACCGTGCCCGAGTCCATGTCCCAGGGCAGCTTCGGCAGCTTCTCCGACAGGTAGCCGACGGCGCGGTAGACCGCCGTGACGTCCCAGTCCTTGAACTCGCCGGTGCCCTTGACGTTGCCGGTGCCGTCGAGGGCGGTGCGCTCGGTGCGCAGGCCCACGACCCTGCCGTCCTCGCCGAGGATCTCCGCGGGCGACTCGAAGAAGTGCAGGAACAGCTTGTGCGGACGGTCGCCGGTGTCGCGGATCGCCCAGTTCTCCAGCGTCTTGGCGACCATGTCGGCCTGCTTGTTGCCGCGCCGGGTGGCGATCGAACCCTCGTCGTAGTCGATGTCCTCGGGGTCGACGATCACCTCGATGTTGGGGGAGTGGTCCAGCTCCCGCAGCTCCATCGGGGAGAACTTCGCCTGCGCCGGGCCGCGGCGGCCGAAGACGTGGACCTCCAGCGCCTTGTTGGCCTTCAGACCCTCGTGGACGTTCGGCGGGATCTCGGTGGGCAGCAGCTCGTCCGCCGTCTTGGCGAGGACGCGGGCCACGTCCAGGGCGACGTTGCCGACGCCGAGGACGGCGACCTTCTCCGCCTCCAGCGGCCAGGTGCGCGGCACGTCCGGGTGACCGTCGTACCAGGACACGAAGTCGGCGGCACCGTAGGAGCCGTCGAGGTCGATGCCCGGGATCGACATCTCGCGGTCCGCCATGGCGCCGGTCGAGAAGATCACGGCGTCGTAGAAGGCGCGCAGGTCGTCCAGGTTCAGGTCGGCCGGGTAGTCGACATTGCCGAAGAGACGTATCTGCGGCTTGTCGAGGACCTGGTGCAGGGCGGTGATGATGCCCTTGATCCGGGGGTGGTCGGGGGCCACGCCGTACCGGATCAGACCGAACGGGGCCGGCATGCGCTCGAAGAGGTCGATGGAGACACCGGGCTCGGTGGCCACATCCGACTTGAGCAGCGCGTCGGCGGCGTAGATCCCGGCGGGGCCGGCTCCGACGATGGCTACCCGCAGGGGGCGGGGCATGATCAGGTTCCCTTCGAGCGGTGACAGGTCGACTCGGGGGAAGCCTAAACTGAGGCAAACCTAACCCGGTACGCGGGTCCGGTCTATGGACTCATAAGCGCCGTTTATGGGACGTGGGCGGCTTCGCGGGACGTCCCCGCCGGACACCCCCGGCCCCCGCGCGCCGATCGGTTCAGGGCAGCGGCTGCTCCGCCCAGATCACCTTCCCCGTCGGCGTGTAGCGGGTCCCCCAGCGGTCCGTGAGCTGGGCGACCAGGAACAGCCCGCGCCCGCCCTCGTCCGTCATGGCCGCGTACCTCAGGTGCGGCGAGGTGTTGCTGCTGTCGGAGACCTCGCAGATCAGCGTGCGGTCGCGCAGCAGACGCACCCGGACGGGCGGGCTGCCGTACCGGATCGCGTTGGTGACCAGCTCGCTGAGGATCAGCTCCGTCGTGAACGACAGCTCCTCCAGCCCCCAGCGCGCCAGCTGCCGGGCCACCGCCGCCCGCACCTCGCCGACGGCGGCCGGGTCCACCGGCACCTCCCACTCCGCGACCCGGTCCGCGCCGAGCGCCCGGGTGCGGGCCACGATCAGGGCGATGTCGTCGTCCGGACGGGCCGGCAGCAGCGACTCCAGGACGACCCGGCAGGTGTCCTCGGGCGAGCCGTCACCGTCCCCGAGCGCGGTGCGCAGCCGTTCCAGACCGGTGTCGATGTCCTGCGCGCGGTCCTCCACCAGGCCGTCGGTGTACAGCACCAGCCGGCTGCCCTCGGGCAGTTCCACCTCGGCCGTCTCGAAGGGCAGCCCGCCGAGCCCCAGCGGCGGGCCCGCCGGGACGTCGAGGAACTCCACCCGCCCGTCCGGACGGACCAGCGCGGGCGGCGGATGGCCGGCGCGGGCGACGGCGCAGCACCGGGACACCGGATCGTAGATCGCGTACAGGCAGGTCGCCCCCGCCACGGGCGCGGCGGTGCCGTCGGCCGTCTCGTCCTGGTCGATGCGCGCGACCATCTCGTCGAGCAGCGACAGGAGCTCCTCCGGCGCCAGGTCCAGGGCGGAGAAGTTGTGGACCGCGGTGCGCAGCCGCCCCATGGTGGCCGCCGCGTGCAGCCCGTGCCCGACGACGTCCCCGACGACCAGCGCGACCCGGGCCCCCGACAGCGGCAGCACGTCGAACCAGTCGCCGCCGACCCCCGCCTGCGCCGGCAGATAGCGGTAGGCGACGTCCAGGGCGCCCTGCTCGGGCAGGGTGCGCGGCAGCAGACTGCGCTGGAGGGTGACGGCCATGCCGTGCTCGCGGGTGAAGCGGCGCGCGTTGTCGATGGAGACCGCGGCCCGCGCCACCAGCTCCTCCGCGAGGGCGACCTCCTCGTGGTCGAAGGGCTGCGGCCGCTCCGAACGCCAGAAGCTGACCACGCCCAGCACCAGCGCCCCGGCCCGCACGGGCACGGCGATCAGCGAGTGGATGCCGTACTCCACCACCTGCTCGGTCCGTTCCAGGTCCTGCGCCCGCCAGCCCGGCGACTCGGCGAGCCGGGTCTCCAGCACGGGCCGGCCCTCCGCCAGGCTGCGGGCCTGCGGGGACGACGCCACGAACCGGATCCGTCCGTCCACCGCGTACAGCGGCGCACCCTCGCGGACCGCGCTCACCGCCGTGCGCCGCAGGGTGCCCCGCGTCCCGGGCTCCTCGCCCTCCAGCACGGCGTCGAAGAGGTCGACGCACGCGAAGTCCGCGAACCGGGGCACGGCCAGCTCCGCCAGCTCCTCGGCGGTCCGCGTCACGTCCAGGCTGGTCCCGATGCCCACCCCGGCCGCGTACAGCATGTCCAGGCGCTCGCGTGCCGCCTCCGCCCGGCCGGACAGGGCCCGCAGCTCCGTCGAGTCGCGCAGCGTGGCGACACTGCCGGCCGGGCCGCCCTCGGCGTCGGTGGGCCGCTGGTTGATCGCCAGCAGCCGCTCCCCGACCAGGTGCACCTCGTCGGTCGCCGTCCGGCCGGAGGCGAGCAGCTCGGCGGTGTCGGCGTCCAGGCCCAGATCGAACACCTTGCGCAGCTCGGCGTCCTTCGGCAGGTCCAGCAGCCGGTGCGCCTCGTCGTTGGCGAGCAGCAGGTCGCCCTCGCCGTCGACGATGATCACCCCTTCGCGCACGGAGTGCAGGACCGCGTCGTGGTGCTCGTACATGCGGGTCATCTCGCGCGGGCCCAGGCCGTGCGTCTGCCGCAGCAGGCGGCGGCTGACCAGGGCCGTGCCCCCGGTGGCCAGGGCCAGCGCCACCCCGGCCGTCACCAGCACCAGCGGCAGCTGACGGTCGGCGTCGCCGCCGACCCGGGCGGTGGTGATGCCGGCCGACACCAGCCCCACGACCTCGCCGTCGGCCGCCTTCACCGGCACCACGGCCTGCACCAGCCGCCCGATCGTCCCGTCGACCTCCTCGACGACCGTCCCGCCGGCCTGCGCCGGGGCCAGCGTGCCGACGAACTTCTTGCCGATGCGGTCCGGCTTGGGGTGGGTGTAGCGGATGCCGTCCGGGTCCATGACGACGATGAAGTCGACCTCCGACGCCTCGCGGGCGGCCTCGGCCCGCGGCTGGAGCACGGCCGTCGGGTCGGGGCTGCGCAGCGCCGCCAGGATGCCGGGCGAGTTCGCGAAGGTCTGCGCGACGGCGAGCGAGCGGTTGCGGGCCTCCTCGGTGGTGTCGCGCCGGGCCTGGAGCACCAGGGCGACGACCGCGGCGACGACCAGCAACAGGACGACGACCACCTGCAGGACGAACACCTGCGCGGCGAGACTGCGCCCGCCGAGCGAGCTCTCGGGCGTGCGCCGCACCAGCGGGGCCCGGGGACGACGGGCCGGCCGGGCACCCGATCGCCCCAGGAGTCGGACCATGTGCCATGTCTACACTGCCCGGCCCCGTCAGGCGAGAGGCATCACGCGGGGTGACGGACCGGGGCGGCCCGCACGGCGCCGACGACACCGGTGACGCGGGCCGGTGGCGGCGCCCCCGACGGCCGTCGCGGGGCGGGGCGCTCCCAGCGGCCGGCCCGACTGCCGTCGAGGGGTCGAGGGGCGGGGCCGGGTGACGACGGTGGCGGTCCCGGGGCGGTCGGCGGCACGGCCGATGCCGGAGGCAGGACCGATGCCGGTGGCGCGGGCGGTCCCGGTGGCGCGGGCGGTTTCCATGGCCCGGCCGGTCCTGGTGGTGCCGCGTCGCCCGCGGCGCGGGCGGTCTACGGCGGCGGGCCGCGGCGGGTGGCGAGCAGCAGGGCCATGTCGTCGGGCCGGTCGGGCGCCTGACGGGCGGACGCGGTGAGCCGGTCGGCCAGGTCCGCGAGGGAACGTCCCCGCGCGGCGCCCGCCTCCGCCAGCGCCGCCCGCAGGGTGCCGATGCCGTCGTCGATGTCGTACCCCGGCCGCTCGACCAGCCCGTCCGTGTACAGCGCCAGCACGGCGCCCGGCTCCAGACGCAGCTCCGCCACCGCGTACCGGGCGCGGGCGTCGACGCCGAGCACCATTCCCTCCGGCAGGCCCACGACGCGCGTCCCTCCGTCCGGGTGACGCAGCAGCGGCGGGAGGTGCCCGGCGTTGGCCACCCGGGCCAGACCGGTGGCCGGGTCCAGACGGACGTAGCAGCAGCTGGCGAACTGGCCGGGGTCGAGGTCGATCAGCAGGCGGTTCGTGCCGCCCATGACCTCCTGGGGCGGCCGGTCGCTCAGCGCGAAGGCCCGCACCGCGCTGCGCAGTTGCCCCATGGTCGCGGCGGCCTGCACCCCGTGGCCCTGGACGTCTCCGATGACCAGCGCCAGGCCGTCCCCGGCCTCCACGACGTCGTACCAGTCGCCGCCCACCTCCAGGCCCTCGGTGCCCGCCAGGTAGCGTCCGGCGGTCTCCACGCCCGCGTGCTGCGACAGCCGCCGGGGGAGCAGCGCCTGCTGGAGACCGCGGGCCAGGGCCGCCTCGGTGTCGTAGCGCTGGGCCTTCTCCATCGCGTGGGCGATCAGCCCGGCGAGCGCGGTGAGGACCGTGCGCTCCTCGGAGCTGAAACTGCGCGGGCGGTCGAAACCGAGGATGCACGAGCCGACCGCGCGGCCGGAGGCGATCAGCGGGAGGAAGGCACGGGCGCCCTCCGCCGCGTCCATCGCGATGCCGGGGTAGGCCTCGGCGATCTGCTCCATCGAGTCGAAGAAGAGGGGGCGGCCGGTGGTGAGCGTCTCCACGCCCGGCAGCCGGGCGTCCAGCGCCACGCCCTCGAACGGCGCCAGGAAGCCCTCGGGGAAGCCGCTCTCCCACGCCAGGCGCAGGTGCCTGTCCTGCAGCAGGTAGATGGCGATGCGCCGGCCGCCGAACGCGGGCAGCAGCTCCTGCATGACCACCGCCGACACCTGACGGGCGGTCACCGCCTCCGTGAGCGCGATGGCCAGCGCGATCGGCCGGTACGGCGGGGCCGTCGCGGCGGCGAGATCCGGGGCGGGAACGTCGGCCTCCGGGTCGACGGAGGACCCGGCGGCCGCCGGGACGCCGGCCCCGGCGGCCCCCGGGGCCTCCGGCACCCGGTTCGCCGGGACGGCGGTGCAGGTCAGGACGTCGGGACCGGGGTACACCGCCAGGCTCAGCCAGTCGCCCTCGTACGGGCGCGGGGGCGGGGGCCGGTCGTACCCCGGCCGGCCGCCGCCGTCGTGGGGGCGGGACTCACCGGGGTCGGGCCGGCGGACGTGGAAGTGCACCGGCTCCGGGGACAGCAGCGCGCCGCGCAGGTGTTCCTCGCAGACGGGCTGGTCCAGCCACGGCACGGCGTCCCAGAGGGACCTGCCGAGCAGCCCGCTCGGGGGGACGCCCAGGAGGTGCGCGGCGCGGGGGTTGGCGTAGACGACCAGCCCGAGCCGGTCCAGGCAGAAGACGCCCTCGGGCAGCAGGTCGGCGGCGCCGTCGGCCAGGGCGCCCGGACCCGGGTCGAACAGCACCCCGCTGACGGGAAGCGGGCCGCGGACGGGTGCCACCGTGCCGGAGGGCCGCAGCTCCAGCAGGCGCAGGCCGCCGTCGGCCAGGCGGAGCCGGACGGGCCGGGGCGGGGGCCGGCCGTGGGCGGTCTCCCGCAGCAGGGCGGGCAGCCGGTGGGCGTCGGCCGGGTCGACGGACCGGGTCAGGACGGACGGCGTGCCCGGTTCCCGGTCGGGGGGAAGACCCAGCAGGGCGCGGGCGGGACCGTCGGCGGTGACGGCGTCCGTCGCCGGGTCCCAGGTCAGGTGGCCGAAGCGGCCGGGGGGCCGGTCCGCGGCGGGCGGGCGGACGCACAACGGTTCGCCGTCCCAGGTCACGCCGTCGCCCGCCGCGTCCCTCCGCAGCAGGGCGACGCCCAGGTACTCGGCGACGCGCTGCAGGCGGTCGCTCTCGGCCAGCACCGCCGCGGCGTCGGCGGCGGCCGGCCGCAGCACGGTCATCACCCCGAAGGTCCGGCCCGCCGCGCCGACGGGCACGTTGAGCGTCCCGAACTGGAACGGCAGCCCGGCCGCGAACTGCGGATAGCGGCGCATGGCCTCCGTGGCGTTGGCGAGGACCACCGGGACGCCCAGCCGGTAGGCGTCGGCCACCGGGAACGGGCGGTCCACCGCCACCCGGTCCCACGGACGGAACAGGGGGCCGGGCAGACCCGAGAGGACGGCGAGCCGCAGGAGTCCGGGCGTGCCGGAGCACAGGTACAGGCCACCGGCGCGGCCGCCCGCGGTCCGCAGCCCGTCCGCCACGGCCCCGGCCAGCAGCGAGGCCGGCGGAGCGGGCGGTTCCCGCCGGTCCCCGGCGCTCCCAGTCATCGACCCACCTCGTCCGTGCGCCGCCCGGAGGGCGACACAGCAAGAATGCGCCCGGCGGGGACGGATGTGCATCCGCGCGGAGGCGGCGGCGGGGGCTCCCGCGGACCGGGGCGCCGGGCGGCGGGCCTGTCGGGCCGCCGGGCCGCGGGTCCACCAGGTCGCCGGCCCACCGGACCGCCGGTCCATGGGTCCGTGGCTCCGCCGGGCCGCCGGGCCGCCGGGCCGCCGGGTCGCCGGGCCGCCGGGCCGCCGGGCCGCGGGTTCATGGCTCCGCCGGGCCGCCGGGCCGCCGGTCCGCCGGTTCGTCCCTCCGGGGGAGTCCGGCGGCTGACCTCCTCCGTCCGGGGTAACCGGCTGCCATGGGAGAGATACTGATCGGCTCCTGTTCGTGGACGGACCGGGCGCTCCTCGGCAGCGGCTGGTACCCGTCCGGACGGCGGGACGCGGAGGGGCGGTTGCGGCACTACGCCGAGCACTTCCCCCTGGTCGAGGTCGACGCCACCTACTACGCCCTGCCCTCCGAACGCACCAGCCGGCTGTGGGCGCAGCGCACGCCGGACGGGTTCGTGTTCGACGTGAAGGCCTTCTCCCTGCTGACCGGCCACCCCACCCGCTCCGCCGTGCTGCCGCCGGGGCTGCCCGACGACGTCCGCTCGCCGAAGGCGCTCGACGAGGTGTGGCGGCGCTTCTCGGACGGCATCCGGCCGCTGCGCGACGCGGGACGGCTGGGTGCCGTCCTGTTCCAGTTCCCGCCGTGGCTGCGCCCCGGCCCCCGGGCGGACGCCGTCCTCGCCGAGTGCCGCGAGCGCACCGCCGGGTGGCCGGTCTGCGTGGAGTTCCGGCACCCCGACTGGTGGCACGAGCCACGACGGCGTACCACCGAGGACCTGCTGCGGTCGTACGGCTTCTCCGCCGTCGCCGTCGACATGGAGCCGTCGCTGCCGTCCGCGATCCCGCCGGTCACGCCCGTGACCTGCGAACGGCTGGCGGTCGTACGGTTCCACGGCCGCAGCCGTGCCTGGGGGACCGGCAGCAAGGAGGACCGCTTCCGGCACGAGTACACCGACGGCGAACTGCGCGCGTGGGTGCCCAGGGTGCACGCGCTCGCCGGCCGGGCCGAGCGGGTGCACGTGCTGTTCAACAACTGCTGCGCCGACGCGGCGGTGCGGGCCGCCGCCCGGATGCGCGAACTCGTCGCCGCCGGGGAGACCTGACGGGAGCCGAGGGCGGGAGGGCGGCGACCAGCGGGCGGGACGAGGGAGGCGGGAGGACGGACGCGGGAGGGCCGGCGGGCTCCGTCAGGCGGTCACCTCGAGGCTTTTCTTGGCCAGTTCGTACGCCGGCAGCATCGCCTCGTGCTCCTCGGTGTCCATGCCCCCGAGGTGGACGACGACCGGGCCGTCGGGCGTGCTCACGGCCAGGGCGCGTTCCTTCTTCGTCTCCTCCAGCAGCTCGCTCGTCGTGGTGTACTCCACCTCCGTGCCGGAGAGCGAACCGGACGTGAACGAGCGGTACTCCGCCCCGCTCGCCCCCTCCTCGGCGGTCACGAAACCCTCCAGCACGGCGCGGGCGTCGGTGTCACCGGGCCGGCCCGTCCACACCCGGAGGAAGCCGAGCTTGCCGGCCGGCTTGGCGTCGACCTCGCAGGCCATGGTGACCCGGCCCTGGTGCAGGAACGCGTCGGAGAGGTCGTCGACGAGCTCGTTGCCGGTCTCGCCCTGTTGGGAGGCCGCGTCGATGGCCTCGGCCTCCCAGAACTCGGCGATGTCGAACGTGACGGGCAGCTCACAGGCCGATCCCGCGGCGCCGATGCTCTCCCCGCGCGCCGCGACCTCGGCGCCGGCCGACGCCTTCGCCTTCGCCTTCGTGCCGGAGGAGTCCGGGCCGTCGCCCGAATCCCCGCACCCCGCTGCCGCCAGCCCCGTCACCAGGGCCGCCGCCACCAGGCCCCGCCATCCGTTCCCCACCCCGAAGCGCACCGCTGTCCCTCCTCCGTTCGAAACCGGTTTCCTGTTCGACACCGGCGGAGCACTGTAACCGAGGCGGGGGCGGTGCCGGAGGGGCAGGCCGGTACCGCCGCGCACGCCCCCTCTCCCGCACGCCACCGCGCCCCACTCTCCCGCACGGCGGCCGCCGCCCTCCTCGCCGACGCCGTCCTTGCCCGCCGCCCGCCCGCGCCGGACGCCATGGAGGTGGTGTGCGGCAGGGCTCCGCTCCAGATCGCCGCGCCGGTCCCGGCGGTCGTGGGAGGAGTCCCGCCACACCGCCCGTGCCGCCGGCCGCCACGCCGCCCGTGCCGCCGGCCGCCACGCCGCCCGTGCCGCCGGGCCGGGCCGGCCGCGCCCCGCCCGGCGCGGGAATGCCCCGTCCCCCTCCGCTGTTGTAC
This sequence comes from Streptomyces sp. NPDC031554, assembly GCF_055580685.1. Lineage (NCBI taxonomy): Bacteria > Bacillati > Actinomycetota > Actinomycetes > Kitasatosporales > Streptomycetaceae > Streptomyces > Streptomyces sp. NPDC031554. Next base: position 377,575 of record NZ_JBVIKX010000007.1, on the reverse strand, counting down.
CGCGCGACTGGCATGCACCGCTCAATGAGGGCGATGCCGGTGAAAGGAGGCCCCCATGGCACGCAGCACGGCGCGCCCCGTCGTCACCCTGAGGTCCACGGCCGGTACCGGCGCGACCTACGTGACCCGCAAGAACCGCCGCAACGACGCCGACCGCCTGGTCCTGCGCAAGTACGACGCCGTCGTCGGACGGCACGTCACGTTCCGCGAGGAGCGCTGACCGAGGACCACCGGCCGGGAGCGCGCCCGCCCGCGACGGTGCGGGCGCGCCGGCCCGGAGACGCGGCACAGGAGGAGGCAGTCATGAAGGTGCGCAGTTCCCTGCGCTCCCTGAAGTCCAGGCCCGGAGCGCAGGTCGTGCGCCGGAAGGGGGTCACCTTCGTCGTCAACAGGAAGGAACCCCGCTTCAAGGCCCGCCAGGGCTGAGGCTTTGTGGCGGCCCGGTGGGCCCGGGTTCCGGCACCGACCGGAACCCGGGCCCACCGGCCCGTCCGCCGCCGGTCACCCGCTCCGTCCGCCCGCCGCCGGTCACCCGCTCCGTCCGCCCGCCGCGCGGACACCGCGCGGCCGTCCTACGGTGGAGGAGCGGCCGGTTCCCCCGGGAACCACGGCCGTTCCCGGCCGGCGCCGACTTCCCCCGTGTCCGATCCGGCCGGGACCCCCCTTGCCACCGGCAACGCCGAGCCGGGCCGCCCCGGCCGAGAGCCGCTCCGTGGCATTCGCTCCCGGAGGGGAACTCCCGCACGCATGGGCAACACCGCACTGATCGTCATCGACATGATCAACACGTACGACCACCCCGACGCCGACCTGCTCCTGCCGTCGGCCCGCGAGGTGGTCCCGGCGGCGGCCGGACTGCTGGAACGGGCGCGCGGGTCCGGCGTCCCGGTCGTCTACGTCAACGACAACTTCGGCGAGTGGCGTTCCCACCACGGCGAACTCCTCGACACGGCGCTCTCCGGTCCGCACGCCGGCCTCGTCGAGCCGCTGGTCCCCGACGGCGATTCCCTCTTCGTGGTCAAGGCCCGGCACTCGATCTTCTTCGACACCCCGCTCGCCTACCTGCTCGACCAGCAGGGCGTCGACCACCTCGTCCTGTGCGGCCAGGTCACCGAGCAGTGCGTCCTGTACTCCGCGCTCGACGCCCACATCCGCCACCTGGAGGTGACCGTCCCGCGGGACGCGGTCGCCCACATCCACGCCGACCTCGCGGACGCGGCGCTGCGGATGATGGAACGCAACATGGGAGCGGAACTGTGCGACAGCGGGGAACTGTGGAGCTGACCCACGTCCGGGGCACGCCTTCGGCGGCACGACCGCGCGGGACGACCGCCCCGGTGGACGGCGCCCGGCCGGTCCGGACCCGGCGTTCTTCCTGATCACGGCTCCGGAGTGATCCCGGAAGGCCTTCTCGGCGTCTACATGGGCGTACGACCCGGCGCGCGGGTCCGGCCCCCGGGCCGGCGCCGCGCGCCGGGTGCCGGATCCGGCCGTGCGCTCCCCGCGCGCGGCGAGCGGTGGGGGAGACCTTGAGGACCGTGCGTCCAGGACAGGAACGGCGGCGCGGCGCCGGTGAGGGCCGTGCCGTGCGCGGCGGCGCGAGGGACGGGCGGCCCGGCGCGGCGGCCCGCGTCACCGGCGCGGGCGCGTTCGTCCTGCGCACGCTGCGCGCCGAGGCGGACGGCATCGTCGTCGACCCGGTACGGCGGCTGCTCCGGCGCGGACCCGCCGGGCTGCTGCTCGCCGGTGTGGCCGTCGGGGGCGTCATCTTCTTCCACGCCCTCGCCCAGCGGCCCGCCGGGGCGGACGTCGTGCGTGCCGTCGGCGGCGTCCAGGGCGACCTCCCGCTGTGGCTGACCCTCCTGCGCACCCCGGTCTCGCTGTACGTCCCCGCGCTCGACCTGCCGGTCTGGGCCGGCATCACCCAGCTGTTCCTCGCCTTCGCGCTGGCCGAGAACAGCATCGGCCGGGCCCGCACCCTGGCCGTCGCCTACGCGACCACGCTGGCCGGCACCCTCACCGCACGGGTGATGATCATGGCGGGGCCGGACCGGTGGGGGTTCGGTCTGCCGCCGGAGGCCGGACAGGTGCTCGACACGGGCCCGTCGGCCGCGGTCGTGGGCCTGTTCACCTACATCTCCGTCGTCCGGCGGGCCCCCGTCGTCTTCACCCTCACCGGCGGCTCGATGGTGTGGGAGTCGGTGGCCAGGCCCAACCTCGCGGGACGCGAGCACCTGATAGCGGTGGCCGCCGCGATCGTGCTCGGCCTGCTCCACGGCCGACGACGCCCCGCCCGGCTCCGTGCCCGGCTCCGTGCCTGGTTCCGTACGTGGTTCCGGGTCCGGTCGCGTGCGTGGTCCCCCTCCCGCGCCTTCGCCGGCCCCACCGCCACGGGCGAGCCGACCGCCGCCCGCGAGACCGTCGCCCCGGCCGCCGCGAAGGGTCCCCCGTCCAGGGCCGAAACCCGGATACGTGTGGATGTCTGAGAAACTCCCATGAATTTCCGGGGCGGTTGAACACTCCCGGGTCCGGCTGCGTACAGGGGCACGGGGATCTCATGTCCTTGCCGCCGACGACGTTTTTTGGAGCACTTCGTGGGAGACAACAGGCGCAGGCGCCCGACGGGCGGACGACGGGCGACGTTCGCCGCGGTCGCGCTGATGCTCGGCGGCGGAGGACTGATGGCCGTGAACGTCTACGCCTCCGCCACCGAGGGCGGTCAAGGGCCCTGGACGTCCGGTTCCGTCACCATCGACTGTCCGGACGTGGGCAGCCGGCTGACCTCGGTCCCGGAGGCCGCGGGTGAGGAGGTCGACCGCGAACTCGCCCTGCTGGACCAGCAGACGGCCGCCGCCTACCGGCAACTCCAGGACTCCGCCCAGGCCGTGCGCGACGACGCCGGCTTCGCCGACAACGCGGTGATGAACCCGTTGAAGGAGAAGCGCGCCGCGACGATCGACCGCATCGGGATCGCCATCGACCGCGTGGGCGACCGCCCCGAGGGCCTCGCCGATCTCGCCGCCTGCACGCTGCGCACCGCCGACGACAAGGCGGGCGAGGAGGCCGGGGACGGCCAGGACCAGGGAGACGGCGAGAACCAAGGGGACGGCCAGAACCAAGGAGACGGCCAGAACCAGGGAGACGGGCAGCAGGGCGGAGACGGGCAGCAGGGCAACGGCGGCGGGGGCAACGGCGGCCAGGGCGGCGGGGGCAACGGCGGGCAGGCGGGCAACGGCCCCGTGGCCGCCGACTTCGCCGACATCACGTCCGTGCAGCCCTCCGGGCAGGCCGCCGACCCCGGCGCCGGCCCCTCCAAGGGCACCTTCGCCACCAGCTGCGGCGTCAACGCCAACGGCGTCTTCAACTCCGACAACGTGATCGTCGCGCCCGGCGTCACCAACGGTGCCCACCACTTCCACGACTACGTGGGCAACCAGGCCAACGACGCCTTCGCCTCGGACGGAGACCTCGCCGACGCTGAGACCACCTGCGTCGACCAGGGCGACAGGTCGTCGTACTTCTGGCCCGTGCTGCGGCTGCAGAACGGCGCCCAGGAGCAGGACGCCCAGTCCCCCGGCGGCGGGGTCGAGGGCAACGCGGGCGAGATCGTCACGCCCAAGGAGGTCACCATGACCTTCGTGGGCAACGCGCGCTCCACCGTCACGGCCATGCCCCGGCTGCTGCGCATCATCACCGGCGACGCCAAGGCCTTCGTCAACGGCACGGCCAACGCCAACGCCTCGTGGAGCTGCACCGGCTTCGAGGACCGGCAGCTGAAGGACAAGTACCCGGTCTGCCCGAACGGCAGCGACGTCGTGCGCACCTTCCGCTTCCAGAGCTGCTGGGACGGCAACAACATCGACAGCGCCAACCACCGCACCCACGTGGCGTTCGCCGCGGCGGACGGAAGCTGCCCGGCGGGCTTCAAGGCCGTTCCGCAGCTGGTGCAGCGCATCGTCTACGACGTCGACGCGCCGAGCCTCGAGGACGGCGGCCGCACGACCCCGCTGTTCGCGGTGGACTCCTTCCCCGAGCAGCTGCACAAGCCGGTCACGGACCACGGGGACTTCATCAACGTCTTCGACGAGGACCTGATGAACGAGATGGTCGCCTGCATCAACGAGGGCCGCACCTGCGGCGCCGGCACGGGCGGCGACAACGGCGGCGGCGACAACGGCGGTGCCGACAACGGTGGTGCCGACAACGGCGGCGACAACGCCGGTGGCGCCGACAACGCCGGTGGCGCCGACCAGGGCGGTCAGAACGGCGGCCAGGACCAGGGCGGCCAGCAGCCCCCCGCCCAGAACACGGAGGAGCCCGGTACCGAGCCCGCCGCGGGCGGCGCCGGCTCCGTCGACACCCCCCGCACCGCGGAGCCCCGCGTCGACACGAAGCCGACGGCCGGGTCCACCGGGCCGGCGGCGGAGATCCCCGCCCAGGACACCGGCGCCGGCGCCGTGGGCGAGGTCGGCGCCCCCGCCACGGCCCCCGAACAGAGCCCCGTCGCCGCGGACACGGGCGACACCCCGCCCCCCGTCCCCGCACCGCAGGCCCAGGGCGGTCTGGCCGACACCGGCGCCGACCTGTGGCCGGCCGCCGCGGGCGCGCTGCTGCTGATCGGCGGGTTCGTGCTCCTGCGCCGCTCCGCCAAGCGCGCGTACTGAGGTTCCGCCGGACAACCGCCGCGCACGGGCACGAACGGGTGCTCCCCGCCGCGAGAGACCGCCCCGCCACCGGGCCGCACGGTATATGTCGCTCGGAGTGACCGCACGGGTCGCTCCGGGCGGCGCCGGCCCCGGACCGGCGGGGCGGCCGCACGACGAGGGGAGCCCCATGCAGGACGGAAACGGGACCGCGGACACCGACCCGGAGTACTACGACCTCGGCGACCACCGCCGCACGGTCACCACCTCCTCCGCCGAGGCCCAGCGCTGGTTCGACCGCGGCCTGGTCTGGTCGTACGCCTTCCACCACGAGGAGGCCGTCGTCTGCTTCGAGAACGCGGCCCGCGCCGACCCGGACTGCGCGATGGCCCACTGGGGGATCGCCTACGCGCTCGGCCCCAACTACAACAAGCCCTGGGATTTCTTCGACGACCGGGACCTGGCCCGGACCGTGGCGCGCACCCACGCCGCCGTGGAACTCGCCCACGACAGGGCCGGGCGCGCCACCCCCGTCGAACGCGCCCTGATCGGCGCCCTGCGCGCCCGCTACCCCCGGGACCGGCCGGCCGAGGACTGCTCGGTGTGGAACGCGCCCTACGCCGACGCCATGGCCGCCGTCCACGCCCTCGCGCCCGACGACCTCGACGTCAGCGCCCTGTACGCCGACGCCCTGATGAACCTCACCCCCTGGCAGCTGTGGGACCTGCGCACGGGCGAACCCGCCCGGGGCGCGCGCACGCGTGAGGCGCGGGCCGTGCTCGACGCGGCGCTCGCCACGGAGGCCGGGACCCGCCACCCCGGCGTACTGCACCTCCACGTCCACCTGATGGAGATGTCGCCGGCTCCCGAGCGGGCGCTGCCCGTCGCCGACCGGCTGCGCGACCTCGTCCCCGACGCCGGCCACCTCCAGCACATGCCCTCGCACCTGGAGGTGCTGTGCGGCAACTACCGCGCGGTGGTGGCGGACAACACCCGCGCGATCGCCGCCGACGAGAAGTACGCGGCCCGGTCCGGGGCGATGAACTTCTACACCCTCTACCGCGCCCACAACCACCACTTCCGCATCTACGGCGCGATGTTCCTCGGCCGGTCGGACATCGCCCTGGAGGCGGCCGCCCGGCTGGAGGAGTGCCTGCCGGAGGAACTGCTGCGGGTGGAGAGCCCGCCCATGGCGGACTGGCTGGAGGCGTTCCTCGCGATGCGGGTCCACGTGCTGATCCGCTTCGGCCGCTGGGCCGACGTCCTGGCGCTGCCGGAGCCCGCCGACCCGCTGCTGTACAGCATGACGACCGCGATGCGGCACTACGCCCGCGGCGTCGCCCTCTCCGCGACCGGCCGGATCCCGGAGGCGGAGGCCGAGCGCACCCGGTTCGGGGAGGCCGCCGCCCGGGTCCCGCGGACGCGCATGCTGTTCAACAACACCTGCGCCGACATCCTCGCCGTCGCCGCCGCCATGCTCGACGGCGAACTCGAGTACCGCAAGGGCCGGTACGAGGCCGCCTTCGCCGCCCTGGAACGCTCGATCCGCCTCGACGACGACCTCCCCTACGACGAACCCTGGGGCTGGATGCAGCCCACCCGGCACGCCTACGGGGCCCTGCTGCTCGAACAGGGCCGGATCGCCGAGGCGGAGGCGGTCTACCGGGCCGACCTGGGCCTCGACGACTCGCTGCCCCGGCCCTCCCAGCACCCCGGCAACATCTGGTCCCTGCACGGACTGCACGAGTGCCTCGTCCGGCTCGGCAAGGACGGCGAGGCGCGGATCGTGGCCCAGCAGCTGAAGTTCGCGGACGCGCTGACGGACGTACCCGTCGAGGCCTCCTGCTTCTGCCGTCTCGACACCGCGTCCGGGGCCCCGGACGCGAGCGGCTGCTGCGGCGTGGACAATTGACCGAGCGCCCGCCCGGGATGCCGGGCCGCCCCGCCGTCCCCACCATGGACGCGGAGGGCGGTCCGGGACCCCGGTGCGGACATCCGCAGCGGACGGCGGCACGGTGGCCCGGGCCACGTGGGACAGGGGGACCTCGGAGCATGGCGGGCGCGGGATGAAGGAGACGGGCACGAAGGGGACGACGGACACGAGCCGGCCGCACGGCGGGATCGGCCGCGCCCGCGGCTGGGCACGGCTGGCCCTGGTCCTGCTCGCGGGCTGCGTCGCCGTCGTCTTCTCGGGCGTCGACTCCGGCGGCTGGCTGGTCCTGCTCACCGGGTTCGCCGGGCTCGCGCTCGCCGGGGCCGGCATCTGGTGGATGCTGGCGCACCGCGGCGGGGCCCGGCTGGCGGGCGCCGCGCTGGCCGTGGCCGCGCCCGTGGGCGTGCTGGTGCTGTACGCCGCGTCCGGGCTGTGGGTCGTGGCCGTCGGCGCGCTCGCCCTGTGGACGGCGGCCTTCGCCTCGGCCCGCTCGGCGCTGCGTGCCCTGCGCCGCCCGCGCGGCATGCACACCCGCAGGGTCCCGCCCCCGAAGCGGCCGGTGCTGCTGATGAACGTGCGCTCGGGCGGCGGCAAGGTCGAACGGTTCGACCTGGTCGAGCGGGCCCAGGCACTGGGCGCCCGGGTGATCGTGCTCGGCCCGGACATCTACCCCGACCCCGCGCTGGTGGCCCGGCAGGCCGTGGCCGACGGCGCCGACCTGCTCGGGGTCGCGGGCGGCGACGGCACCCAGGCGCTCGTCGCGGCCGTGGCCGCCGACCACGGACTGCCCTTCCTGGTCATCGCCGCCGGCACCCGCAACCACTTCGCCATGGACCTCGGCCTGGACCGCACCGACCCCGCGCGCAGCCTCGACGCCCTGACCGACGGCGTGGAACTCCGCGTCGACCTCGGCGACGTCGACGGCCGGCCGTTCGTCAACACCGTGTCGTTCGGGGCGTACGCGGAGATCGTGCAGAGCCCGGCGTACCGCGACGCCAAGGCCGCCACCTTCCTGGAGCACCTGCCCGACCTGCTCGCGGGCGAGGCCGGCGCCACGCTCGACGTGCGCACCGACGACGGCGTCCGGCTGCACGCCCCGCAGGCACTCCTGGTCAGCAACAACCCCTACGCCCGCGCCGACCCGCTCGGCGGGGGCCGCCGCCCCCGCCTGGACACCGGAAAGCTCGGCGTCATCGGCGTCCGCGTGGAGGGACCGGGGCAGGCCGCCGAACTGGTCCTGCTGGGCGAACGGGCCAGCGGCATCACGTCCGTGGCGTCCCGCCGGGTCACCGTGGAGGCGCCCGTGGGGCACATCCCGGTGGCCGTCGACGGCGAGGCGCTCGACCTGCCCGTCCCGGTCGTGTGCACGCTGCGGCCCGGCGCGCTCCGGGTCCGGGTGCCCCGCCACCGTCCGGGCGCCCCCTACGCGCCGCCCGCCGTCGACTGGCGGCGCATCGTCGCCCTCGCACTCGGCCGCACCGACACCCGCACGATCCAGGAGACGCACGATGTCTGACCGCCGAACCGAGCCGCGCAGCCGCACACCGCACCTGGTGCGCGACCTCGCCCTCCTCGACCAGGCCCTCTACGAGACCGTCGCCGTGACCAGGACGCCCACCCTGGACACCGCGCTGCGCCGGCTGTCCGCCGCGTCGGACCACTCCAAAGTGTCCTTCGTGATCGCCGGCGGGCTCGCGCTGAGCGGCGGCCGGGCCCGGCGCGCCGCCGCCCTGGGCGTCGCGGCCGTCGGGGTCGCCTCGGCGAGCGCCAACCTGCTCGGCAAGCGCCTCGTCCGCCGTCCGCGCCCGCACCGCGCCGTCGACTCGCCGTTCCCGGGACGGCACGTGCCGATGCCGGACTCGGCCTCGTTCCCCTCCGGGCACACCGCGTCGGCCGTCGCCTTCGCGGCCGCCGTCGGCCAGGCGTTCCCGGTCGCCGCCGTCCCGCTGGGCCTGCTCGCCTGCGCGGTGGGCTACTCGCGCGTCCACACCGGGGTGCACTACCCGGGCGACGTCGTGGCCGGCGCGCTCCTCGGGACGGGGGCGGCGGCCGTGGTGCTGGGGACGGCGGCCCGGCTGGACCGCTGAGGCCGGGGCGCAGGGGCGGGGACCGAGGCGGTCAGGGCCGGCCGCAGTGCAGGAAGACGTGCGGCTCGGGTACGGCCTCGGGGTGGTCGGGGGTGAACAGCAGGTTCTCCTCGGCCAGCACCGTCAGCCCCGCGTCCCCCACCATCTCGACGAGGTCGTCGCGGGCGAAGCTGGTGACCCGCACCGGCTGCCCCATGAACACCGCGTCCACGCCCTCCACGTCCAGCGGCACCGTGGCGAGGACGAGGCTGCCGCCCGGCACCAGGGCCCGTGCCAGCCGGCCGACCAGGGCGCTCTGCTGGGCGCGGTCCATCTGGAGCAGGGAGAAGTAGACGCAGACCGCGTGGAACGAGCCATCTTCCAGCGGCATCTCCCGCACGTCGAGACACCGGAACGTCGCTCCCGGGACCTGCCGGGCGGCGATGCCGACCATGACGGGGGAGACGTCGACGCCCAGTACGTCGTGCCCGGCGTCCACGAGGGTCCCGGCCGTCGGCCGGCCCGTCCCGCTGCCCACGTCCAGCACCCGGCTGCCCGGTGCGAGCCGCCCGAGCAGCCACCGCAGCGATCGGTGGTGCCCCTCGGAACGGGCGAAGGCCTTCTCGTACTCCGAGCCGAGCGCGTCGAACACCGCCGCCGCGCGCCGCTTCCCGTCCTCGCCGGTCACGCCGGCCTCCCCTCGTGGTGGGCGGGCCCCGCGCCCGCGCGGCCCTGACGGTGCTCCAGCGTAGGGGCGGGCCGAAGGAGCCGTGGCCGGTTTCCGCGAGCGGGCGGAAGCCGAGTTTCCGCTACCGTCAGTAACATGATCCACTCTTCTTCCTGAGATGGGGCTACTGGCCGGTAGGTGGGGCCCCGAGACCGTCGTTCCCTTCGGAGGACCCCCGATGACCTCGCCCGAGGACGCCCTGCAGCAAGCCCTTGCCACCTACGAGGAGCACGCCCGTACGTGTCGGCAGTGTCACTACGACGCCGTGCCGTGCGCCGTCTCCAAGCACCTCCTGCGTGCCTACAACAACGCCCGCCGCGGGCAGATGCGGGCGAACTCCGGCGTGCGGTGAGCGATCCTCGTCACACCGGGTGACCGGTCGGGGCGGTGTCAGGCAGGCCGCACCGCGCCGCGCAGGGCGCCCTCGCCGAGCGCGTGGACCGGCTCCTCGCGGATGGCCGCGCCGGGGCCCGGAGCGTGGATCATCATGCCGTCGCCCGTGCACAGACCGGTGTGGCTCAGGTCGTCGTGGAAGAAGACCAGGTCGCCGGGGCGCAGGTCGTCCAGGGCGACCCGGGTGAAGGCCCGCGCCTGGTCGAGCGCCGTGCGCGGCAGCGTCACCCCGGCGGCCCGCCAGGCGGCCTGGGTGAGGCTGGAGGAGTCGTACGACTCCGGCCCCGTGGCACCCGTCACGCACGGCCTGCCGAGCTGGGCGCGGGCGAAGGCGAGGGCCTTGTCCGCCTTGCCGAGGTACCCGGTCCCGGTCGTGCGGACGGTGACGTCGAGGGGGGACGGTGCGGGTACGGCGGACGGTGCGGTCGGGGCGGGCGCGGCCGCCGGCGCGGTCGGGAGGGTGAACTCGGGCAGCGGCAGGCCGATCCCGGGTGCGGGGAGGGCGAACCCGGCCCCGGAGAAGGCCGGTTCCGGTGCCGGGAGCGTGGCCTGGACCGGCTGGGGCGGGACGGCCGGTGCGGCGGGTCCGGGCACGGCGGCCAGGAGATCGCCGTAACTGGCCGCCAACAGGCCCGTCTCGGGCTCCGGGAAGGAGTTCCGGGGCGCCGCCAGCGGGGGCTGGGGCACGGCGAAGTCCGAGGTGGGGGCGGGGAAGCCGTAAGCGGGCGTGCCGGACTCCGCGGCGGGCACCGGCGAGCCGGTCCCGGCGGCGGGACGGACGACGGCGTTGCGGCCGGTCGACGTGAGGACGTCCTCCCCGCTGCCGGTCCACTGCCCCGCCCACGTGCCGGTCCCGGCGTCGTAGGTCTGCTGCAGCCCGGTGTCCCAGGCCTGCTGCCGCCCGGTGTCCCAGGTCTGCCGCTGCCCGGTGTCCCAGGTCTGCCGCTGCCCGGTGTCCCAGGTCTGTCCGGCGGGCCGTGACCCGGCCGCGGGGAGTGCCGGCACCGGCTGTGCGGCTGCGCGGGCCAGCACCTCGCGGGCGGCGGTGAGCTTGTGCCGGACGGCCTCCTTGCCGCTGTGCAGGGCCGCCCGCGGAGCGGCCGGGGCGGGGGAGGGCGCGGTGGCGGCCGGAGCGGGCGGCAGCGCCCTGGGCGCCGGCGACGGGGTGGCGGGAGCCGCGGGCAGTGCGGCCGGGGTCCGCCCGGTCAGCTCCGGCGTGCGTCCGCCGCCGGCCTCCAGTTCGAGCCGGCCCCCGGTTCCCGGCTCCCGTGCGGCGCCGCCGCCGGGCGGCAGTTCCGGTGCGCTCCGCGGGCGCGGGAGGGCGGCGGGCCGCTCCGGCAGGCGGTCGGCGGGCAGGGTGGCGGGGGTGGTCGGCCCGATCCGGCTGCGTGCCATGTCGAACCACTGGCGGGTCACCGCCTCCAGCGAGGGATCGGCCGCCGGCCGCCCGCTGTTGGCGACGGAGGTGACGGTCCGGCGGCCGCCTCCGCCCGACCTGGCGCGGGTGGCGTTGAACGTCCCGGTGTCGGTCTCGGCCCGGTCGTACAGGGCGCTGACCCGCCGCTGGACCTCCGCACGGCTCGGCGCGTCGGCGTCCTCGACGCGTGCGGAGCCGGTGCCCGCCGGGAGCGCGGTGCGATCCGTCGCCATGGAAGACGTACTCCTTCCGTGCTCCGCCGGCCGGGTGGGCGGTGGGCCGGGGAGCGGCCCCTGCGGTGAGGTGCTCCCGCGCCCGCCGTCCCGTCGGGCGTCCCGCCCGGGGGGGCGGACGGTCCCGGCTCCGGCCGCGGCACGTGGTGCCCCGGACCCGGCGGAGGCCGCGCGGCCGGCGGGGTTCGCCGGAGTCGGTCGTGCGGCCTTGCGTCAACCTAGCCAACTTGTGTGGCTGGTGTGAAGGTTCAAGGGTTAAATGTCCGATACGTATTCGTGACCTTGGTCTCTCTTCGCCGCAACGGCGTTTGGCGACGCGCGAGTTGGCGGACCGAATCGACCGCCCGGGCCGACCCCTCGGGCCGACCGCCCGGGGGGATCGGCGCGGCCGGTCGGCGCCGGGCCGCGACGACCCGTCCGGTCAGGCCTCGTCGGGGCGCGGCCCCGGGGTGCGGGCGCGGTGCGCCTCGTCCTGGACGAGCAGGGAGAGCAGGGCCGCCACCGCCAGTCCCGCCTCGGCCGGGTGGCGCAGCACCTTGTCCGGTTCGATCCGGTAGATGTTGCCGCGCCCTTCCCTGGTGTGGGACAGGTAACCGTCCTGTTCCAGGTCGGCGATGATCTTCTGGACGGCGCGTTCGGTCAGCCGGCAGCGCGCGGCGATGTCGCGGATCCGGGCCGTCTGGTCGTCCGCGATGACCGCCAGCACGCGCGCGTGGTTGGTCAGGAACGTCCAGCCTGTGTGCGATCGGGGCACTCCTTCCATGAGGTGATCGTACGACTTAGGATTCACGTAGACAAAAACAGGAACTGCATTTCGTGTATCGGTTGACGCATCACGTGTGCCGGAGCGAGCCTGGGAGGGTAAGTACGGTGACCGGGGAGGCGGTCATGGCGGAGCCTGCGTACGACACGGGTCACGGCGCGGGAGAGGACGGCCCGGGAGCCGGGGGGAGCGGCACGCCGCACACCCGGCCGGTGCCCTGGGTGTCCCTGCACGCGCGGGGTGAGCGGGTGGCCGTGGAGATCCGCGGCGAGCTGGACCTGGACGCCACCGAGCAGCTCGAGCACGCCCTGCGGGCGGCGCTGGCCGGTGCCGCCCGTGCGGTGGACCTCGATCTCGGGGCCGTCGAGTTCTGCGACTGCGCTGTTCTGAACGTCCTGCTCGAACTGCGCGAGCGGGGCCTGAGCCAGGGCAAGGAGGTCGTCATCCGCTCGGCCTCCCCCGTGGTGGAACGGCTTCTCGAACTGACCGGCACCGGCCGGCTGTTCGCCGACCCCGACCCCGACCCCGCCCCCCGTCCCGCGGGCGACGCGCTCGACCCCGGCCCGCCGCAGGACCCCGACGGCGAGCAGGACCCGCGCGTCGAGGTCGTCCAGCTGCGGCGGGCCATGCGGACCCGCCCGGTGATCGACCTCGCCCGCGGCATCCTCATGGCCTCGTTCGCCCTGAGCGCGCAGGAAGCCTGGCGGGTGCTGGTCGACGCCTCCCAGCACACCAACACCAAGCTGCACCACCTCGCCCGCGACCTCGTCGGCGCCGTGGAGGGGGGCCCGCCGCCGGAGGCCGTCCGGGAGCAGGTGGCGGCGGCCGTCGCCAGGGTCCGCTCCGGGGCACCGGCGGGGGAGGGGACCGGCCGCACCGGCGGCTGACCCGCACGGGGCGGCCGTGTCGGCGACACGGCCGAGGGGTACGGCGATCGCGCCCGTGCCCGGTCCGCCGGCCGCCCCTGGACCCGCCGCACCCGGTACCGCTCCGCCGCTCCGCCGCCCCGCCGCCCCGCACCGGCACCGGGGTCGCGACGGCCGGCGACACCGGACCGGAGGACCTCCTCCACCCCTGCCGCGCCCACCGGGGCGTCCTGCTCACCCCGTTCCCCGGCATGGCACTCATGCGCCCGACACGGATCGACGTCGGCCCGCCCCACCTCACCCCGGGCAGCGGCGACCCCGCCCCACCTCATCCCGGGCGGCGGCGACCCCACCCCGATCCCGCGCCGGGCACGGGCGCCTGACGCCGCGTCGGCCCCGGCCGTCCGCCGCTCCGGCGACGGGCGCCGGGGGCCGAGGGCTGGAGCCGCTCCGCACAGGTGACCGAGGGGCGTTGTCAGTGGTCACCGATAGCTTCGTTCTCGTCGCGCCGGCTCCGGTGCGACAGCCCCCCTGTGCTGCGCCGACCCGGCGCGACCGGGCTCTGTGCTGCAAAGGAGATGGTGCGTTGTCGCCCTGGGAGAGGTCGAGCACGGCCCGCGTGGTGCCGCCCGCGCGGCCCCGCAGACTCGCCAAGGTCCCCTTCGTCGAACTGGCCGACGGACGCCTCCAGGGCGTCGTCTCCAGCGGCTCGGACATCGAGCGCGTGTACGTCTCGTCGGTGGCCGCCGGGACGTACGCGTTCGCGTGCAGCACCAACAACAACCGCCCCTGCGGCGGCGCGCGCGGCTCGTACTGCAACCACATCCGCGCCCTGATCACCGAGGCCGCCCTGCAGTACGGCGCCGATCGGGTCGCCCGCTACCTGCGCGTCGAGCCGGCCGGCGGGGAGGCCACGGTCCCCGGCATCACCGACGCCATGACCGCCACCCGGCCCGCCCCGGCCGACGGGAAGACCTCGGCGGCCTCCGTCTTCAGCCGCTTCCTGCGGCACCTCGCCTACCTCGAACTCGAGCCCACCACGGTCCCGTCGCCCGAGATGCAGTGGTTCCCGCCGACCAGGACGGCGGACGCCCCCGGAACACCCGCGGCCGGGCCAAAGGCCGCGTCCGCGACCGGGCCCGTCGCGGACGCGGGCTCCGTGGACCTGCTGGCCGCCCCCGTCGACGGACTCGACGAGGCGCTGGCGGCGGTCGACGCCTTCGACCGGGCCCTCGTCGCGGGCCTGCTCCGCCCGCAGCCCGCCCGCGTCGCCGACCTGACGGAACTCGCCCGCGCCGTGGCCGGCTCGCCGCTGGCCGCCGGGGCCGCGGAAGCCGTCGAGAAGGCGGCGGCGGGAGCCGCGGGCGAGGACCACCTCGTCGTCCTCGCCGCCGCCCGCACCGCCCTCCTGGGCGCCGCCCACGACGCCCTGGCGGCCCGCGCCGACGAGAGCGCCGGCCGCACCCGCGGCGAGGCCGCGGCGCCCGCTCCGGCGCCGGGACGGACCGTCAACCTGCTGCTGGCCGCCCGGACCTGGCTCGCCGACCTGGCCCGCGCCGGCTGGCAGGGCATCGACCACGAACTCGTCGGCTCGGCCGCGCAGATCGTCTCCGCGATGCTGCCCGACCCCGGGCTGCGCCGCCTGGCCACCCTGCTCGACGGCTTCGCCGCCGAACTCGCCGCCTCCTGCCCCGGCGCCGCCCTGGACCGCTTTCCCGCCCGCCGCTGGGGCGACCTGTGGGCGCGCGCCCTGCTGCTGACCCGGCCCGGCGCCGCCGGCCCGGCGCCGACCGCCCCCGCCACCGGCCGTCTGCTCCCCCTCGGCGTCGACCTGCACGAACACGCGACGGCCGCCCAGGCGCAGGTCCACGCGGTGTTCGAGCCTGCGGACGGCGGCCCGGCCCGCCTGGTGCGCGCCGCCGTCTCCGTACCCAAGCCGGACACCGTCGTCGCGGCCGGCGTCTGGCAGCTCCTGCGGCCCCACCTGGCGCTGCTGACGGCCCTCGGCGAAGGCCGGTCCATGCAGCTCACCGACATGCCCCTCACCGAGGACGGCGACCTGATCTGGGACGACGGCCTGGCCCGCGCGGGCGGACCCGCCGACGCCTTCGCCACCGCCCGCGTCGCCCTCCCGACCGCCACGGCGGCGCCCACCGCACCGCTGGACCGCCACCCCGCGCGTCTGGCCGAACCGGTGTTCCTGGAGGGCTACACCGTCCGGCAGGACGACGACACCGCGATCACCTTCGGCTTCGCCGGACACTCCCTCGTCGTGGACACCGACCGCATCCCCGCCGCCGGTCCCCTCACCCCCGCGGCGGTGGCCGCCTCCACCGCCTGCATCGGCCTGCTGCGCTGGGACGACGGCGCGTTCCGCCTCCAGCCGCTCGCCGTCGAGACCACGGTGCGCAGGAGGACCACCGCCCTCCAGGCGGGCGCCTGGGCGGGCGGCACCACCGACAAGACCGGCGCCCGGGCCGAGAAGGCCGCCACGGACGCCGTGACCGTCCTGCGGGAGCGGGCGGGAAGGCTGCTGCGCACATGACCGAGCCCGAGACCGGTGACCGGCACCCGGCCGAGACCGGGGCCGCACCGCACGACAACCGCCGACAGGTCCTCTACTGGCGTCTCCTGGCCCGTCTCTTCGACCCGGAGGAACAGGCCGCGCTGGAGTCCGCGAGCCTCGCCGTCGTCGAGGACATCGGCCTGCCGCCCGCCCTGCTGGACCCGGGAACCTCCGTCGACTCCGTCGTGCAGCGCCACCCGGAGCTGGCCGCCGAGTTCGACGGCCTGATGGTCCCCGAAGCCGAAGCCGACCCGGCCGCCGAGACCGAACCCGGCCCGGCCGCCGGCCCCGACGACACGCGTGACCGTCCGGCCGAGGTGCGGCGCGCGGCCCTCGTCTCCAAGGTGCTGCTCAACGTCTTCGCCACCGGCACCGGAGCCGTCAGCGCCGGTCGGCTGGCGCGCTGGCAGGCGGACGCCGGCTGGCTGGAGCGGGCGCTCGGCTGCGCGCCCGGCGACCTGCGCGGCGGACGGGCCGGCGGCGGCCGCGGTGCCGGCCCGACCGGCTCGGGCGGCAACGGCCGCACCCCCGACCTCAGCCGGCTCGTCCCGCAGATCGGACCCGAACTCGGCGCCCTCGAAGCCGACCTGGTCAAGCGGATGCACCTGCGCGAGGTGCTCGCCGACCCCGCGCTCGCCGCCCGGCTCACCCCGAGCATGTCGCTGATCGAGCAACTGCTGCGGGACAAGAACAACCTGTCCGGAGTCGCCCTCGCCAACGCCAAGGCGCTGATCCGCCGGTTCGTGGACGAGGTCGCCGAAGTGCTGCGCACCCAGGTCGAGAAGACCACGGTCGGCGCCGTCGACCGGTCCGTCCCGCCGAAGCGGGTGTTCCGCAACCTCGATCTCGACCGCACCGTCTGGAAGAACCTCACCAACTACAGCCCCGAGGAGGAACGGCTCTACGTCGACCGCCTCTACTACCGGCACACCGCCCGCAGGACCACACCGCAGCGGCTCGTCGTCGTGGTGGACCAGTCCGGCTCGATGGTCGACTCCATGGTCAACTGCACCATCCTGGCCTCGATCTTCGCCGGGCTGCCGAAGGTCGACGTCCACCTCATCGCGTACGACACCCAGGCGCTCGACCTGACCCCCTGGGTGCACGACCCCTTCGAGACCCTCCTGCGCACCCACCTCGGCGGCGGCACCGACGGCACCGTCGCCATGGCCCTGGCCCAGCCCAAGATCGCCGAGCCGCGCAACACCGTCGTGGTGTGGATCTCCGACTTCTACGAGTGGCGCGGCGAACCCCTCTACGACAGCATGGCCGCCCTGCACCGCTCGGGGGTCAAGTTCATCCCCGTCGGCTCGGTGACCAGCTCCGGCCGCGGCAGCGTCAACCCCTGGTTCCGCGAACGCTTCAAGGACCTCGGCACCCCCGTGCTCTCCGGTCACATCCGCAAGCTCGTGCACGAGCTGAAGACGTTCCTCACCTGATACGCCCGCTCCGCCCCTCTTCCCCCTCCCGTCTTCCCGCCCTTCCGCTGAAAGGCCTGCCGATGTCCGACCTGTTGCGCGCCCCCGCCGAGATCAAGTACGCCGAGGAACTGGACTGGCTGGAGTCGGTGGACGACCACCCCAAACCGTTCTCCTGGCGGCTGTCGCCCAAGATGATCCGGCTGTTCGTCCTCGGCTCCGAGCGGGCGGACGGCCTCGACCGGGACGTCTCCCAGAAGTGGTTCGGCGACCGCAGCATCGTCGAGCGGGCCATCGTCACCCTCGCCTCCGACCGCGGCCTGCTCCTCATCGGCGACCCCGGCACCGGCAAGAGCTGGCTGGCCGAGCTGCTGGCCGCCGCCGTCTGCCGCAACTCCACCCAGGTCGTCCAGGGCACGGCCGGTACCACCGAGGACCACATCAAGTACTCGTGGAACGTGTCCATGGTCATCGCCAAGGGCCAGTCCCGCGAGTCGATGATCCCCTCGCCGATCATGACCGCGATGGAGACCGGCACGATCGGCCGGTTCGAGGAGCTCACCCGCTCCACCAGCGACGTCCAGGACGCCCTGATCTCCATCCTCTCCGAGAAGTACATCTCGGTCCCCGAACTCGACAGCGACGGCATCGTGTTCGCCAAGCCGGGCTTCTCCGTCATCGCCACCGCCAACAGCCGCGACCGGGGCGTCAACGACCTGTCCTCGGCCCTCAAGCGCCGCTTCAACTTCGTCCGCATCCCCGTCGTGACGAACAAGAAGAGCGAGGCGGAGATCGTCCGCTTCCGCACCGAGGAACTGCTGCGCCGCCACCAGATCGAACTGGACGTGCCGCCCACCCTGCTGGACGTGCTGCTGCAGAGCTTCGCCGACCTGCGCGCCTCGGCCGCCGCGGCGGCCGGCGACGACGAGAAGCTGGAGTCCGCGCTCTCCACCGCCGAACAGATCGGTGTCCTGGAGGACGCCGTCCTGCACGGCGACTTCTTCGGCGAACGCGCCCTGAGCGCACGGACCCTCGCCTCCTCCCTGGTCGGCTCCCTCGCCCGCCGCGACCCCGAGGACCTCGCCATCCTCAACAAGTACCTGCACGGCGTCGTCGAGCCGCGCAGCAAGGAGGAGGGGGGCTCCTGGCCGGAGTTCCTGGAGGGCGGCCGCGACGCGATCGCGACCCTGTCGTGAGCGCCCCGTCCGAGGGCACGTTCGGCGCCCTGCGCACCCAGCTCCACGACGCGGCCACCGCGTTCGCCGACGGTCCCGGCGCCCTGGAGGGACTCCTCCGCGGCATCGTCGACGACGTCGAGCGCGCCGTGCGCGAGCCGCTGGAGATCTTCCCGGTCTGCCACCACTCCCCGGCCTCGGCGCTCGCCATGGCCCGCCGGCTGCGCGAGAAGCAGCCGAAGGTGGTCTACCTGGAGCTGTGCGAGGACATGGCGCCCCTCCTGACCGAGCTGCGCAACTGCCGCCTCCCGGTGGCGGTGCAGGCGTTCGCGACCGAGGTCGAGGGCTTCCCCGCCGACTGGTCGCCGCTGTCGGTCGTCGCCCCGGTCACCGAGGCCTCCGCCGAGTACCAGGCCATCGCCTACGCCCTCGACACCCCGGGCGTCGAACTCGTCCTCGTCGACCGCTCCTCGGACCACGTGTTCCAGTGGGAGACCCCGCCCGCCGCGGAGCCCGACCCGGACGCGCCGGCGGCCGACGAGGAGAGCGTCCTGCACGGCGACGCGGTCGGCGTCGAGATCGGCGACCTGCGACCGCGCTTCGCCGAACTGGAGGAGCACCTGCTGCGCCACGGCCGGGTGCGGCACTGGTCGGAGTGGTGGCACCAGTACGTCGAACTGCCGCTCGGGGACAGCGACCACGACACCTACCGGCAGGTCATGCTGCTCATCGGCAGCCTCTTCCGGCGCCTGGCACCCGGCGACCCGCGCCGCCTCCGGGTCGACGAGGACCGCGAACGGTACATGTGGACACGGATGCGCGAGCACCTCGCGGCCACCGGCACCGACCCCGCCGACTGCCTCTACGTCTGCGGCGCGTTCCACGCCGCCAGCCACGTCGAGGAGTTCGGCGTCGAGGGCGGCGGCACCTTCACCGTCACCCCGCCCACCGCCACCACGTGGCGGCACGGGCTCATCCCCTCCAGCCACGCCGCGATCGAGGCGCAGTTCGGCCTCGCCGCCGGATCCGTGTCCATCGCCGCCTCGGAATGGGCCAAGAACCTCAAGCGGAC
Source organism: Streptomyces sp. NPDC031554 (assembly GCF_055580685.1). Lineage (NCBI taxonomy): Bacteria > Bacillati > Actinomycetota > Actinomycetes > Kitasatosporales > Streptomycetaceae > Streptomyces > Streptomyces sp. NPDC031554. The sequence goes on along the minus strand of NZ_JBVIKX010000007.1, from coordinate 358,303 downwards.
CGGTGTGCGGCCGTACCGCCTGGAAGGACAGGCCGGCACGAGGAGGAGCGCCCGGCCGAGGAAGACGGCCGTGCCCGCGCCACCCGCCTCCCCGGCACCGCCGGCCGACCGGCTCACCGGGTTCCTCCGGCGGCCGCCCGCCCTCGACCCCCTCGACGAGGCCGAACTGCTCGGCTGGTCGGTGGAGATCGTGCGGGCCGCGCGGCGCAACGGCTACCTCGCCTCCACCGCCGACGCCATCGCCGTGTTCGAGACGTCGATCCTGCTGGCCGGGATGCGCGACCGGGTCCGCCCGACGCCGTACGACTTCCAGGACGCGGCCGTCACCTGCATCGAGAAGGAAGCCGTACCGGGACGGCGCGACGTCGGCCGGCTCGTCGAGATCATGATGGGCGGCGACCGGATCGGCCAGGTCGGCTACGACGCGCTGCCGCCCCTCGCCCGGGACGTCCACGACCGGCTCGCCCCGCTGGACCTCGGGCTCGAGCAGCGCGGCGTGCGGCGCGCCCTGCTCGACATCGCCGCCCGGCCCGAACTGGAGCGCTGCTCCGACGTGCTGTGGATGCTGCGCCGCCTGCTGCCCCAGGGCGCCGCCCGGCCGATCATGGGCGACCGGCGCCTGGGGGAGCGCGCCATCCAGGAGTCCTGGGACCTGGCCCTGGGCACCCACCAGCGCGCCCTCATCGAGCTGGGCTACGAGGGCGTCAGCATCGAGCAGGTCCTGGAACAGCGCCTGCGGCGCGCCGCGTACGCCCCGCAGGCGACGGCGGCCCAGGTCCTGGAGACCGTCGAGGACGCCATCCTCCACCTGCGCGGCCGTCGCCTCGCCGACGAGCTGGGCACCCGCGCCCTGGAGGTCCTCGCGGCGGAGCGCACCGTGGACGGCGCCCCCGAGGTGCTGCGCCGCGTGCGGCGCCTGCTGGCGTACTACCGCACGAACGAGCCGGCCCTGCCGCCGTGGATCGAGTCCTTCGTCACGACCGGCTACGCCCACTACTGCACGCTGCTGCCGACGGCGTTCACCGACGAGGACGCCACCGTCCGACAGGTGGCCGCCATGCTGGGCTTCCTCTTCGGCATGGAGGGACTCGCCCTCTCCCTGGGCTGCGACCGCACCCAGCTGGAGCTGGCCCTCGCCCGGTCCCGTCCGGGGGAGCCCTCCCGCACGGCACTGCTGTGGGCGGCGCAGACCCACCTCGGCACGCTGTCCCGGACGGAGCTGCGGGCCCGCTGCGACGAACTGCTCGGCAATCCCCTGGTGGTGCCCGCCTACCCGCGCTACCTCAGCGGGTTCGTGCACGCCCTGGAACCGGTGCCGCAGCTGGCGGACCTCGTCGTCGAGGCGGTGTCGAACGCCTTCGCGCGGCTCCCGGACCCGGTGCTGCTGCCCTGGCTGCCGACGCTGATCACCAGCCTGCGGGCGGGCGGCGCGGAGCTGGCCCCGCTGCTGATCCGCGAGGCGGGCCGCGTCTTCCCGGGACGGCTGGCGGAGCTGGACTCCTGGGTGCCGCCCTGGCGCGCCCCGCGGGAGCCCGCGGCCGTCCCGGCGGACCGGCCGGACGGCGCGGCCCGCGGCGTCGCCCTCCTCGCCGCGCATCCGGCGACGTGTGACGCGCTGGCGGATCTGCTCGGCTGCGAGGGTGCCTGGGGGAGCCCCGCGGTGAACGCCCCGCGCGGCGTCGCCCTCCTCGCCGCGCATCCGGCGACGTGTGACGCGCTGGCGGATCTGCTCGGCTGCGAGGGTGCCTGGGGGAGCCCCACGGTGAACGCCCCGCGCGGGGCCGCGCTCCTCGCCGCGCACCCTGCCACCACGACGGCGCTGGAGGCACTGTCGGCGGCCGGCTGACACGCGGCGGACCGTTCCACCGCGTTCAGGTCGCGGTGGACCGGCCCGCCGCCACCGGCCCGCCGCCACCGGTCCGCCGCCACCGGTCCGCCGCCACCGGGCCGTCGTCCTCGGGCGGGCACCGCCCGAGGACGGGTGCCGGCGGTGCCGGGCGTCGACGCCGGCGGCGTCCGACCGCGCACCCCCGTGCAGACCACGCACCCCCGTGCAGACGGCGCACCCCCGTGCGGACGGCGAGCACCCGTGCGGGGCGGAACCCGCCGTCCGGGTTGTTTACGGGCACCCGCCGTATGGGGGCGGGTACGCAGGGCAGACCGCCCGTGACAGAACGCGCGAGGGCGAGGAGCACGCCGGTGACCGACGTCTGTTTCAGAGCCGATTTCGCCTCGGACCACCAGTGGGTCGCGGGCCGCTCATGGGCCTATCCCGACGGAGGGCCCGTCAACCCCGACGACAACAAACTCGACCACCTCGTGGCGGATCCCGCCTACTCGCGGACCGGCACCTTCCGGGCCACCCGACGCGACGACGGCCTCTGGGACACGGGGCTGCTCACCACCGAGGGCAGCGACGAGGGCTTCATGGCCCGCACCGGCGACCGGCTCGAGGCCCGGGTACGGCTGCCCGTCGAGACCGGAGCCTGGCCCGCGATCTGGACCTGGCGCGACGGCGACCAGGAGATCGACGTCTTCGAGTACCACCCCGACAACCCGGACCTGCTGGAACTCTCCAACCACGTCCGGCCCGCCCACCGCTACCACCGCGACGACGCGGTCGGCCCCGGCGCCTGGGTCGACCTCGCCGTCGAGTTCGGCGCCCGCGACGTCGTGTGGTCCCTGAACGGCACGGCGGTCTTCGCCGACCGGCGCGGCGTCGGCCGGCGGTGGCACGCCCACCTCATCGTCAACCTCTCGGTGTGCGCCGGCCGCTACCACCCGGCGCCCGACCCGGAGGTGACGGAGATGTCCTTCGAGGTGGCCTCCCTCACCGTCCACCGCGACGCCTGAGCCGCCGGTCCCGGGGGACCGGACGGCGCGCGGGGCACTGTGCCACGGCCCGCGCCGGCCGGCCACCCGGGTGGTGCGGCCGGGGCACGGCTTCCCCCGAACGGCCCGCCCCGGGGGCCGCCGGGCGCCGCGCGCGTTCTTCTGGAGGTACGCCCGACAGAAGGGACGAGCCGTGTACGAGATGAAGGTGGGCCTCGCGTCGGGTGGCGGTGGACAGGTGTGGCACGTGGTGATCCCGCACCACGGGACAAGCCTGTGCGGCACCGATGTCTCCGCCACCGGCGCGACGGCCACGAACACCACCGACCGCCACTGCACCCCCTGCATGGCCCATCTGCAGACGCTGCTGGACGCCGACCGGAACTGATCCGGCCGGCCCCCCGCGGGACCTCCCGCCTCGCGCCGTACCCCCCGGGCCCCTCGCCCGGGGGTACGGCCGACGGAGGGACGAAAAGGTGCGGGCGTCCGCGACAGCACATCAGATGGGAGGCATGCGAAGGCCCATGAGAGCGGCGTTCGGCCGCCTGCGTCTGTACGCGACCGGTCTGCCGGTCGCCCTGTCCATACTCTTCTCCGGGCACCAGCCCATATCCCCGCCGGCCCCCGTCGGGGAGTCGCCCGGCGTCCCCGTCCCCGTCCGCGGAACCGCCCGCATGGGCATGGGCGTCGCCCTCCACGACGGGCGGACCGGCTCCCCCGACACCCGCGCGACCGCCCAGCCCGAGGGCGTCGACGTCTCCAGCCACCAGCGGGAGGTCGCCTGGCCGACCCTGTGGGCCTCCGGCGTGACCTGGGCCTACGTCAAGGCCACCGAGGGAACCTCCTACACCAACCCCTACCACGCCCAGCAGTACGACGGTTCCCGCGCCGTCGGCATGCTCCGCGGCGCCTACCACTTCGCGACGCCCGACACCTCCGGCGGCGCCGCGCAGGCCGACTACTTCGTCGACCACGGCGGCGGCTGGACCCCCGACGGCACGACCCTGCCCGGCGTCCTCGACATCGAGTGGAACCCCTACGGCGACGCCTGCTTCGGCAAGACCCACGCCTCGATGGTCTCCTGGATCGCGAGCTTCCTCGCCCGCTACAAGGCCCGCACCGGCCGCGACGCCGTCATCTACACCGCCACCAGCTGGTGGACCCAGTGCACCGGCAACCACGCCGGGTTCGGCGCCACCAACCCCCTGTGGATCGCCCGGTACGCCGCCACACCCGGCCCCCTCCCGGCCGGCTGGGCCTTCCACACCTTCTGGCAGTACACCTCCACCGGACCCACCGTCGGCGACCACGACCGGTTCAACGGGACCCCGGACAGACTGCGGAAACTGGCCGCCGGCTGACGGCGGCGGGCCCGCCGCACCACGACGACGGGCCCGCCGCACCACCGTCGGCCGTCCGACGATCCTGACCGCGCCGGGCATGACCGGCGCGGTCCGGGGGACAGACGAGACCATGCACGCGAACGAAGACGGACCCGACCGCGACCACCGCCGCCCCCCAGGGACGAGCGACGACACCGTGCGGGCCCTGGGCGCCCTGTCGAAAGCACTGGAGACGACGGAGCGCGCCAGGGGCCACCTCTACGGATTCCACCAGCTGACCGGCACCGCGGACCTCCAGCTGGACGAGGCGGTCTCCCTGCTCCGCAGGGCCGGGCACGACGAATGGGCCGAGCAGGTCTCCACCGAGATCCTCGGCCGCAACGTCATCCCCGGCCACTGGACCTTCCAGATCGTCGAGGCCTACGACCGCACGTACTACGAGGCGTTCAAACGGCTCGAGCGCGCCGCCGTCGACGAACTGGCCGGGGGCCGGGACCACCTGTACGAGGCGGAGATGAAGGAGGCCCGCCGTACCGCCGGTCATCCCGACCACACCGCCCGTCCGGGAACGGGGGGAACGTGAGGGCGAGTGGCCCGACTCACATGGCACTCCGGTGACGGCACCGACACCATGGTCCCCTCACCGGCAGGCTGAAGGGATCCAGGATGTTCCGCAAGGTGCTGGTCGCCAACCGTGGCGAGATCGCGATCCGGGCGTTCCGCGCCGGATACGAGCTGGGCGCGCGCACCGTCGCGGTGTTCCCGCACGAGGACCGCAACTCGCTGCACCGGCTGAAGGCCGACGAGGCCTACGAGATCGGTGAGCCGGGGCACCCGGTGCGTGCCTACCTGTCCGTCGAGGAGATCGTCGGCGCGGCACTGCGGGCGGGCGCGGACGCCGTGTACCCCGGCTACGGGTTCCTCTCCGAGAACCCCGAACTGGCCCGCGCCTGCGAGGAGGCGGGCATCACCTTCGTCGGACCCGACGCCCGCACCCTGGAACTGACCGGGAACAAGGCCAGCGCGGTCGCCGCCGCCCGGGCCGCCGGCGTACCCGTCCTCGCCTCCTCGCGGCCCTCCGACGACGTCGACGAACTGCTCCGCGCCGCCGGGGACATCGGCTTCCCGCTCTTCGTCAAGGCGGTCGCCGGCGGCGGCGGACGCGGCATGCGGCGCGTCGAGGACCCCGAGCGGCTGCGCGAGTCCGTCGAGGCCGCGTCCCGCGAGGCGGCGTCCGCGTTCGGCGACCCCACCGTCTTCCTGGAGAGGGCCGTCGTCGACCCCCGCCACATCGAGGTGCAGATCCTCGCGGACGGCGAGGGCGACGTCATCCACCTCTTCGAACGCGACTGCTCGGTCCAGCGCCGCCACCAGAAGGTCATCGAACTGGCGCCCGCCCCGAACCTGGCACCGGAGCTGCGGGAGCGGATCTGCGCCGACGCCGTCCGCTTCGCCCGCGAGATCGGTTACCGCAACGCCGGCACCGTCGAGTTCCTCCTCGACGGCGACGGCGACCACGTCTTCATCGAGATGAACCCGCGCATCCAGGTCGAGCACACGGTCACCGAGGAGGTCACCGACGTCGACCTCGTCCAGGCCCAGATGCGCATCGCCTCCGGCGAGACCCTGGCCGACCTCGGCCTGTCGCAGGACACGGTCACCCTGCGCGGCGCGGCCCTGCAGTGCCGCATCACCACCGAGGACCCCGCCAACGGCTTCCGGCCCGACACCGGCCGCATCAGCGCCTACCGCTCGCCGGGCGGGTCCGGCATCCGCCTCGACGGCGGAACCACCCACGCCGGTACGGACATCAGCGCCCACTTCGACTCGATGCTCGTCAAACTCAGCTGCCGGGGACGGGACTTCCCGACCGCCGTCAACCGCGCCCGGCGCGCCGTCGCCGAGTTCCGCATCCGCGGCGTGGCCACCAACATTCCCTTCCTCCAGGCCGTCCTGGACGACCCCGACTTCCGGGCCGGGCGGGTCACCACCTCGTTCATCGAGGAGCGCCCCCACCTGCTCACCGCCCGCTCCTCCGCCGACCGCGGCACCAAGCTGCTCACCTACCTCGCCGACGTCACCGTGAACAAGCCGCACGGAGAACGGCCCGGCCTCGGCGACCCCGTCGCCAAGCTGCCCCCGCTGCCGGCGGGCGGACCGCCCGCCGGCTCCCGGCAACTGCTCGTCGACCTCGGGCCCGAGGGCTTCGCCCGCCGGCTGCGCGAGTCGCCGACGCTCGGCGTCACCGACACCACCTTCCGCGACGCCCACCAGTCACTGCTCGCGACCCGCGTGCGCACCAAGGACCTCCTCGCCGCCGCCCCGGCCGTCGCCCACACCCTGCCCGGGCTGCTCTCGCTGGAGTGCTGGGGCGGCGCCACCTATGACGTCGCCCTGCGCTTCCTCGCCGAGGACCCCTGGGAGCGGCTCGCCGCCCTGCGCGAGGCCGTCCCCAACATCTGCCTCCAGATGCTGCTGCGCGGCCGCAACACCGTCGGCTACACCCCCTACCCGACCGAGGTCACCGACGCCTTCGTGCAGGAGGCCGCCGCCACCGGCATCGACATCTTCCGCATCTTCGACGCCCTCAACGACGTCGGCCGGATGCGCCCCGCCATCGACGCCGTGCGCGAGACGGGCACCGCGGTCGCCGAGGTCGCCCTCTGCTACACCTCCGACCTGTCCGACCCAGGCGAACGCCTCTACACCCTCGACTACTACCTGCGCCTGGCCGAGCAGATCGTCGAGGCCGGCGCCCACGTCCTGGCCGTCAAGGACATGGCGGGCCTGCTGCGCGCCCCGGCCGCCGCCACCCTCGTCTCCGCGCTGCGCCGCGAGTTCGGCCTACCGGTGCACCTGCACACCCACGACACCGCGGGCGGCCAGCTCGCCACCTACCTCGCCGCGATCCGGGCCGGCGTGGACGCCGTCGACGGCGCCGTGGCCTCCATGGCCGGCACGACCTCCCAGCCGTCGCTGTCGGCGCTGGTCGCCGCCACCGACCACTCCGACCGCCCCACCGGCCTCGCCCTCCGCGCCGTCGGCGACCTGGAGCCGTACTGGGAGGGCGTCCGCCGGATCTACGCCCCCTTCGAGGCGGGTCTCGCCTCGCCCACCGGCCGCGTCTACCACCACGAGATCCCCGGCGGACAGCTGTCCAACCTGCGCACCCAGGCCGTCGCGCTCGGCCTCGGCGACCGCTTCGAGGACATCGAGGCGATGTACGCCGCCGCCGACCGCATCCTGGGCCGCCTGGTGAAGGTCACCCCCTCGTCCAAGGTGGTCGGCGACCTCGCCCTGCACCTCGTCGGCGCCGGCGTCTCCCCGGCCGACTTCGAGTCCCGCCCCGACTCCTACGACATCCCGGACTCCGTCATCGGCTTCCTGCGCGGCGAACTGGGCACCCCGCCCGGCGGCTGGCCCGAGCCGTTCCGCACCAAGGCCCTGCGGGGCCGCGCCGGGGCCAGGCCCGTCACGGAGCTGACCGGCGAGGACCGCGAGGGCCTGGAGAAGTCCCGCCGCGCCACCCTCAACCGGCTGCTGTTCCCCGGCCCCACCCGCGAGTTCGACACCCACCGCCAGACCTACGGCGACACCAGCGTCCTGGACAGCAAGGACTTCTTCTACGGACTGCGGCCGGGCAAGGAGTACGCCGTCGACCTCGAGCCCGGCGTGCGGCTGCTGATCGAGCTGCAGGCGGTGGGCGAGGCCGACGAGCGCGGCATGCGCACCGTGATGTCCTCCCTCAACGGCCAGCTCAGGCCCGTCCAGGTCCGCGACCGGGCGGCCGCCTCCGACGTCCCGGTCACCGAGAAGGCCGACCGTTCCGACCCCGGCCACGTCGCGGCGCCGTTCGCGGGCGTGGTGACCCTGGCGGTCGCCGAGGGCGACGAGGTGGAGGCCGGCGCCACGGTCGCCACCATCGAGGCGATGAAGATGGAGGCCACCATCACCGCCCCGAGGGGCGGCCGGGTCGCCCGCCTGGCCATCAACCGCGTCCAGCAGGTGGAGGGCGGCGACCTGCTCGTCGAGGTCGGCTGAACCGGCCGGGGCGGGCCCGTCCCGCCCCGGCCGCACGGCCACGTCTCGTGGGACGGTCGTCCTCCCGGCGGCCGGTCGTCCTCCCGGCGGCCGGGGCCGCCCGGGCCGCGCCGTCCGCCGACGGACCTACGCGTCGGCCGTGCCGCGCGGCCGCACCAGCCCGCTCTCGTACGCCAGGATCGTGGCCTGCACGCGGTCGCGCAGCCCCAGCTTGGACAGCAGGGCGTTCACATGGGTCTTCACCGTGCCCGTGGTCACCCCGAGGGCGGCGCCGATCTCGGCGTTGGCCAGCCCCGCCGCGATGTGCAGCAGGACCTCCTTCTCCCGGGGCGTGAGCGAGGACAGCGCGCCGGCGGCGACGGGCGGCCGGGGCGCGCCCTGCGCGAAGGCGCCGATCAGGCGGCGCGTCACGGTCGGAGCCAGGATGCCCTCCCCGGCGGCGACCACCCGGATCGCCGACAGCAGGTCCTCGGGCATGGCGTCCTTGAGCAGGAACCCCGACGCCCCCGCACGCAACGCCTCGTAGACGTAGGCGTCCAGGTCGAAGGTGGTCAGCACCAGTACCCGAGGCCCGTCCGGTGCCGCGGTGACGAGACGGGTGGCGGTCAGGCCGTCCATGCCGGGCATGCGGATGTCCATCAGCACCAGGTCGGGCCGCTTCTCGGCGGCCAGGGCCACCGCCGACGCCCCGTCCCCGGCTTCGGCGACCACGGTCAGATCGGGTTCGGCGTCCACGATGGCGGCGAATCCGGCACGGACCACGGCCTGGTCGTCGACGACCATCACACGCGTGGCGACGGGGACACCTCCTGAACGGGCTCCGGACCGGGCCGGGCCGGCAGCAACGCCCTCACGATACCGGGCGCTTCGCACACGATCCGTCCCGACCCGGCGGCGGCCCGCGCCCGCAGCCGCTCGGCCACCGGCCCGGTCACCGCCAGCGGCACGCCCGACACGGTGACCCGCAGCGTCTCCCGGCGCCGCCTGAGCACGACCCGCGCCGGACCCTGGTCACCCGCGCCGAGCGCCGTCTCCACGATCCCGTACGCCGACAGCGCCACCGGGGGCGGCAGGTCCCGCGCGGCCCTCGGCAGGCCGCGCAGGGTCACCCGGCGGCCGGAGGAGGACAGGTCCCGGCACAGCGAGACGAGGTCCGCGGCGGTGGGCGCGGGGGAGTGACGCCGGCCGGGGTCCTCGGACCCGCCCAGACCGTGCAGGAGTTCGCGCATCGCCGACAGCGCCGCCCGGGCCTCCGCGGCCACCTCCTCCAGCTGTCCCTGCCGGGCCCGTTCGACCAGGGCGGTCGTGCGCTCCAGGACGGCGTCGCGCAACTTCGCCGCCAACCGCCGCCGTTCCGCGTCCGCGGCCCGCTCCGCGTGCCACAGCGAGGCGGCGAGCGCGTGGTCGTCCAGGGCCAGCACCCGCAGGCGCCTGCGGCGCACGGCCAGCCCGGCGCCCCACAGGGCGGCGAACACCGCGGCCGTCACGAGGACCAGCGGTACGAACACCACCACGGCGGTGAGCCGTACCGACGCGGCCCCCGTCAGCCTCCCCTCCGCCGCGGCCGTCGTCACCACGACCGCGGAGAGCGACACCGCCGACACCCCCCAGGCCGGCCAGGTCCGGGCGGCGCCACGGCCGTAGACCCCCACCGCGTACACGGCGAGCAGCTCGGTGACGGCCGCCACGTCGAAGAACCGCGACACCCGCACCGGGACGTCCGCCAGGACGACCGTCGCCGGCCACAGCCACGACGTGGCCAGCACCCCGAGGAGAGCCGCCCACGGGGCGCGCCGCCGCCACAGCAGCGGCACGGCGTGGACCGTCAGCAGCGCCGCCAGGACGGCGAGTGCGGGCAGGGCGGCCCGCAGGCTCGCGCCCGTCCAGTCCTGCGCGGCGACCAGCGCGGACAGCAGGGGCAGCATCGCCGCCGAGAAGACCAGGACCGGATCGGCCAGCCGTTGTTCCCGCAGCACGTCCCGGCGCCCGGCCCCCTCGGCCGGGCTCCGGGGCCCGGTGGCGTCGGGCAGCGTGGCCCGCACCCGCCAGCCCCCGTCCGGCCCGGGACCGGCGGTCAGCTCTCCGCCGACGGCGGCCGCCCGCTCCCGCATGCCCGTGAGGCCGCGCCCCGATCCGAGACCGCCGACCCCGGACGGGGCGGAGCCGCGCGGCGGGGCGTTGTCCACGGTCAGCTCCAAGGCGCCGTTCCCGCGCCGGACGACGACGCGGGCGGCGCAGCCCGGCGCGTGACGCAGGGCGTTGGTGAGGGCCTCGCGGACGATCCCGTGCACCGCCTCCGCCGCCGGACCGGCCAGGTCGTCGGGGAGGTCGGCCTCGATCGGCCGTCCCAACCGTCCGAAACCGGCGACGAGTTCCTCGATCCGGGCGGTCATCGCGGGCGACTGCGTGCCGTCGTCGGTGTCCCACAGCAGCCCGACGAGCCGCTGCAGCGAGGTGAGCGTCTCGACACCGGTGCGCTGTGCGAACGACAGGGCCTCCGCCGTCAGTTCCGGTCTTCCCGGCCCCACCCGGCGGGCGGCGTCGGCGGTGATGACGACGGACGTCAGATGGTGCGCGCTCACGTCGTGCAACTCGCGTGCCAGCCGCCGCCGTTCGGTGTCGGCCGCCCGCCGCCGGGCCTCCTCCGCGCCGGCCAGCCGGCGGGCGGCGGCCGACCGCCCGTCGAGCCACTGCCGCCGGCCCTCGCCGAGCCCCGCGCACACCAGGTACACCAGCGCGCCGAGCGTCCACTCCGGAGCGAGGGCCGGGCGGAGGCCGACGCGCGCGAACGACAGCAGCCACTCGACGCCGACGGCCGCGGCGACCGCGCGGACGGTCACCGGCGCGGGGCGGCGGACGGCGACCGAATACAGCGAGACCGGCGCGCCGAGGCCCAGGAAGCCGTCCGCCCAGACCGCCTGGCCGGCCACCAGGGTGCCCAGGGTCCAGACCAGGCACCGGACCGGCGCCCGCCGACGGTGGCCCAGGGCGACGGTCTCGGCGGCCAGGACGGCCAGGACGGCCGCGAACCGGACCGGCCCCGGCGCGTCCGCGCCGGCGGTGCCGGTCGTCCACCAGATGAGCTGCCCGGCCGCGAGCAGGGCGGGGAGCAGCCAGTTGCGTATCGTGTCCATGTCGGCGACGAGCGTAGGCCGCGGCCCGGCGAGGCCGCACCCGTCGCCGGTACGAGGCGGCCCTCCACCCCGGTACGAGACGGCCCTCCACCCCGCGACGCGGGCGCCCTCCACCCTGCGACGAGGGCGCCGTTCCCGCGTCGGGCCGCGCCCGGGCACGGGCCGCCGGCCGGGACGGCCTTCCTGACGTCCCGTCAGTCACGACGTGCCCGCCCGCCCCGGCCGGACGGGCCCCGGCGCCGGTCCCCGGCCTTCCTTCCCCGACGGCCACGGCGCCCGCGGCCACGCCGCCCGCACGGACGTACCGGATCTGCCCCCGAGGACACCTCCCTCTGCCTTTGCGTCCGCTGACTCCGCGCGCGCCCCGCGCTAGCGTCCGTCCGTGAGCACGAGCAACTCCCCCCGGCGGCCGGTGGCATGAGCGAGAACGGGGCCGTCGAGACGCGCCCGCAGGAGGACTCCGCCGGGGAACGGCGGCCGACGGCCGCGGACCAGGACCGGGATCGTCACCAGGACCACCACCAGGACCAGGACACGGCCGCCACCGCGGGCGACGGGTCTTCCCTCCCCGCCGCCGAACCGCCCGCCGAACCGTCCGCCGGGCGGGACGGGGCCGCGGACGCCGACGCGTCGTCCGGCGGTCCCGGCACGCCCCCCGCCCCGCCCGCCTCCGCAGGCCGTCCCCGACGGCGCGGCCCCGGACCCGTCGTCCTGCTGGTGCTGCCCGGTCTGCTCACGCTGTCCGCGGTGACCGGGGTCCTCGCGCTGACCGGCGGCATCCCCTCGGGCTGGACCCCCGGCGCGGACGGGCAGCAGGTCACCGTCCCCGGCATCGACGAGTCCTACGTGCCGTGGCTGCGCAAGGCCGCGGCCGGCTGCACCGTCGTCACTCCGTCCGTGCTCGCCGCGCAGATCGACCAGCTCTCCGGCTGGCGGGACGACACCGGCCGGCTCTCCGGCGGGCAGGGCATCGCCGGGTTCACGGACGCGGAGTGGCGCACCTGGGGCAAGGACGACGACGGCAACGGGAATTCCTCGCCCCGCGACCCCGCCGACGCCATCATGGCGCTCGGCCGCCGGGACTGCGCCCTCGCCGCGGAGGTCACCGGCCTCAGGACCGACGGCACCGTCACCGGCGACCTGGTGGACCTCACCCTGGCCGCGTACGCCGTGGGCGGCCGCGAGGTCGCTGCGGCCGGACGGGTGCCCGCCGGGGCCCGGACCTACCTCGCCGAGGTGAAGCGGCTCGTGCCGCGCTACGAGGCGTTCGACCGCGAGGCCCCGGCCGGCGGCGGGTCCGCGGACGCGATCCTGGCCCCGCCCGTGACGACCCTCGTGATCACGTCGCCGTACGGCTCCCGCGAGCACCCCCTCACCGGCGTGACCAAGCTGCACACCGGCGTGGACTTCGGCGCCCCGCAGGGCGCGCAGGTCTCCGCCGCCCGCGACGGCACGGTCGTCTTCGCGGCGATGACCAAGGCGTACGGCAACCGCGTCGTCGTCGACCACGGCACCGTCGACGGCAAACGGCTGGAGACCACCTACAGCCACCTCTCCGTCCTCGGCGTCGCCGCCGGGCAGGGCGTGCGGACCGGCACCCCGATCGGCCGGGTCGGCTCGACGGGCCTGTCCACCGGTCCCCACCTGCACTTCGAGGTCGTCTACGACGGCTACTACGCCGACCCGGAGCCCTGGCTCGCCCTCGGAGGCTGACCGGGGCGGACCAGGCGCCCGCCCGCCCCGGCTGTCCCGCTCGCCTCGCCCGCCCCGGCCGTCCCGCTCACCCCGGTACGACCGCCTCCCAGGTGTCGACGGCGTAGTGCAGGCTCATCCCGTTGCGGGCGTACAGTCGGGGTGCGCCGGTGGTGTTGGAGGTGTCCACGCCCAGCCCCACCGTGTCCCGGCCCCGTCCGGCGAACGTCGCGAAGGCGTGCCGCAGCAGCAGTCCGGCGAGGCCCCGGCCGCGGGCCTCGCGCACCACGCCGATGCTGCGGATCCAGCCCATCGCCTCGCGGTCGTCGCGCGCGAGCAGGAACCCGGCGTCGCCGAGGTCGTCCGTGGCGGCGATCCACACCAGCGACCAGTCCAGGTTCCGCGCGTCGACGTCGTGCAGCCACTGCTCGTAGCTCCGCGGCTGGAAGTCGAAGTGGTCGGCGAAGCTCGCCCGGTACAGCTCGTGCACCCGTCTGCGGTCCGCCTCGTCGGCGCAGGCGCGCACCCGTACGCCCGCGGGCGGCACCGGCGTGAGGTCGGCGGCCCGGTCCAGGGGGCGGCGCAGCACGTGGTAGCGCCGTACGACGTCCCAGCCGCGGGCGCGGAGCACCCCGGTGTCGAGGGTGGGCCGCACGTTGAGGTGCAGGTGGACCACCGCCCGCCCGCAGCCGTTCTCACGGGCCTTGTCCAGGGCCCTGGCCTCCATCGCCTCCAGCAGGAGCCGCCCGGCCTCCTGGTGCTCGGGCAGGACGTAGTGGTCGATGTCGACGCGCTCGCCGGACGACTCGTCCCACAACAGGCCGTAGGCGACCGGCCGGTCCCCTTCGAGGGCGAGCCAGGAGTCCCGCGCGAGGTCGGTCTCCGGGTGCCTCAGGTCCGCCTCGACGGTGTGCAGGTCGGTCTCGGGCCGGCCTATCTCGATCAGGTCGACGGCGTTGAGGAGGTCGGTGACGGCGGGCGCGTCGGCGAGCGTGACGGGACGCAGGACGTAGGACATGGGGCAAGCGTCCGGGGGAGGGCGAACGGGCCGCAACGGAATTTCCGCGTCGGCTCCCGGTGCCGTCCCCCACACGAGGGGCGCACGCGGCGGGACGGTGAGCCCTGTACGCGCCCCCGCAGGCGTGGGCACAATGCGCTCTGCCAGTGATCACATGGCGGAGGCGCTGATTCCGCCCCGTCGACTTTCCCGGGGTCCCCGGGAAGGAAGGTCGGTCGCCGTGTTGTTGCGTCTCCCCACCTCCGTGTCCGAAGCGCAGGAATGCCTCGCCGAGGGCGCCGTGCCGATAGGCGGGGCCACCCTCGTGTGGGCCACCTGGCAGCGCGACGGCTTTCCGGAACGGGCCATGTCCTTGCGGGAGTTGCCCGAGGCCAACGCGGTCGGGCGCGGCACGCTCGGGGCGGCCGTGGTGCTCCACCGCATCGGCGCCGAGGCGCCGGAGGCGCTGCGCGGGGCCGCCGCCGGTATCGGCACCGGAGCCGTGCGCAGGACCGCCACCGTCGGCGGCAACATCGTCGGCAGCACGCTGCGGTGCCTGCTGCCCGCCGCCCTCGTCCTGGACGCGCGGGCCACGGTCCTCGCCTCCGACCGGATGTACGAGACCGATCTCGCCGAGACCGTGGCCAAGCGCCACCTCATGCTCGGACTGCGCTGGCGCGACCCCGTCGTGAGCGGCTACCACAAGGTGCCCGCGGACCCGGGCGGGCCGCCGCCCTTCGTCGTCGCGACCGCCGTGCACGCCGACGGCGGAGGCCGCGGGCTCCTGCGGGTCGCCGCCCGCGACGGCTACGAGGTGCTCAGCGAGGGCGTCCCGTGCGAGGCCGGGCCCGACGAGGCGTTGCACGCCCTGGAACGCACGGAGTTCGGCGCCCTGCCCGCCGAGGCGCGCGCGGTCGTCCGCCGGCAGGTCACGGACGTCCTGGCCCGCTCCGCCGAGGGCTGAGCGGGCCAGGCCAGGTCGGGCGAGGACGGGCCGGGACGCCGCGCCGCGTGCCCCGGCCGGCCACCGGACCTGCCGGCTACCGGACCTGCCGGTACCGGGCCCGTCGGCCACCGGACCCGTCGGTACCGAGGACCTGCCGGTACGACGGTCGTCGTCGCCGTACCGGCAGGCGGTCATCCCCGTCTCACGGGAACTGCGTGATCTTGGACGGGACGGTGTCCGTGCCCGAGGTCGGCGCCCCGGTGTCGTTGACCACGTGTGCGTACTGGCCCTTGCCGCCCAGGGAGATCACCTGGACGCTGTGCAGCCTCACGCCCGGCCGGACCGGGACCTGGAAGCCGTGGTGCTGCACGATCGAGGAGTCGGACGTGAAGTTGCAGTAACTGCCCAGCCCCCAGGCCTCGTGCTCGTTCACCGTGTCGGCCACCTTGTAGGCCGCGTAGCCGACGATGCCGTCGTGGGTGACGGCGGCCGCGTTCGGGACGTCGTAGGCCTTCTCGTTCTGGAAGAAGACCGTCCGCCCGCGTTCGCCGTTCCAGACGACGTCGTACTTGTTGAAGTGCTCCACGAACAGGCCCGTGGTCAGGACGTCGTCGCCGTTGACCCGCAGGCCGTAGTCGGCACGGTTGGTCTCCCAGCCGACGCCCTCGCCGTGGTCGGCGCGCCAGATCCAGGTGTGGTCGATGACCACGTCGTCGCTGTTGACCACCACCGAGTCGGTCGCCAGGCCGGGGCCGGCGCCGCCGATGCGGACGAACACGTCCTGCATGGTGGTGGGGTTCGCCGCGTGGTCGGCGCTCGACCCGGCCGGACCGATCCGCAGCAGCGTGTCGGAGCGGACCGCACCCGCGTCGATGAGGAACCCGGCGAGCCGGACGCCGTCGACGTCGGCCACGTGCATCGCGTCCACCCCGCCGTCGGGCACGAGCGTGGCCAGACCGAGGCCCAGCACCACCGTGTCGGCGCGGTTCACCTCGATCGCGCGGTCGAGGTGGTAGACCCCGGGCGTGAACAGCAGGTGCAGGCCCTGGGCGAGCGCGGCGTTGATCGTGGCGGCCGTCGCGCCCGGCTTGACGACGTAGAACCGGCTCAGCGGGATCGAGGTGCCACCCGCGTTGGCCGGCCAGGACACCCCGCGCGCGTCGGTGCGCTTGGCGGGCACGAACACCTTGTAGTCGTCGCCGTCGAGGTACAGGAACGGCTTCTCGCGGGAGACCGGGGTGGTGTCCAGGGTGGTGTAGGGGCCGGTGTCGAAATTCGTGGCCGGGGCGCCCTGGACGCCGGTGAACGTCATGTTCCACACGCCGTTGGTCCAACCGCCGACCGAGCTGTCCCGGGTGTACCACTGCTGCTGGGAGTACGGCCCCACGGTGCCGTCGATCTTCGAGTCGGCGATGTAGCCGCCGGAG
This sequence comes from Streptomyces sp. NPDC031554, assembly GCF_055580685.1. Lineage (NCBI taxonomy): Bacteria > Bacillati > Actinomycetota > Actinomycetes > Kitasatosporales > Streptomycetaceae > Streptomyces > Streptomyces sp. NPDC031554. The sequence goes on along the minus strand of NZ_JBVIKX010000007.1, from coordinate 341,891 downwards.
GCCCAGCCGTAGCCGTTCGGCGCGAGGTTGAGGCCGCCCTGGACGTGGATCCGGCGGAACGGCGCCGCCTGCGCCACCGCCCACCGGTCGGTGCCGTTGACCGGGCGGACGGCCAGGTTCTCCGCCGAACGCCAGAAGTTCTGGGTGGCGTTGCCGTTGAACCAGCCCGCGTCGACGGTGATGTCACCGTTGATCTGCGTGTCGTCGGGGTTGAGCCCGAGCCCGGAGATCGAGGTGTAGAAGCCGAGCTGGGCGTTGACGCCGTTGTACGTGCCGGGCTTCAGCAGGAACTGGTAGCGCCCGGAGCCGAACTGGTTCGACTCCTGCCGGGCGAAGACCTGGTCGAACTTCTGCTGGAGGTCCGGGGTGTTCGGGTCCACGACGATGACGTTGGGTCCCAGGTCGCCGCCGCCCTGGATCGGGGGCGTGCCGCCGGTACCGGTGTGCACGGCCACCTCCCACAGCGAGTAGCCGTACGGCGTGGCGCGGGTGGTCCCCTCGATCCGCACGTACCGGCCGGAGCCGCTCAGGTCGTAACGCGCCCTGCCCCCGGTCGCGCCGGTCACGCTCCGCAGGGTCGTCCAGGTCTGTCCGTCCGCGGAGGCCTGGATCCGGAAGTCCTTCGCGTAGGCGGCCTCCCAGTTCAGGTCGATCCCGCACAGGTCCCGCACCGAGCCCAGGTCGACCCGCAGCCACTGGGGGTCGGCGGCCTGGCTGGACCAGCGGGTGCCGTCGTCGCCGTCGAACGCGGCGGAGGCCGGGGTGCCGGCGTTCTCCGTCGAGGAGGCCGTGGCGGGCCTGCCCTGCGCCGCGTTCGCGGTGTCGCAGGTGCCGGGCGTGGTGCCGCCGGAGGTGCCGTAGACCTGGAACTCCCAGAGGGAGTAGCCCCAGGCGGTGGCCCGGTGCACGCCCTGCATCCGGACGTAGCGGCCCTGGCCGGACACGTCGTGGGCGTCGGTGCCGCCGTCGCCGCCGGTGACCGTCCTCAGGTCGGTCCAGGTGCTGCCGTCCGCGGAGATCTGGAGCCGGTAGTCCTTGCCGTAGGCGGTCTCCCACTGGAGGACCACCCGGGTGACGGTGGCGGTGGCGCCCAGGTCGACCTGGAGCCACTGCGCGTCCGTGGCGGCGGAGGACCACCGCGTGCCGGTGTTCCCGTCCACCGCGAGGGCGGCGGCGGTGCCGGCGTTCTCGGTCGACGACGCGGTGGCCGTCCGGCCCTGGGAGAGCGGGGTCTCGGCCGCCGCCGCGGGTGGCCGGTTCGTGGGGAGGGCGAGCAGCGCCGCCGTGGCGGCGAGCGCGACACCCAGGGATCTGAGTCTCATGCTGGTTCCCTGCGGGGTGAGTGGGGGTGAGTACGGGCGGGTGGGTGCGGGTGGTCACGAGCGGGTGGGTGCGGATGATCACGGGCGGGCGGGTGCGGACGGTCACGGGCGGACGCGGGAACGCGCGGGGTCGACCGGGTGTGCGCAACCCGTCGTGACCGCTGCTTAGTTCACGACTTGATTTAACTGATGACTTCTCCGGTCCGGCAAGCCCCGTGAAGGAGGAAACTTTTCGGGCGGTGACCGCGGCCGACCCGCCGCGGCCACCGCCGTGTTCAGAAGATGACGCCCACGGACCCGCTCCGGACGGACCCCGCATCCGATGCGACGCCCTCACGCCGGACGCCGGACGCCGGCCCGGACACGGGCCGGCCGGAACCGGCCGGCGGCGTCCGCCCCGCGGAGTGCGGGTCCGGAGCCGCCGCTCGAACGGCTGCTCCGGACCCGGGCCGGTCAGTTGACGGCCAGGACCGCCGTGTTGTTCGTGAGGTCCGGGTCGAAGGTGAAGGGGTACTGGCCGAACTCGCCGTACGGGGGGTGGATGCTCACGGCGCCGGTCGCGCCGGGCACCACGGTGTCGACGCGCAGGGAGAACGCGAACGTGCGCCGGGTGTCCTGCAGCACCCAGTAGGGCAGGTTGCAGTCGTAGCGCGGGGCGCCCGTCTGCCTCGGGTGGTAGCCGCCGGCGAGGGTGCGCGGGGAACAGCCGGACGGCACGCCGGTGACCGTGGTGCCTTCGGGCACGATCAGCCGGACCTTGGCGACCGGGTCGCCGGAGACGATGTTGCCGAACCAGGCCGGGCCGTTGTTCGCGAACGTGAGCCCGGCCGTGACCGTCCGGCCCACCGTGCCGGAGACGGTGTCACCGGTCACCGAGAAGTCCGCGGTGTTGTCCACCCCGATCTGGACGACCGTGTAGTCGTTCAGGGAGTCGATGTCCTGGGCGCCGTCACCCGGCTCGACGCCGAGGTCGAGCCGCTCGTTCAGCGCGTGCGGGGCGAGTCGCACCGTCAGCGGCTCGGGCAGCTCGAAGGAGTCGCCCGGCGCCAGCACCCGGTCGAACGTGCAGACCGCCCTGCTCGACGGTGCGTAGTCGTCGCCGTCCGTCGTGGTGTAGGTGCAGGCGTCGTACCGGCTCAGATCCGTCAGGCCGTACGAGGCGTAGATCTTGACGGTGAGTCCGTTCGCGCTCTCGTTGCCGTTGTTGGTGACCTCGAAGGGGATCGTCCGCTCGTCGCCGGGCCGGCCGTCCTCGACGTCGGCGACGGGGGTGATGGCGAGGTCGGGCCCGGTGCCGACGGTCAGCGTGGTGTCGAAGCTCTCGTGCGGCGCGGTGAGCCTGCCGTCGGGGCCGCCGGCGGCCGTCGCCTCGTAGGTGATCCTGCCCCGCGCGCCGACCGCGGCGCCGTCGGCCGCGCTCACCGTCAGGAACACCTGGTCCTCGTAGTCGCTCCCGATCGTGGGCACCACGGGGATGTCGCACACCGCGCCCGTGCCGCTCGGCGTGCAGTTGTCGGGCCAGGTCACCTCGGCGACCCCGGCGAGGCCGGAGACGTCGACGGTGAGCCTGCCGTCGGTCACGGTGAAGTTCTGGTTGTCGTGGTAGAGGCCGACGCCGAGAGTGCGGGACTGCGGCCGGCCGCCGTCGGTGCCGACCGGTAACGTCTGCTCGTACGGCTCGTCGATCCACAACTGGTCGGTCTGCGGCGGATCGTCGTCGGCCGACGCGGGCGCGGCCAAGCCGGCGGTCAGCAGGCCGGCCACCACCGCCACGACGACGCCGGATCCGATCCGTGACGGGCGTCCGCCCGAGAACGGTCTCATTGCTGCTCCCCAAGGGTGTGATGACGCGACCGACGCGCCGGTGACCCCGGCGTGCCGGCAGGATCATCACATGGCGGGGCGGTCCGACGCCCCCTGCTTTTCCGGCCCTCCCGAGGCCGTCACCCCGCCCGGCCGGCCCCCCGGCCGGCGCCCCGCCACCGTCCCTGTCGGTGGCTGTTGGTAGAACTGCGGTCACCACGGAACGCACCCTCTTCCTCCCAGGAGCAGCCGTATGACCATCGGTGACCACCTCGACGCGCTGTACCGGCTGCCCGCCCACACCTTTCCGGGTCCCGGCGCGCCGACCGACGGGCTCCCCGAGGCGGAGGCCGTCGCCTGGCGCGTCACCAGCGACGTGTACGACGCCGACGAGGAGTGGACGCAGGCCTTCGCCCGCTTCTGCGCCGCCGTCGACACCACCCGGGTGCGCGCCCTGATCGTCGGCGCCTGGCAGGAGGCGTACGACAGCGAGCCCACCGCCGTCGTCGAGGCGCTGGTGGCGGCCCGCGAGCGGTTCCCCGCGCTGCGGGCCCTGTTCGTCGGGGACATGGTCATGGAGGAGTGCGAGATCTCCTGGATCAACCAGACCGATCCGACCCCCCTCCTCGCCGCCTACCCCGAGCTGGAGGAGCTCGGCGTCCGCGGCGGCTCGGGCCTGCGCTTCCCGGCGCTCGGGCACGACGCCCTGCGCCGCCTCACCATCGAGTCCGGCGGCCTGCCCGCGGAGGTCGTGCGCGGCATCGCCGCCAGCGACCTGCCCGCGCTGGAGCACCTCGACCTGTGGCTGGGCACCCCCGACTACGGCGGCGACAGCGAGGTCGCCGACCTGGAGCCGATCCTGTCCGGCGCCCGCCTGCCGCGCCTGCGCCACCTGGCGCTGCGCAACAGCGAGATCCAGGACGCCGTCGCCGCGGCCGTCGCCTCCGCGCCGGTGGTCGCCCGCCTGGAGGTCCTCGACCTGTCCATGGGCGTCCTCACCGACGAGGGCGGCGCCGCCCTCCTGGCCGGGCAGTCCCTCACCCACCTGAAGAAGCTCGACCTCCACCACCACTACCTCGGCGAGGACCTCGTGGACCGCATCCGCCGGACCGTCGAGACCGCGGGCGTCGAGGTGGACCTCGACCGCGACGACGCCGACGAGGAGCAGGAGGACGACGGCACGGTGTGGCGGTACGTGGCCGTGGGGGAGTGAACACCCCCTGAGCACCGCCCCCGGCACTCCCCTGGACACCCCTGCGCCACGCAGGCACCCGGACACCCCACGAGAGGACGTCATGCAGCGGCCGGCCCCCCGCCGGCGGCCCCGCTTCGCGGTCGTCGGCAATCCCGAGAACCGCCGGGTCGCCCTCTTCGCGGACGCCGTGCGCGCGGCGGGCCTGCCCGCCCCGCGTGTCGTCGCCTGGACGGAGGTGCTGCGCGCCGGCGGTGCCGAGTTCGGCCCCGAGGAGATCGTCCGGATCGACTCACCGGGCGAGAACGCGGACGTCGACCGGCTGCTGCGCGGCACCGCCGACCCCACCCGCGTCGAGGGCTCGGCCCGCTGGTACGCCGGCTTCACCGCCGCGCTCGCCGGCCTGCGCGGCGGCGTCCGCCTCGACGACCCCGACGACCTCCCCGTCCTGTTCGACAAGAGACGCTGCCACGCGGTCCTCGACGCCGCCGGCGTACCGGTCCCGGCCTCGCCCACCTCGGGCCCCGCGGCCGCCCCGGTGCGCGGCTGGGACGACGTACGGGCGCTGATGCGCGAGCACCGGATGCCGCGGCTGTTCGTCAAACCCGCGCACGGCTCGTCCGCGTCGGGCGTGCTGGCGGTGGAGACGGGCGGACCGGGCCGGATCAGGGCCACCACCTCGGTGGAACTCACCTCCGACGGGCGCCTGTTCAACTCGCTCCGGGTCCGCCGCTACCAGGACGAGCGCGACGTCGCGGCCGTCGTCGACGCGCTCGCCCCCGACGGCCTGCACCTGGAGCGCTGGCTGCCGAAGGCCTCCCAGCAGGGCCGCGCCGCCGACCTGCGGGTCGTCGTCGTGGCCGGCCGCGCCACCCACGCGGTGGTGCGCACCAGCCGCTCGCCCCTCACCAACCTCCATCTCGGCGGCCGCCGCGGCGATCTCGAGGCGGCCCGGCGGGCCGTGGCGGCGGCGGGCGCCCGCTGGTCCGACCTGCTCGACGTGTGCGAACGGGCCGCCGCCTGCTTCCCCCGCACCCTCTGCGTGGGCGTCGACCTGCTGCCGGCCCTCGACTGGCGCAGGGCGGCCGTCGGCGAGGTGAACGCCTTCGGCGACCTGCTGCCCCGCCTCACCGGCCTCCCCGGCAGCGGCGCGGAGGGCCTGGACACCTACGCCGCCCAGGTGGCCGCGGCCCTGCGCGCCCACCCCGCCCGCCACAGAACAGGAACACCCCATGCGTGAGCCGGACCCGACTCGGCCGGACACGGAGAACGACGCCCCGCGCCGGCCGGACACGGACGGCAGTGCCGCGCGCCGGCCAGGCACGGACGGCAGTGCCGCGCGCCAGCCGGACATGAACCAGGTGGTGGGCAGCCACGACCTTCTTCTCGTCACCCTCGACACCCTGCGCCACGACGTCGCCGCCGAACTGGCCGCCGCCGGCCGCCTGCCGAACCTGGCCCGCCACCTCCCCGGCGGCCGCTGGGAGGAGCGGCACGCCCCCGGCAGCTTCACCTACGCCTCCCACCAGGCGATCTTCGCCGGCTTCCTGCCCACCCCGGCCGCCCCCGGACCGCACCCGCGCCTGTTCGCGGCGAGCTTCGCCGGCAGCGAGACCACCGCCGACGAGACCTTCGTCTTCGACACCCCCGACCTGGTCTCCGGCCTGGCGAAGGCGGGCTACCGCACCGTGTGCGTCGGGGGAGTGGGCTTCTTCAACAAGCGGGGCCCGCTGGGCTCGGTGCTGCCCGGCCTGTTCCACGAGTCCCACTGGGAACCGGAGTTCGGCGTCACCTCGCCCCGCTCCTTCGAGAACCAGGTGGCCCGCGCCGAGCGCGTCGTACGCGAACTCCCCGACGGACAGCGCCTGTTCCTGTTCGTCAACGTCTCCGCGCTGCACCAGCCCAACTGGTTCCACCTGCCCGGCGCGACCCGCGAGGCCGGCGACACCCGCGCCTCGCACGCCGCCGCGCTGGAGTACGTCGACCGGCACATCGGCCGGCTGTTCGCGGCGGCGAGCAGCAGGCGCCGCTGCTTCGCGATCGTCTGCTCCGACCACGGCACCGCCTACGGCGACGACGGCTACACCGGTCACCGCCTGGGCCACGAGTCGGTGTGGACCGTGCCCTACGCCCACTTCTTCCTCGACCCCGCACCCCGCCCGACGGAGGCCACCGGATGACCCTCACCGAACCGGCCCTCACCGGGCCGACCGCCCGCACCAGCCCCTACCAGCACTACGTCTACGCCTACCCGCACAAGACGGCCTACCGCGCCCTCCCCGGCCGCCCCGCGCTGCGCACCCTGTGGGCGGCCGAACCCAAGGACGCCCTCTCCCTCTACCTGCACATCCCGTTCTGCGAGGTCCGCTGCGGCTTCTGCAACCTCTTCACCCGCATCGGCGCCCCCGACGGCCTGACCGGCGCCTACCTCGACGCGCTCGAACGCCAGGCGGACGCCGTGCGGGAGGCGCTCGGCGACACCGACGGGGTGCGCTTCGCCACCGCGGCCTTCGGCGGCGGCACCCCCACCTTCCTCACCGCGGCCGAACTGGACCGCCTCTGCGACATCGCCGAGCACCGCATGGGCGCCGACCTGCGGGCCGTCCCCCTGTCCGTCGAGGCCTCGCCCGCCACCGCCACCGCCGACCGGCTCGCCGTCCTGGCCGGCCGCGGCGCCACCCGGCTCAGCCTCGGCGTGCAGAGCTTCGTCGACTCCGAGGCCCGCGCCGCCGTGCGCCCGCAGCGCCGCGCCGACGTCGAGGCCGCCCTCGGCCGGATCCGCGACGCCCGCGTACCGGTCCTCAACATCGACCTCATCTACGGCATCGACGGGCAGACCGAGGACACCTGGCGCCGCTCCCTCGACGCGGCCCTGGCCTGGCGCCCCGAGGAGCTGTACCTCTACCCCCTCTACGTCCGCCCCCTCACCGGCCTCGACCGCCGCCACGGCGGCCCCGACCCGCGATGGGACGCACAGCGGCTGCGCCTGTACCGGGCCGGCCGCGACCACCTCCTCGCCCACGGCTACACCCAGCGGTCCATGCGCATGTTCCGCCGCGCCGACGCCCCGGCCGAGGGCGCCGACGACCACGCCTGCCAGACCGACGGCATGATCGGGCTCGGCTGCGGCGCCCGCTCCTATACTGCCCGCCTGCACTACTCCTTCGACTACGCCGTCGGCATGCACGAGGTCCGCGCGATCATCGACGACTACGTCCGCGCCACCGACTTCGCCCACGCCGAGGTCGGCCACCCCATGGACGACGACGAGGCGCGCCGCCGCCACCTCCTGCAGTCCCTCCTGCAGGCCGACGGGCTGCGCACCGACGACTACCGGGCCCGCTTCGGCTCCGCCCCCGCCGACGACTTCGCCCCCGCCCTCGAACGGCTCGCCGGCCACGGCTGGCTGACCGGCGACCCGGACGTCCTCCGGCTCACCCCGGAAGGCCTCGCCCACTCCGACGCGATCGGCCCCGCCCTGTTCTCCCCGGCCGTGCGGGCCGCCATGGCCGCCTACGAGAGGAAGTGAGCACCGGTCATGGACCTGACCCTCCTCTACCGCGGCCCCCTCGCCTCCTGCGACTACGACTGCCCCTACTGCCCGTTCGCCAAGCGGCGCGACACCGGCGCACAGCTCCGCGCCGACCGCGCCGCCCTGGAACGCTTCGCCGAGTGGGCCGAGGGGCAGACCGGGGACCGCCTCTCCCTGCTGTTCACCCCCTGGGGCGAGGCCCTGGTCCGCTCCTGGTACCGGCGCACCCTCGCCGACCTGTCCCGGCTCCCGCACGTCCGCCGGGTCGCCGTCCAGACCAACCTCAGCTGCCGCACCGACTGGCTCGCCGAAGCGGACCCCGGCACCCTCGCCCTGTGGTGCACCTACCACCCCGGCCAGACCCCCTACGACCGTTTCCTCGCCAAGTGCCGCGACCTCACCGCGCGCGGCATCCGCTTCAGCGTCGGCGTCGTCGGCCTGCCCGAGCACCTCGAAGCGGCCCGCCGCCTGCGCGCCGACCTGCCCGCACACGTCTACCTGTGGATCAACGCCGCGGAGGGCCACACCTACACCGACGCCGACGCCGCCCGGTGGACGGACCTCGACCCGCTGTTCCCCTACAGCCGCCACCCGCACACCAGCGCCGGCCTGCCCTGCCGCACCGGCGACTCCGTGGTCTCCGTCGACGGCGAGGGCACGGTCCGCCGCTGCCACTTCGTCCCCGCGCCCCTCGGCAACCTCTACGACGGCTCCTACCGCGCCGCCCTGCGCCCCCGCCCCTGCCCGCTGGCCGTCTGCGACTGCCACATCGGCTACGTCCACCTGGAGACACTGCCCCTCTACGACGTCTTCGCGGGCGGCGTGCTGGAGCGCGTCCCGGCCGAGGTGCCCTCCCCCCGGCGCACCGTCGACCCGCCGGCCCCGGCGCCCGCGGGCCCGCGGGAGGTTTGACCCGGCGGATCGTGTCAACCGGGTAGACATGACCGAGTCGACGAGGGAGACCGAACGGAAGTACGAGGTGCCGGCGGAGGGCGGCCTCCCGAGCCTGCCCCGGCTGACCGGCGCGGGCACCGGCTGGTCGCTCGTCGACGGCGGCTCCCACGATCTGGACGCGGTGTACTACGACACCGCCGACCTGCGCCTGCTGCGCGCCTCCGCCACCCTGCGCCGCCGTGAGGGCGGCCGAGACGCCGGCTGGCACCTGAAACTGCCGCTCGGCGACGACACCCGCGAGGAGATCCGCGCCCCCCTCGGCACGAACGACCACGGCAACCCGCACGACATCCCCGACGGCCTGCGGGAGCTGGCCCTGTCCCGGACCCGTGGCGCCCGCCTCGAACCGGTGCTGCGCCTGCGCACCCACCGCACCGTGCGCGAACTGCTCGACCCCGACGGCGGCGTCCTCGCCGAGCTGACGCTCGACCGGGTCCGCGCCGACTCGCTGCGCGGCGACCGCGGCCGCACCTCCTGGACGGAGCTGGAGGTCGAGACGGTCGCCGAGGAATCCGCCGCCACCGTCCTGAAGCGCGTCGAGAAGGCACTCGGCAAGGAGGGCTTCACCCGCTCCGACTCCCCGTCCAAGGCGGTCCGCGCCCTGAACGAGACCGTGCCCGGCGCCCTGCCCGCCCCGCAGCCGCCCCCCGCCCCCGGCACCGCCGGCGAGCACGTGGTCGCCTACCTCACCCGGCAGGTCCGGGCGATCGTCGACCTCGACCCGGCCGTACGGCGCGCCCTGCCGGACTCGGTGCACCGGATGCGCGTGGCCTGCCGCCGGCTGCGCAGCTGCCTGCGCTCCCACCGCCCGCTCCTCGACCGCGCGGTCACCGAGCCGCTCCGCGCCGAACTGAAGTGGCTCGGCGGCGAACTGGGCGCCGAACGCGACCAGGAGGTGCTGCTGGAACGGCTGCGCGGCGGCGTCGGCGCGCTGCCCGGAGAACTGGTCCTCGGCCCGGTCTCGGCCCGCCTCCAGGCCTGGGACGCCGCCCGCTCCGCCGAGGCGCGCGAGCGCACCCTCGCGGCGCTGTCCTCGCCCCGCTACGTGGCCCTCCTGGAGGCACTGGACCGGCTGGTCGCCCACCCGCCGCTGCGCGCCAGGGCCGGCCGCAAGCCGGCCGAGGTCCTGCCCGGGACGCTCCGCAAGGAACACGACCGCCTCGCCCACCGGGTCGGGCGCGCCCTGCGCACGCCCGCGGGCCCGGAGCGCGACGCCGCCCTCCACCAGGCCCGCAAGGCGGCCAAGCGGGTCCGGTACGCGGCAGAGGCGTCCCGGCCGGCCCTCGGCGGCACCGCGAAACGCCTCGGCAAGCGCGTCAAGGCCGTGCAGAAGGCGCTCGGCGACCACCACGACGGCGTCGTGGCCCGCGAGACCCTGCGCCGCCAGGCCGTGGCCGCCCACCGGGCCGGCGAACCCGGATTCACCTGGGGGCTGCTGTACGGCCGGGAACAGGCCGTGGCCGCCGACCGTGAACGGGAGCTGCCGCGGCTGTGGCGGGCGGCCGAACGCGGCGGCCCGCGCAAGGCGAAGCGCTCCTGACGCCCCGCCCTCGGCGCGCGAAGACCGCGTCCGCCCCCGGCACACGAAGGGCCGTGCCCGCACCGTCGACTGCACGGTGCGGGCACGGCCCTTCGGACTGCGGGCGGGAGACTACGACGCGTCGGTCACGTCCGTCACCCTCCAGCGCTGGTTGGAACCGGAGTTGGGCGGCCAGGTCGTGACGGCGGCACCCTCGTGGGTCGCCTGGCCGCCGACCTCCAGGACCCGGCCGGTGGCCGGGTTCACCAGGGTCCAGGTGCCGTCACCGGTGGTCGACATGACCCACTCGGTGGCGGGGTCGCGTTCACCGGTGTCGGGCTCCACCACGGGCACGTCGTCGTGGACCGCCAGCCGCTTGCCCTCGGCCGGGTTGGCGAACACGTAGCGCTGACGGGCGCCGGTCTCGCCGTACCGGGCGTCGAGCCGCCACTGCTGGGCGACGGTGCCGGTCCCGGTGCCGAGGACGAGGCCGGTGCCGTTCGCGGCGACCGTGACCGCCTTGCCGCTCTGCACGCCGGTCAGCGTGTAGGTGCGGCCCTTGCGGATCAGCGGGGCGTCCTTCGCGACGCCGGAGACGCCCTCGACGGCGAAGGAGGTCACCGACTGCGCGGGCACGGTGAAGCTGGCCCGGCCGCCCTCGACCGCGACCGGCGCCTGCGGCCGGAGCTTGCCGTCGGCGCTGGTGACCACCGGGGTGACGGTGGCCTTCTTGCCGATCTTGCGGAACTTCGACAGGTCGACGGTGACCGTGCGGGCCTCGGCCGTGCTGTTGACGTGGACCAGCGAGGCGCCCTTGCCGTCCGCGGTGACGGCGGCGGCGGTGGAGGTGTCGTCCACCTTGATCAGCCGGTCGCCGGGCTTGATGAAGTGCGTGAAGTTGCGCGCGGTGTCGAACTTGGTGTTGGTGTGGATCGGGCAGGACTCCAGGGTGTCCTTCGAGGTGCAGCCGAACGGGAGCTGGATGCTGCCCCAGTTGCCGCCCTTCGCCGACTCGCCGCCCGGCCTCATGTTGTCGAGGTCCTCGACCGGCTGCCAGAACACCCAGGCCTTGGGCTCCAGTTCACGCAGGTCGTTCACGATCTGCTGGGCGAGCCCGAGACCCGGGCGCATGTCGGTGAAGCTCTGCCCGTCGCCCCAGTCGCCCTCGACCTCGCTCATCCACAGCGGCTTGTCCGCCGCCTTGGCCAGGTCCCGCACGGTGGTGCGCTGCCCGGTGCCGTAGGTGTGGACGTTCATCCGGTCGACGAGGTCGCGGGAGGCCTGCGAGTAGGAGTTCCAGTTCGTGGCGAACAGGCCCGGGTTGGTCTCGTCCATCGCCGAGATGCCGGCCTTGACCTTCGCCTTCTTCAGCGCCGGCGCCAGGGCGGCAAGGACCTGCTGCTGGACCGTGGGGCCGATGTGGGCGCCCTCCTGACGGCCGCCGACCGGCCGGCCGTCCGCGCCGAGGCGCGTGCCCCAGTAGCTGGTGTTCGGCTCGTTGAACGGGTCGACCGTGTCGACCTTGATGCCCTCGGCCTTCTCCAGCCGCTTCGTGGCGCCCGCGAGGTAGGCGGCGAAGTCGTCGACCGACTCCGGCCGGAGCTGCTCGGCGCCGGCGTCGAACCCGCCGGAGACGTACCCGCTGGCGGTCATGAACCACGGCGGGGAGTTGCTGAACGTCTCCCAGTGGTCGACGTCGTTCTTGATCCGCTCGACCCACCAGCGCTGGGTGGCGTCGGCGTCCTCGTTCCAGTCGGCCGGGTCGTCGGCGCTCCACCAGTCGGTGTCCTCGCGGGTGGTGCCCGCGGGCGCCTTCCACCAGCCCTCGACGGCGCCGCCGGCCCGCAGGTAGTCCTCGACGTCCGGGGCGTTGCCGCCGCCGATGTTGTACCGGGCGATGTTGAGCGCCAGCCCGTCGTCGTCGAAGAGGAGCTTCGCGAGCTTCTCGCGTATCTCCGCCGGGTAGTCGCCGGTCGCGTTGGCGAACCAGACGAGGCTGGTGCCCCAGCCCTCGAACTTCTCCTGCCGGTACGACGGGTCCGGCGTCACGGTCACGGACGCGGCGGCCTCGGCCTGCGCCGGAACGGCGAGCAGGGCGGCCCCCGTGGCCAGGGCGGTCAGTGCGGCGGCCCCGAGGGTCCGTCCGTCGCGTGTACGGCGTGCCATCTGTTCTCCCAACTGCGGTGCGGTCGCTGCATGGGCCCCTCCCGCCGGGGGCGGGAGGGCATGGCCCTCGGCGCGGCACGTGTACGTGCCGCGCCGAGGAGTCGTGCGGGGGTGGGGCGGGCGCCCGTCTCAGCCGACGGGCCGGCGCAGTACGGCGACCTCGCGCGGCCCGAGGACCAGGGCGCCGTCGGTGCCGCCCGTGCCGACCAGGACGTCCCCGTCCAGTCCGGCCACCGGCACCGTGTCGTCGGTGCGGTTGACCAGGAACAGGAAGCGCTCCGAGTCCCCGCGCCGGACGGTCAGTTCGACCCGGCCGCGGGCCTCCGCCGGAAGCTCGCTGACGACCCCGGCCGGCTCCAGCAGCCGCGGCAGCAGCGCCGTCAGGCCCTCGACGCCGAGACGGGTGGAGACGTAGGCGGCCGAACCCTCCCCGGTGGTGCGGCGGGTGACGGCGGGCCGGCCGGCCTGCGCGCCGGTGCGGTAGCCGGCCAGGACCTGCGTGTCGGCGTCGGCGACGCTGATCCGGTCGGTCCACAGGGTGCCCGTGGTGCCGTCGTCCAGCTCCACGCTCTCGCCGGCCAGCAGCGGCCCGAACTCCTCCACGCGGATGCCGAGCAGCTCGCGCAGGGCGCCGGGGTAGCCGCCCAGCCAGACGTGGTCGTTCTCGTCGACGACACCGGAGAAGTACGTGGTGATCAGGTGACCGCCCCGCTCGGCGTACCGGGTCAGCTCCTTGGCCAGCTCGGCGGGGACCACGTGCAGCACCGGGGCGATCAGCACCTCGTGGCGGGAGAGGTCGGAGCGGGTGGTGACGAGGTCGGCGCGGACGCCGAGGGCGAGGAGCGCCGAGTACCAGTCGAGCGCCTCCTGCCGGTAGTCGAGCAGGGAGGTGGGGTGCGAGTCCTGCTCGCTGGCCCACCACGACTGCCAGTCGTACAGGATGCCGACCCGGGCGTTCTCCCGCTCGGTCCCGGCGACCGGCGCGAGGGTCTTCAGGGTCTCGCCGAGCGCGGTCACCGCCCGGAACAGGTCGCTGTCGGCACCGGCGTGCGGGACCATCGCCGAGTGGTACTTCTCGGCACCGGCCGCCGACTGCCGCCACTGGAAGTAGCAGACCGCGTCCGCGCCGTGCGCCACGTGCAGCAGGGCGTCGCGGGCGAGCTCGCCGGGCCGCTTGGCCACGTTGACCGGCTGCCAGTTCACGGCGCTGGTGGAGTGCTCCATCAGGAACCAGGGCCGGCCGGCGGCGATGCCGCTCGTCAGGTTGGCGGAGAAGGACAGCTCGTCGCGGTCCTGCGGGCCGGGGTGGACGTAGTGGTCGTTGGAGACGAAGTCGATCTCGTCGGCCCAGTCCGCGTAGTCCATGCCCTTGGTGTTGCCCATCACCATGAAGTTGGTGGTGGCCGGCACGTCGGGGGTGATCTCGCGGAGGATCTCCCGCTCGGCGCGCAGGTAGTCCTTCAGCGCGTCCGAGGAGAAGCGCTTGAAGTCCAGCTGCTGCGTCGGGTTGGGGTGCGAGGCGGCCAGCCGCGGCGGCAGGATCTGCTCCCAGTCGCTGTAGCGCTGCGACCAGAACGCCGTGCCCCACGCGTGGTTGAGGGCCTCCAGCGTGCCGTAGCGGGCGCGCAGCCAGCCGCGGAAGGCGCGGGCCGCGTCGTCGGAGTAGTCGTAGACGTTGTGGCAGCCCAGCTCGTTGGAGATGTGCCAGGCCACCAGCGCGGGGTGGTCCTTGTAGCGGTCCGCCAGCTTCCGCACCAGCCGCAGGGCGTGCTCGCGGAAGACGGGGGAGGTGGGACGCCAGTGCTGGCGGGCGCCCGGCCACACCGTCGCGCCGTCCGCCGTCACCGGCAGGATCTCCGGGTGGGCGGTGGTCAGCCACGGCGGCGGGGAGGCGGTCGCGGTGGCCAGGTCGACACCGATGTCATGGGCGTGCAGGAGGTCCATGACCTCGTCGAGCCAGGCGAAGTCCCAGGTGTCCTGGGTGGGCTGGATCCGGGCCCAGGAGAAGATCGCCACGGACACCACGGTGACGCCGGCCTCGCGCATCAGCCGGACGTCCTCCTCCCACACGTCCCGTGGCCACTGCTCGGGGTTGTAGTCGGCGCCGTAGGCCAGGCGGGGGGCGGGGTCACCGTCCGCTCCGCGGCGGCGGGAGTGGAGGGTGGAGATCATGGCGGTCCTTCCGGGGTGTGGTGCACGGGACGGCGCGGACCTCGTCCGCGCCGCCCTGCTTCTGGTGCTGTGGTGCTACTTCTCGACGGTGAAGCCCTGCTCCTCGGCGTACTTCACCGAGGCGTCCTGCCAGGCCTTCAGACCGTCCACGAGCTTGGTGTTCGAGACGTAGGCCTTGCCGACCGTGTCGTTGAAGATCGAGTGGGCGTACTGCTGGAAGGGCAGGTACGACCAGTCGCTGGCGACGTTCGCGGCGGACTCGGCGAAGATCTTGTTCGCCTCCTGGCCGCCGAGGTAGTCGAACTTGGTGCTCTGGAACGCGGGGGACTCCAGCTCCGCCTTGGTGGCGGGGAAGGCGCCCTGCTTCACGCGGGTCTGGACACCGTCACCGGAGTTCGCGTACTCCACGAAGGCGTAGGCGAGCTCCTTGTTCTTGCCGAGCGAGGGCAGGGTCAGCGAGCTGCCGCCGTTCTCCGCGCTGGCCTTGTCGCCCTTGGTCCAGGCCGGCATCGCGGCCGCGCGCCACTGGCCGGCCGCGTTCGGCACACCGGTGACGAAGTTGGCGGGCATCCAGGCACCGGTGGTCAGGGTGGCGATGCTGCCGTCGCCCAGGCCCTTGTACCAGTCGTCGGTCCAGCCGGTGACCGGGGCGAGGAGCTTCTCGTCGATGAGCTTCTGCCAGGTCTCCGCGTACTTCTTCGCCTTCGCGTCGCTGAAGTCGATCTTCACGTTGGTGCCGTCGACCTTGTACGGACGCGAACCGGCCTGCCACAGCATGCTGGTGGTGAAGCCGGCGTCGCCGGTGTCGTTGGCGATGTAGACCTTGGGGTCGGCCTTGTGCAGCGCCCGCGCGGCGTCGACGTACTCGTCCCAGGTGGTCGGGACGGCGATCTTGTACTTGTCGAAGATCTTCTTGTTGTAGAACATCGCCATCGGGCCGGAGTCCATCGGCAGGCCGTAGACGGCCTTGTCCTCGCTCACGGCGTTCCACGGGCCGGGCGTGTACTTGGACGCCAGCTTGTCGGCACCGAAGGGGGCCAGGTCGGTGAGGCCCTTGCCGAGGGCGTACTGGTTCACCGCGAAGTACTCGATCTGGGCGACGTCCGGGACGCCCTTCTCGGCCGAGATCGCGTTCGACAGCGCGGTGTAGTGCTTGTCGCCCGACCGCTCGCTGACGAGGTTGATCTTGACCTTGGGGTACTTCTTCTCGAAGTCGGCGGCGACCGTCTTCAGCGTGGGCTCCCAGGACCACACGGTCACCGTGCCGCCCTTCTTCAGGGCCGCCTGGACGTCCGTGGCGGAGACCGCCTTGTCGGCGGAGTCGTCGTCCGAGCCGCCGCAGGCGGTGGCGCCCAGGGCCACGGCCGACAGGAGGGCGATGCCGCGCAGCAGGCGGCTGGTGTTTCTGCGCATGAGGGTGTTTCCACTTCTTCGTGGGTGGGACGGGGTGAGGGTGGGGTGGTGCGGGGTGTGGGGCTGAGGGGGCGGCGGGGGAGCCGCGCGCTCACTCCTTGACGCTGCCCGCGGCGAGACCCGACTGCCAGTACTTCTGGAGCAGCAGGAACGCGGCGATGAGCGGCAGGATCGTGAGCAGCGAACCGGTGATCACCAGGTTGAAGATGACCTCGCCGCCGACGGTCTCGGCCTGGGAGTTCCAGGCGCTCAGACCGAGCGTCAGCGGGTACCAGTCCGCGTCCTTGAGCATGATCAGCGGCAGGAAGTAGTTGTTCCAGGTGGCGACCGTGGTGAACAGCAGCACGGTCACGATGCCGGGGGCGAGCAGCGGGAGGGCGACGGTGAAGAAGGTGCGCGCCTCGCCGGCCCCGTCGATGCGGGCGGCCTCGAGGAGTTCGGTGGGGATGGCCTCGGTGGCGAACACCCACATCAGGTACAGGCCGAACGGCGAGACCAGTGAGGGGATGATCACCGCCCACGGCGTGTCCGTCAAGCCCATCTTGCTGAACATCAGGAAGGTGGGCACCGCGAGGGCCGTGCCGGGGACCGCCACCGCGCCGATGACCGTGGCGAAGATGCCGCGCTTGCCGGGGAAGTCGAACTTCGCCAGCGCGTAACCGCCGAGGACCGCCAGGAGGGTGGCCCCGCCGGCGCCCAGCACCACGTACATCAGGGTGTTCAGCAGCCAGCGCCCGAACACGCCGTCGTGGTAGGTGAACGTGTCGTGGATGTTGTCCCACAGCGCGAAGTCGTCGGCGAACCACATCCCGGACGAGTCGGCCAGACCCGACTGCGTCTTGGTGGCGTTGATGGCCAGCCAGATCAGCGGCACGACGGTGTAGACGACGATCAGCGAGGTCAGCACCGTCAGCAGCACGCTGCGCTTGGGCTTGTCGGGGGAGTGCCGGCTCGGCTTGCGCAGGCGGGGCGTGTTCCGGCCGGGGCCGGAGGTCTTCGCGGGCGCGGCCGGGGAGTCGGTGGTGAGAGGGCTGCTCATCGGGTCACGCTCCCTTGCGCATGCCGCGCAGCTGCACGACGTAGGCGATCACCATCGTGATCAGGCCCATGATGATGGCCACCGTCGCGGAGTAGTTGTGCTGCTGGCCGTTGAAGGACAGCGAGTACGTGTAGAAGTTCGGCGTGTAGTCGGTGGTGATGGCGTTGCGGGCCAGCGGCCGCAGGATGTTCGGCTCGTTGAACAGCTGGAAGCTGCCGATGATCGAGAAGATCGTCGCGATGACCAGGGCGCCCCGGATCGCGGGCAGTTTGATCGCGGTGATCACGCGGAACTGTCCGGCGCCGTCGATCTCCGCCGCCTCGTACAGCGAGTTCGGGATGACGCGCAGCGCCGAGTAGAAGATCAGCATGTTGTAGCCGACGAACTCCCAGGTGACGATGTTGCCGATGGACGCCAGCACCAGGTCGGGGGAGAGCGGGTCGGGCAGCGAGACGCCGAACGCCCCGTTGATGTCACCGACCAGGCCGTACTTGGTGCCGTACATGAAGCCCCACATGAGGGTGGCGACCACGGCGGGCACCGCGTACGGCAGGAAGATCGTGATGCGGAAGAAGCTCTTGCCGTAGAGCCGGCCGCTGTCCAGCGCCAGGGCCACCAGCAGGGCGATGCCCAGCATGATCGGGACCTGGATGACCAGGAACAGCGACACCCGCACGAGCGAGTCCCAGAACTGGTCGTCCTGCAGCGCCTGCGTGTAGTTGTCGAAGCCGACGAACTGGTTGCCGCCGATGAGCTGGTCCCGGAAGAGGCTGAGGTAGATCGAATACACGATCGGCGCCAGGAAGACCAGGGCGAACACGGCCACGAAGGGCCCGATGAAACCCCAGCCCGTCCACGAGCGGCGGTCCCGTTTCGCCGGAGGGGGCGCCGGCCGCGGCTCGGCGGCCACCGGCGGTTGCAGCGTCGTCATGTCGTTCCTCGCTCATCCAGTCCTGGACCAGGCGGTGTCGTGCGGGTGTGCCGTGCGCATCGCCACGATGTTTACGCAAACATCAGCCATCCGGGAGAACCGGTGGGCTGTTATGTTTACGTAAACATCTGATGGCGGCATGTCTACACTGCCCCGATAACCAGGGTCAAGGGTCATCTGCGCAGACCCTGGGAGCCGCAGCGAGAGGAAGAGGGGGGCGACGCGTGGAGATGGCTGAAAGAGCCCCTGCGGGCGAGGCCGGTACGGCCGTGGGCCTGGCAGGGGACACTCAGGGGCAGGAGACCGCGGCACGACGCGCTCGCGGACGCGGCCGGGCCACCACCGCCTCGATGGCGGACGTGGCACGCCTGGCGGGCGTCTCCTCCCAGACGGTCTCCCGGGTGTCCAACGGTTACGCCGGTGTGAACGAGGAGACCCGGCAGCAAGTGCTCGCCGCCATGAAGGAGTTGGGCTACCGGCCGAACAGCGCGGCCCGCGCCCTCAAGCGCGGCGAGTTCCGCACCATAGGCGTCATCACCTTCACGCTGTCCACGACCGGCAACATGCGCACCCTGGACGCCATCGCCACCTCCGCCGCCGCCGAGGGCTACGCGGTGACGCTGCTGCCGGTCGCCCTGCCCACCCAGGACGAGGTGCGCGGCGCGTTCTCCCGCCTGGAGGAGCTCGCCGTCGACGCGGTCATCGTCATCATGGAGGTCCATCTGCTGGACGCGGCGATCGTCACCCTGCCGCCGCACGTCCAGGTCGTGGTCGTCGACTCCGACGCCGGCAGCCACTACACCGTCGTCGACACCGACCAGTGGGGCGGCACCCGGGCGGCCGTCCGGCACCTCCTGGACCTCGGGCACCCGACGGTGTGGCACCTGGCGGGCCCCGCGGACTCCTTCGCCGCCCAGCGCCGGGCCGATGCCTGGCGAGGAGCGCTCACCGACGCCTCCCGCCCCGTCCCGCCCCTCGTCCGGGGGGACTGGTCGGCGGAGTCCGGATACCACGCCGGCCTCGAACTCGCCGCCCGCGAGGAGTGCACCGCCGTCTTCGCCGCCAACGACCAGATGGCCCTCGGCCTGCTGCGCGCCCTGCACGAGCGCGGCCGGCGCGTCCCCGAGGACGTCAGCGTCATCGGCTTCGACGACATCCCCGAGGCCGCCTCCTTCCTGCCCCCGCTGACCACCCTCCACCAGGACTTCGCCGAGGTCGGCCGGCTCTGCGTCCAGGCCGTCCTGCGCAAGATGCGCCGCGACGGCGCTCAGCGCGGCACGACCCTCGTACCGACCCGGCTGGTCCTGCGCGACAGCACCGCGCCGCCGCCGGGCGCCGGTTCCGGGGGCCCGTCGCGGACCGCGGCAGGCCCGGGGGAGGGCTGAGACCGGCCCGGGGGCCGGGGGGCCGGGGGCCCGGCTCGAGGGCCGGGAGGGCTGGGGCCGGCCGGGGCGTGCCGTCCGCCGGGCGGCGGACCCGCGGCCCGGCACACGGCGCGCCCGCCGTCCGCCGGACCCGGACCTCTACACCAGGTCCAGTTCCAGGTCCCGTTCGCCCACCGCTCGGGCCGCCGTGCGCCAGGCGACCGTGACGGCGGTGCGGGCGGCCGCCGTACCCGTGCGGGCCTCCGCGGGGAGCCGCATCGGGGCGCCGACGTGGACGTGGCAGTGGGGGCGGCGAAGCGGTGCCGTGAGGGCCCCCGCCATCTGCTTGGCGGTCGAACCCGAGGAGATCCGCCGGGCGCCGACGTGGCCCACCGGCACCACCAGGGCACCGGAGACCCGCGCGAGGCGGGCGAGCCCGGTGCGGAAGGCCTCCGGCGGGCCGGGCGCGGCGTCCCCGCGGTCCGGCAGCCCGCCCTCGCCGTAGAGCAGGACGTGCCGGCCGCCGGCGAGGGCCTCGGCGGCGGCGTCGAGGGCGTGCGCGGCGCGTGCCGAGCGGCGGTGGACGGGGATGTGCCCCTCGCGGGCCAGCGCCCGGCCGAGCACCGGCACCCGCCAGAGCCCCGCGGTCGCCATCACCACGGGCTCCACGCCGAGTCCGCGCAGCGCGGCCAGCACGATCGCGGGGTCGGCCAGGGAGTCGTGGTTGGCGGCGAAGATGGTCCCCGCGGACAGGCGCATCCGCAGTTCACTGGTCACGGTCAGGCGCCCGAACAAGGGCACCAGGACGGAGGCGGCACGGACGAGCACGGCGGGCCCTTTCCGGTCGGGGACGGGCGAGTGAGCCCAGTCTCACGGCGGCGCGGTGGCCACGCCTGAGTACGGCTACTCAGACTCCCTTACGAATTCCGCGAGTTGGGCCGTGTCCACGGCCCGGTCCGGGGCATCCGCACCACGACGGACCCGACCGGGCCGACACCGGCACCCACGACCCCCCGAAGGGACGGACCCCTTGCTGGCCATCATCGCGGCGGTGGCGTTCTTCATCGCCTTCCTGATCAACGCGGCGGAGATCTCCACCAACGACGCCTTCACCTCCACCAACATCATGCTGCTCGGCCTGACCCTGCTCGCCCTCCACGTCGGCGGCGTCGGCGCGGGCTGGTCGGCGCGCGGCCGCAGACGCTGAGGACGGCTTCGGACGGGCCCGCCCTCCGGGGCGGGCCCGCCGACGCGCGCCCGCGTCCGCGCCGTTCGGACGACCCGCCGACCGGGACGGGTCCGGCGGTGTTCCGATGGCCGGGCGGAACTCGGGGTAGGCGGGAGGAAACCCAGGAAAGGATCGTCATGACGACCTACGTGATCAGCGTCCCCGGCACCTTCACCAACGGCGTCGACGCGGACACCCGGGACCGGATCGGCCGTTCCCTGCGGCCGGCCGACCCGCACCGCACGCAGATGGGGAACAGCGAGGACCTCGACGCCCTCTCCCTCAACGACGACGACACCTTCACCATCCGGCTGACCGTGGAGGCGGACAGCGCGCCGCACGCCGAGGAGAGCGCGCGTCGGCTCGCGCAGTCGGCGCTGCGCGAGTCGGGCCTGGAGGAGGGCGACGCCCCGCTGGGCCCGGCGGCGGTCACGGGCATCGACTCCGACATCTGAACCCGGCCCCGCGCGGACGGCCCCGCGCGGACGGCCCCGCGCGGACGGCCCCGTGCGGACCACCCCCCACGTCAGGTCCCGTACGGACGGCCCCACGCGGACGGTCCCGCGCGGACGGTCCCGCGCGGACGGCCCCGCGCGGACGGTCCCGCACCGGAGGTCCCCCGATCGGCCCCGCACGAACGGGGCCCGGAAGGGACTTCGGGCGGGCCGGCCGCGCCCGGGGACGCCGGGACCGGTCTCCCCGACGTCTGCCGCGAGCCGTACCGGGCACACGCAGGAACCAGGACACGACCCCAGGGAGGACATCGTGAGCGAATACCGAGGACACAGCGTCCCGACCGCCGGGCACACGCCCGACGACGACCTGACCGGCTACCAGGTGGACGCCACCGACGGCCACGCGGGCAGGGTCAGCAAGTACTCCGCCGACCTCGGCCCGCAGTACCTGGTCGTGCGCACCGGCGTGTGGTTCCTCGGCAAGGACGTGGTGCTCCCGGCGGACGCCGTCATGGGCGTCGACCACGGGGCGCGCATCGTGCAGGTCTCCCGGACCAGGGACCAGGTGCGCTCGGCGTCCGTCTTCGACGTGGACACCTACCTGGGCGACCCCCGTCACCGCGACCAGCTCGGCGGCCGGCACGGCTCGGGTCACTGAACCGCGCCGCCGCCTCACGCCGCCGCGGGCCGGGCCCCCCTCGCGGACCGGCCCCCCGACGGGGAAAGATGGGACGGCGAGCGACGGATCAACCCATGCGGAGGAACGGACCATGCAGCACGAACGAGCGGGCCGGCCGGCCGGCCCCGAGGATCTCGTCGACGTGGCCCGGCTGGTCACCGCGTACTACGCGCTGCACCCCGACCCCGCCGACCCGGCGCAGCGGGTGGCCTTCGGCACCTCCGGCCACCGTGGCTCCTCGCTGAACACGGCGTTCAACGAGGACCACATCGCCGCGACCAGCCAGGCCATCTGCGAGTACCGCGCCGCGCAGGGCACCGACGGCCCCCTCTTCCTGGGCGCCGACAGCCACGCTCTGTCCGAGCCCGCCCGGGTCACCGCCCTCGAGGTGTTCGCCGCCAACGACGTGACGGTGCTCATCGACGCCGCCGACGGCTACACGCCCACCCCGGCCGTCTCGCACGCCGTGCTCACCCACAACCGGGGCCGCACGAGCGGCCTCGCGGACGGCGTGGTCGTCACCCCTTCGCACAACCCGCCGGGCGACGGCGGCTTCAAGTACAACCCGCCCAGCGGCGGCCCGGCGGGCTCGGACGCGACCTCCTGGATCCAGGACCGCGCCAACGAGATCATCGCGGCCGGCCTGAAGGACGTACGCCGCGTCCCCTACCGCCGGGCGCTCGCCGCCCCCGGCACGGGCCGCCACGACTTCCTCGGCGCGTACGTCGCCGACCTGCCGGCCGTCCTGGACCTGGACGCGATCCGTGCCGCGGGGGTCCGCATCGGAGCCGATCCGCTCGGCGGGGCCTCCGTGGCCTACTGGGGCCGGATCGCCGAGGAGCACCGGCTCGACCTGACCGTGGTCAACCCGCTCACCGACCCCACCTGGCGGTTCATGACGCTGGACTGGGACGGCAAGATCCGCATGGACTGCTCGTCGCCGTACGCGATGGCCTCGCTCATCGAACGGCGGGACCGTTTCCACATCGCCACCGGCAACGACGCCGACGCCGACCGGCACGGCATCGTCACCCCGGACGCGGGCCTGATGAACCCCAACCACTACCTGGCCGCCGCCATCGCCTACCTCTACACCCACCGCGAGCGGTGGCCCGGACACACCGGGATCGGCAAGACCTTGGTGTCGTCTTCCATGATCGACCGGGTGGCCGCCGATCTCGGCCGCCGTCTGGTCGAAGTGCCCGTCGGCTTCAAGTGGTTCGTGGACGGCCTGGTCGACGGCTCGCTCGGCTTCGGCGGGGAGGAGTCGGCCGGTGCGTCCTTCCTGCGCCGCGACGGCTCGGTGTGGACCACCGACAAGGACGGCATCATCCTGGCGCTGCTCGCCTCCGAGATCACCGCCGTCACCGGGAAGACCCCCTCGGAGCACTACGCGGCCCTGACGGCCCGCTTCGGCGAGCCCGCCTACGCCCGGATCGACGCCCCCGCCACCCGCGAGGAGAAGGCGCTGCTCGCCAAGCTCTCGCCCGCCCAGGTCACCGCGGACACGCTCGCCGGAGAGCCGGTCACCGGCGTCCTCACCGAGGCGCCCGGCAACGGCGCGGCCATCGGCGGCATCAAGGTGACCACCGAGAACGCCTGGTTCGCCGCCCGCCCCTCCGGCACGGAGGACGTGTACAAGATCTACGGCGAGTCGTTCCTGGGCCCCGACCACCTCCGCCGGGTGCAGGAGGAGGCCAAGGACGTGGTGATGACGGCCCTCGGCGGCTGACGCGCGGACCGCGCGGGGGCTCGGGCCGACGGCGTGGAGGGCGTGCCGTCACCCGGGCCCCGCCGCTCACGCCGGCCCCTTCGCACCAGCCGCGGCGCCACGTACGGCCGGCGGGTGGCCCACGGGTGACCGGCGGGTGGCCGCCGGCGGTCGGTGAGGCCGGCCCGGTTCACCGTCCCCGTGCGGAGTCTTGTCGCTATCATCCAATAAACGTAAAAGGTGAATTTCGCCCCGAAGGGGCTACCGTCCTCTCCGGAGGGAGCCATGTTCCGCAAGCGCCCGGCGGACGACGGCGACGAACTGCTGGCCAGGCTCGGTTCGCTCACCGCCCAGGCGCGCGAACGCGCGGAGCTGCAGCGCTCCCGCGTCGAACTCGCCCTCGCCCTCCAGCGCGGCATGCTCCCCAGGGACCTGCCCACCGCACGCGGCTACCGGCTCGCCGTCCGCTACGCGCCCGCCTACCACGGCCTCAACGTGGGCGGCGACTGGTACGACGCCTTCCCGATGGCCGACGGCCGCATCGGCCTGTCCATCGGCGACGTCCAGGGCCACAACATCGAGGCGGCCGCCTTCATGGGCCAGGTCCGCGTCGGCCTGCGCGCCCTCGCCTCCGTCACCGGCGAGCCCGGCGAGCTCCTCGCCGCCACCAACGACCTGCTGCTCTCCCTCGGCGGCGACCTCTTCGCCACCTGCACCTTCATACGCCTCGACCCGGCGACCGGCGTACTGGAGAGCGCCCGCGCCGGCCACGTCCCGTGCGTGTGGGCCACGGCGGACGGCAGGTCCGGCGTCGCCGAGGACCAGGGCGGCCCGCCCCTCGGTGTCCTGGCGGGGACGACGTACCCGGTCACCCGCTACCGGATCGCCCGGGGCGGGGTCTTCGTCCTGCTCACCGACGGCGTCGTGGAGGGCCCCTCGATGAGCGTCGACGAGGGCCTGGACCAGGTCGTACGGCTCGCCGGCGTCGCCGCCGTCGCCGGTCTGGAGGCCCCCGCCCTCGCCACCGCCGTGATGAAGGGCGCCGAGCGCGTCGGGCACGAGGACGACGCCGCCGTCCTGGTCCTCCGGCACGACGGAGCGGACGACGGCGAAGGGGCGGACGACGGCGAAGGGTCGCGGCGCGTTCAGCCGTAGGACCCGTCCCCGCGCCTCCCGCCTCGCCGCGAGCGCGGGCCCGGTGTCTGATGGCTGCTGTGGTGGGTATCAGCGACCTTCGCCGGCCGGCCGTTCTCGGCGCCGAGACGGTGGCGGTCGCGGTCTGCTACTACGCGGCCGGAAGGCTGGGTCTGCTGCGGCAGCTCGTCGTCGGGGGCGCGGTCTTCACCCCCATCTGGCCGCCGTCCGGCGTCGCCGTCGCCTGCCTGCTGATCCGCGGGCCGCGCTGCTGGGCCGGCATCGCCCTCGGGGCGCTGCTCGTGATCCTGTCGATCACCTCGCCCGACCCCGCCCTCGTCCTCAACCTGGCGGGCAACACCGCCGCGCCCCTCCTCGCCTACCTCATGCTGCGCCGGGTGGGCTTCCGCGACGACCTCGCCCGCCTGCGCGACGGACTCGCCCTGGTGTTCCTGGGGGCGCTGACCGCGATGCTGGTCAGCTCGACCGTGGGCGTGGGGACCCTCGTCCTCAACGGCCGGCTGCCCGCGCACTCCTTCTGGCCCGTCTGGCTGGCGTGGTGGGTCGGCGACGCGATGGGCGTCCTCATCGTCACCCCCGTCCTGCTCGTCCTGCGCACCGCCGGCCGGCCGCCGCCCCTGACCCGCTGGAAGGAGGCGACGTGCCTGGCCGTCATCGCCCTCGTGATCGTCCCCCTGGCCGTCTACCACTCCGTCAGCCTGCTCTTCCTCGTCTACCCGCTGCTGATCTGGACCGCCCTGCGCTTCCAGCTCGCCGGCAGCATGCTGTGCGCCCTGTTCGCCTCGGTCCTGGCCACCGTCGCGGCCACCGACGGGGCCGGCTCCTTCGCGCACCTGACGCGACTGGAGGTCATGAGCAAGCTCCAGGCCTTCAACGGCACCATGGCCCTGACCGCCCTGCTGCTCTCGGCCGTCATCACCGAACAGCGCAACACCCGCCGCTCGGTGGAGCGGGCCTGCCAGGAACTGGTCGAGGTGCTGGACCACCTCACGGCGGGCGACCCCCCGCACGGCCGGCCCCAGAAGGGGACGGAGGACGATCCACCCCGCGCCCCGTAGGACGATCCACCCCGTGCCCCGGGGCGGTCCGCCCCGTGTCCCCGGGACGGGACGGCGCGGACCGGGGACGCTTTTCGGGCCCCGGCCGGCGCATGACATGATCGTGCGCATGCGTGAACGAGTGGTGGCCGCGTGCGACGGGGCCTCGAAGGGCAACCCCGGTCCGGCGGCCTGGGCCTGGGTGATCTCCGACGACTCGGGGGCCCCGGCCCGCTGGGAGGCCGGCCCGCTCGGCAAGGCCACCAACAACGTCGCCGAACTCACCGCACTGGAGCGCCTGCTGGCGGCGGTCGACCCCGACGTGCCGCTGGAGATCCGCATGGACTCGCAGTACGCCATGAAGGCCGTCACCACCTGGCTGCCCGGCTGGAAGCGCAACGGCTGGAAGACCGCCGCGGGCAAGCCGGTCGCCAACCAGGACCTGGTCGTGCGCATCGACGGACTGCTCGACGGCCGCACGGTCGACTTCCGCTACGTGCCGGCCCACCAGGTCGACGGCGACAAGCTGAACGACTTCGCGGACCGGGCCGCCAGCCGGGCGGCGGTCGTCCAGGAACCGGCGGGCAGCGCCCTCGGCTCGCCCGAGCCGCCCCCCGCCCCCGACGTCCCGGCGAAGTCCGGCGCACGCCGCAAGGCCGCCGGGGGCACGTCGCCCCGGCGGCCCGGCGGTTCGTCCGCCCGCACGATCAAGGCCAAGTTCCCCGGCCGCTGCCTGTGCGGGCGGACCTACGCGGCGGGGGAACAGATCGCCAAGAACGACCAGGGCTGGGGCCACCCGGACTGCCGCACGGCGGCCGCGGGGTGACCGTGGCGGCGACGGTCAGAGGACCGCGCCGCGCCAGCCGCCGGTCTCGTGACCGCGCTCCTCGATGAACTCCTTGAAGCGCTCGAGATCACCCTTGGTCTGCCGCTTCACGAAGCCGAGCTTGTCGCCGACGGTCTCGGCGAGACCCTCGGGTGCGAAGTCCAGCTGCAGCATGACCTTCGTGCGGTCGTCGTCGAGGCGGTGGAAGGTCACCACGCCGGCCTGCCGGGCCTCGCCGGCCACCGTCGTCCAGGCGACCCGCTCGTCCGGGATCTGCTCGGTGATCTCGGCGTCGAACTCACGGTGCACGCCGTTCACGGCCGTGACCCAGTGGGTGAGCGTGTCGGTGCGCTGTTCGACGCGCTCCACCCCGCCCATGAACTCGGGGAACGTCTCGAACTGCGTCCACTGGTTGTAGGCCGTGTGCACCGGGACACGGACCTCGATGGATTCCTCGACCTGCGTCACGGTCGTCTCCTCCTTGCTCTCGTCGGGTACGTGGCGCCCGGGTACCCGTGACCCCGGCGGCCAATCCGGCCGCGTCCGGGCGGAGTCGGAGGCGTGGTGCTCCAAGTGCGCGTGCGGGAAGGCCGGCAGGGAACGCCAGGAGGACGATCCTGTCGGCGGACGGGCGGCGTGCGGCGGAACGGGCCGTTCCTTTCCCCTGGACGGACCGTTCCGGTGAACCTTCGCGCGCGACCGCTCCGCCGGTGGTGTGGCTCACGTGGGGGAAGTGGCGGAATCGCGAAGAGGACCCCGCCGTGACCACCCGCGGCGACTGCTACTGTGCGTCGTCAACCGACCACGATTCGTCATTCCTGGGGGTGTGCGTGAAGGTCGCCTGCGTCGGCGGCGGGCCCGCCGGTCTGTACCTCTCCATCCTGCTCAAGCGGCAGGACCCGTCCCACGACATCACCGTCCACGAACGCGACCCGGAGGGCTCGACCTACGGCTGGGGCGTCACCTACTGGCGGGGACTCCTCGAGCAACTCCACGCCCGCGACCCCGAGTCGGCACGCGCCGTCGAGGAGAACTCCGTCCGCTGGAACCAGGGCGTCGCCCACGTGCGGGACCTGGTGACCCGTCAGCCCGGCGACGAGGGCCACGGCATCGGCCGTCACAAGCTCCTGGAGATCCTCGCCGCCCGCGCCCGCGCCCTCGGCGTACGCCTGGAGTTCGAGCGCGAGATCACTCCCGACACCCTGCCCGAGGCGGATCTGGTCGTCGCGGCCGACGGCGTGCACAGCGCCCTGCGCACCCGTCACGCCGAGCACTTCGGCGCCCGCCTGACGCCCGGCCGCAACCCGTACGTCTGGCTCGGCACCACCAAGGTCTTCGACTCCTTCACCTTCGCCTTCGTGGAGACCGGTCACGGCTGGATCTGGTGCTACGGCTATCCGTTCAGCTCCGAACGCAGCACCTGCGTCATCGAGTGCTCCCCCGAGACCTGGACCGGCCTCGGCCTCGACCGGGCCGAGGACGCCGACGGAGCGGCACGGCTGGAGAAGCTGTTCGCGCACGTCCTCGACGGACACCCCCTGATCGGCCGCGCCTCCGGCACCGGCGGCGCCGCCTGGCTGACCTTCCGCACCCTGACCAACCGCACCTGGCACCGGGACAACGTCGTCCTGCTCGGCGACGCCGCCCACACCACCCACTACTCCATCGGCGCCGGCACCACCCTCGCCCTGGAGGACGCCTTCGCGCTCGCCGACGCCCTGCGGGACGGCCCCGGCCTCCCGCAGGCCCTCGCCCGCTACGAACGCGACCGCACCGCGGCCCTGCTGACCCCGCAGAGCGCCGCCCGCCACAGCGCCCAGTGGTACGAGAACCTCGACCGCTACATCGATCTGCCCCCGAAGCGGATGTTCGCCCTCCTCGGGCAGCGCCACTCGCCCCTGCTGCCCTACGTCCCGCCCCAGCTGTACTACCGGCTCGACAGGGCCGCCGGACAGCTGGAGGCCCTGCGCCGCCTCAAGCGCTGGCTCGGCCCCCGGCTCGCCAGGACCGCGCAGAGCAGGACCGGGCAGAGCAGGACCGGACAGACCGGACAGACCGGACAGAGCAGGACCGGGGCCGCCCGCGAGCAGCCCCACGGCACCCCGCGCTGAACGCGGCCCCCGGGGGACCGCCGGCCGGTCGCGGCCCGGCGGTCCGGCCCCCGCCGCCGGGCCCGGCTGTCGGCCCCCCACCACCGCCCGCGCCGACGGACGAACCGCAGGTGACCGGCCGGACCGGCCGGTTCCGCGCCCGGCCGCCGCGGATGACAGACTGCCCCCATGGACGAGCGCGAATTCGGCAGGTCTGGTCAGCACGCATCCGTCATCGGTCTCGGCACCTGGCAACTGGGCGCCGACTGGGGTGACGTCGACGACAAGGAGGCCCTGGCGGTACTGGAGGCGGCCGCCGAGTCGGGCGTCACCTTCTTCGACACCGCCGACGTGTACGGCGACGGCCGCAGCGAGCAGACCATCGCCGCCTTCCTGAGCGGACGG
The DNA here is from genome assembly GCF_055580685.1 of Streptomyces sp. NPDC031554. Classification (NCBI taxonomy): domain Bacteria; kingdom Bacillati; phylum Actinomycetota; class Actinomycetes; order Kitasatosporales; family Streptomycetaceae; genus Streptomyces; species Streptomyces sp. NPDC031554. The sequence goes on along the minus strand of NZ_JBVIKX010000007.1, from coordinate 312,898 downwards.
CCCGACCTGCACGTGCTGGTCGCCACCAAGATGGGCCGCCGGGTCGACCAGATCCCCGAGAACTACGTCCTCGACAACTTCCGCGCCTGGAACGACCGCTCCCGCCGCAACCTCGGCGTCGACCGCATCGACCTGGTGCAGCTGCACTGCCCGCCCACCTCCGTCTACTCCACGGACGAGGTCTTCGACGCCCTCGACACCCTGGTGGAGGAGGAGCGCATCGCCCACTACGGCGTCAGCGTGGAGACCTGCGCCGAGGCCCTCACGGCGATCGCCCGGCCGGGCGTGGCCAGCGTGCAGATCATCCTCAACCCGTTCCGCATGAAGCCGCTGCGCGAGGTGCTCCCCGCCGCCCGCGAGGCCGGCGTCGGCATCATCGCGCGCGTGCCGCTCGCCTCCGGCCTGCTGTCCGGCAAGTACACCAAGGACACCGTCTTCCCGGCGAACGACCACCGCACCTACAACCGGCACGGCGAGTCCTTCGACCAGGGCGAGACCTTCTCCGGCGTCGACTACGCCACCGGCGTCGAGGCCGCCGCCGAGTTCGCCGCCCTCGCGCCCGAGGGGTACACCCCGGCCCAGCTCGCGCTGCGCTGGATCGTTCAGCAGCCCGGCGTGACCACGGTCATCCCGGGCGCCCGTTCCCCCCGGCAGGCCCGCGCCAACGCGGCCGCCGCCCGCCTGCCCGAGCTGTCCGAGGAGACCCTGGCGGCGGTCCGGGACCTCTACGAGCGGCGGATCGCGGAACAGGTCGAGGGCCGCTGGTAGTCGGGCCGCGGCCGGCCGGAGAAAAACGCCGATCAGCGGGTACTCGCCGGGAGAACATCTACTCGAACCGGGGAGGACACGTGGGTACCGCAGTGGGGGACGAGCGTCGCAAGGGTCGTGACGAGACCGAGGAGGAGAGGGGGGACGAGCGTCGCAGGGGGCGTGACGAGACCGAGGAGGAGAGAGCCGACCGGAAGTGGAGCGAGCTGATCCAGGAGGTCCGCGTCGCCCAGACGGGCGTGCAGATCCTCTTCGGTTTCCTGCTCACCGTCGTCTTCACCCCGCGCTACGCCACCCTCGGGGACACCGAACACGCGATCTATCTCGTGACGGTGGTCCTGGGCGCCTGCGCGACGGGCGCCCTGATAGGCCCGGTCTCCCTGCACCGCCTCGTCTCCGGGCGGCGGGTGAAACCCGAGGCGGTCGTCTGGGCCTCGCGGATGACCTTCACCGGCCTGGTGCTGCTCCTCGCCACGATGACGTCCGCCCTGCTGCTGATCCTGCGGGTGGCGACCCACGACGGCTACGTGCCCTACCTGGTCACCGGGGTGGTCGCCTGGTACCTGCTGTTCTGGTTCGGCATCCCGATGTGGACCCGGCACCGCTACACCTCCCGCTGAGCCCTGGCGGCCCCGGACGGCGGCGCGGGCGGGCGAGGGCCACGGCCCCGCCGCCCGCGCCGCCGTCCGCCGTCCGGCGCGCCCCCGTCAGGCGAACGCCTCGCGCAGCGCGGGCAGCAGCGTCCTCTGCGACCACTCCAGGTACGCCGGCTGCGCGTCACCCCCGATCTGCACCAGGGCGACCTCGGTGAACCCGGCCTCCGCGTACGGGCGGACCGCCTCGACGACGGCGTCCGGGTCGTCGCCGCAGGGGATCGACGCGGCCACGTCGTCCGGGGTGACGAACTGGGTCGCCGCCTCGAAGGAGTCCGGATGCGGCAGTTCGGCGTTCACCTTCCAGCCGCTGCCGAACCAGCGGAACTGGGCGTGCGCCCGCTTCACCGCCGTGTCCCGGTCGGGGTCGTAGGAGATCGGCAGCTGGCCCACGCGCGGCTTGCCCGCGCCGCCGTGCCGGTCGAAGGCCTCCAGCAGGCCCGGCTTCGGCTCGGTGGCGATCACCAGGTCGGCGAGGCGGCCCGCGAGCGCGCACGACTGCTCCCCGGAGACCGCGACGCCGATCTCCGGCGGCCGGTCGGGCAGGTCCCACAGGCGGGCCGAGTCGACGTCGAAGTGCGTGCCGTGGCGCGTCACGTGACCGCCCCCGAAGAGCGCGCGGATGATCTCCACGGCCTCCTCCAGCATCTCGTGCCGCACGTCCACGGCCGGCCAGCCGCCGCCCACCACGTGTTCGTTGAGGTTCTCCCCGGACCCCAGCCCCAGCCGGAAGCGGCCCTCGGACAGCAGTTGCATCGTGGCCGCCTTCTGCGCCACGACCACCGGGTGGTAGCGGACCGTGGGGCAGGTCACGTACGTCATCAGCGGGATGCGGGAGGTGGCCTGGGCGGCGGCGCCCAGCACGCTCCACGCGTACGGCGCGTGCCCCTGCGACCGCAGCCACGGGAAGTAGTGGTCCGAGGTCACCGAGAAGTCGAAACCGGCCTCCTCCGCCCCCACCAGGTGGCCGACCAGCTCACGGGGGCCGGCCTGCTCGGTCATCATCGTGTATCCGATTCGCACCATGGGGGCCGGGTCCCCCGGCGCACGGGGGAGGAAACGGGCCACGGGCGGGACGGGAAAACCCCTCGGTGCCGGCCCGGCGCACGGGGCAGGATGCGGGCATGAACGCCCGCCCCCTGCCTTCCGCCCCCCCGTCCGCCCAGGGCGTCGACGCCTCGGGCGTCCTCGCCTTCCTCGACGCCGTCGAGGCGGACGGGGCCGTCGAGCCGCACAGCCTCATGGTCCTGCGGCACGGACGTGTCGTCGCCGCCGGCTGGTGGGCGCCGTACGCGCCCGACCGCCTCCACCTGCTGTACTCGCTGAGCAAGAGCTTCACCGCCACGGCCGCGGGGTTCGCCGTGGCCGAGGGGCTGATCGGGCTCGACGACCCGGTGATCTCGTACTTCCCCGAGTTCGACGCCGACGTCACCGACCCCCGCAGCCGCGCGATGCGGGTGCGGCACGTGGCGTCGATGGCGAGCGGGCACGAGGCCGAGACCCTGGACCGGGCCCGCGCGCTCGACCGCGACGACCTCGTCCGCGGCTTCCTGATGCTGCCGCCGGACCGCGATCCGGGCACGGTCTTCGCCTACAACCAGCCCGCCACCTACACCCTCGCCGCGATCGTCCAGCGCGTCACCGGTCAGTCGCTCACCGCCTACCTGAGGCCCCGGCTGCTGGACCCGCTCGGCTTCGGCGAGGTCGCCTGGCTGACCGACCGGACCGGCCGCGAGCTGGGCTTCAGCGGCCTGCACGGCACCACCGACGCCATCGCCAGACTGGGGCAGCTGTACCTGGACGAGGGCCGCTGGGACGGCCGGCCGCTGCTGCCGCCCGGCTGGACCGCCGAGGCGACCCGCGCGCACGTACCGACCGCGGGGGCCATGGGTGACACCGGCCGGCAGGACTGGGACCGCGGCTACGGCCTCCAGTTCTGGCGGTCCCGGCACGGCTACCGCGGCGACGGCGCCTACGGCCAGTTCTGCCTCGTCCTGCCCGAGCACGACGCCGTCGTCGCCACCACCGCGGCGACCGACGACATGCAGCGCCTGCTCGACCTCGTCTGGGAACACCTCCTGCCGGCGTTCCGCCCGGCCCCGCTGCCCGCCTCCGGGGCCGCCGACGCGGCACTCGCCGACCGTCTAGCCCGCCTCGCCCTTCCGCCCGCCCCCGGGAAACCCGCGCCGCCGGGACGCCGGCGGGAGTGGCGGGACGCCGCCTTCACCCCGTACGGCGGGATCTGCGCCGACCGGCCGGCCCTCACCGGCGTCACCGTCACGGCGGACGACGACGGCTGGACGCTGGTCCTCACCGAGGGGGACGACCGCCTGACGGCGCGTTTGGGCACCGGCGCCTGGACCGTGACCGAGGAGGACGTGCCCCTCGCGGCGAGCGGCGGCTGGAACGACGGCGACACCCTCACCGCGGACCTCGTCCTCCTGGAGACCCCCCACCGGCTCCGGGTGACCTGCACCCTCCCGGACGGCACCTTCACCGCCCGCTGGGCCACCCGGCCGCTGCACGGCGGCCCGCTGCGCAGGATGCGCGCCCCGCGCGGCCCGGCCCCGTCCGGCGCGGCCCCGTCCGGCGCGGCCCGCCGGACGAAGGACCCTAAGGACTCTCGACCGGGCCCGGCCGGAAGGTCGTGAGGAAGGCGTCCAGGGCCCGCCGGTTGGCGGGGGTGTCCCAGTCGGCGGCGGGGGTCGTCCAGCGCAGGGAGAAGCCGCGGTTCCCGCCGAGCAGGAAACCGCGGCCGAAGGTGCGCACCCGGGTGCCGTCGACGTCGACGAGCCACTCCATGTCGGCCGCCCGGTACCCCTGGTACGTCGTCGCCTCGATCGCCCCGAGGCGCTCGAACCCGTCCGCCCCGCGCAGCCCCGGCTCCACGTCCTCGCGCCAGACGGCCACCGGGTCCGGGCCGACCCGCTCGCTGTAGGTGACCGCGAGGGTGCGCGGGTCGCCCTCGGTGCCGAACGTGACCCGGTAGGCGAGGTCCCCGGAGCGCGAGGTGTCCAGCCGGGTCCAGCCCTCGGGGAGGGCCACGGAGAAGCCCTCGGGCGCCCGGAGGACCCGGAAGCCGGCCGGCGGCGTCCCGGCGCCGGCCGACGGGGAGGCGGCCGTGGGACTCGGGGCCGGGGGCGGGCTCGCGTCCGGGGAGGCGGCGGACGGCGGAGCGGACGCCGTCCGGCCGGGGCCCGGCGCCGGCACGCCGGTGACTCTGTCGGCGCCGTCCTCGCCGGCCGGGGTGCCGGGCGCGGCCGGGCGCACCCGTGCGCCGTCCGACGCGGTCCGTTCGGCACCGGGCAGCTGCCCCGTCGCGGCCAGCGCGGCGACCGCCACCGTGACCACGGCCAGCGCGGTCCCCGCCGCCACCGTCCGCCCGCTCCACCGGGGGCCGGCGACCCGCGCGGCGGCGTACGCCCGCCGCCGGGGCGCGGACGCGGCCACGGCGTGCGCGCCCTCGTCCAGGGCGCGGACGAGGTTCTGGCGCGCCGTCGGCCGGGTCATCCGCTCCCGTGAGTCCTTGCGCAGCAGACCCTGGACGGCGGGCCCGAGCGCACCGGACCGCAGCGGGGCGCGCAGCGGCAGCCGGTCCACGCCCTTGAGCGTGGCCTCCGGCCGGTCCCGGTCCCGGTAGGGCGGCCTGCCCTCGACCACCGTGTAGAGGATCGCGCCCACCGCCCACAGGTCGGCCGCCGGCCCGATGCGTTCGTCGCGTGCCTGCTCGGGGGAGGCGTACGCCGGGGCCGCGAGCCGGGGCGCGAGGGTCGCACCCGCGAGGCCGAAGCCGGTGACGACGACCGGACCGCGCGACCGCACGAACACCTGACCGGGGCTCAGTTCGCCGTGGGTGATGCCCTCACCGTGGGCCGCCTCCAGCACGTCGAGCAGTTCCAGTCCGATCCGGGCGGCGCGGGCGGGCCGCAACGCGCGCCGCTGCTCGATCAGCTGGCCGAGGGGGAGACCGTCGATCCACTCGGTCACCGTCCACAGGGAGCCCGCCTCCACGAGGGCGTCCAGGACGGTGGCGACCCGGCCGGGACACACCCGGGCCATCGTCTCGGACATCCGCACCACGCGTTCGGCGGCGCGGTGCGCGTCCTCCTCGGCGAGGCCCGCGGGCAGTCCGGTCCGGGTGACCAGACACGGCCGGGAACCGGCCGACTCGTCGGCGTACTCGCCGTACCAGCTGACGCGGTTCGTCTCGTGGTGGACGACGTCCAGGAGCCGGTACCGACCGGCGACCAACTCGTGCGTGGAGACGTGCGCCTTGACCATGGTCATCCCTCGCTGAACCCCGGCTGCTCACCTTTCCCAGTGGTACGGCGGCCGGGAGGGTGCGCGTTCAAGGGGCACGCGACTCGGGCGGGATTTCTGTCTTTCGTTCAAGAAGGGCGCGCGCCCGTGCGGGGAGGGGAGGTGAACGCGGGCGGTCCGGCCGCGCGAGCAGCGGTGAACCCGCGGCGGCCGCCGGGGGAACACCCACGTGGCGCGCCCCGGGAGGTGAGCGGGGAAGCATCCGCGCCGGATGCCGGGGAAACGTCCGCGGCGGCGGCCGGCCCCTTGCCGGACGGCGGCCGCCGCCGCGCACGTCCCCCGGTCTCAGCCCAGGCCGAAACGCCCGACCCAGGACGCCATGTCCGCGGCCGACGCGTTGCCCCCGCAGACCACCAGTCCCAGCCGGGCGTCGGGGCCCACCCGCTCCACGACCCGCCGGGCGGCCGGCAGCAGACATCCGGCGGCCGGCTCGGTCCACACCTTCGCGTGCTCGGCCAGCTCCAGACAGCCCCGTACGGCCTCCCGGTCCGGAACCACGAGCACCTCGCCGACCAGGGCCGAGACATGCTCGTACGTCAGCGCCGAGACGGCCGGCGCGCTCAGCGTGGTGGAGATGGACGACACCTCCACCGGTACCGGACCGCCGGCCCTCAGCGCCTCGGCCATCGCCTCCGCGCCCTCGGTCTCCACCCCCCAGATCCGCACCCCCGGCCGCAGCGCCCGCAGGGCTGCCGCGACACCGGAGATCAGGCCGCCGCCCCCGACGCTGACCAGGACGTCCGTCAGCTCGTCGGCGTCCCGCGCCAGCTCCAGGCCGACGGTGCCCTGACCGGCGACGACCACCGGGTCGTCGAACGGGTGGAGCAGGGTCAGTCCCTCGTCCCGCAGGTCGTTCACGAGCGAGAAGGCGTCGGCCATCCCGTCCGTCAGCCGCACCGACGCGCCCGCCTCCTCGGCGATCTCGACGGCCCGGGTCGGCGCCGAACGCGGCATGACGACCGTGGCCTTCACGTCGAGGGCGGCGGCCATGACCGCCACCGCGATCCCGTGGTTGCCGCCGCTCACCGCGACCACCCCCGCCGCCCGCTCCGCCCCGCCGAGCGACAGCAGCTTCGCCGTGGCCCCGCGCGCCTTGAAGGAGCCGGTGCGCTGGAGCAGCTCCAGCTTGACGGTGACGGGGACACCGAGCAGCCCGGAGAGTCCGGGGCTCGGGAGGGTCGGGGTGCGGACGACGTGCCCGGCGATCCGCTCCGCCGCGGCCTCGATGTCCGTGATGCCGATCAAGACGACCACCTTTCCCGCACGCTGTGCCGCGCGCGCTCCCCGAACCCTGTCCCGTGGCGGCGGACCGGGTCAACCGGGGTCCGGGCAGTGGTCACAGGTCGCGTCGCACCAGGAAGTCCAGCAGCGACCGCAGGTCGTCCGCGGCCCCCGCCCGCAGCGGCGCCCCGGCGAGCGCGGACTCCACGGCGGACACCTGCCGGCGCGCCTCGGCGAGCGCCGCGGCCCGGCCCCCGGCCTCCTCGGCCAGCGCCGCCGCCTCGACGGGGTCGCCCCCCGACTCCAGCAGCCGGGCGAGGCGCCGGGCCGCCGGCCGGCCGGACTCCAGGGCCGCCAGCACCGGGAAGGTCTTCTTGCCCTCGCGCAGGTCGCCGTGGACGGGTTTGCCGGTCACGGCCGGATCGCCCCAGATCCCCAGCAGGTCGTCGACCACCTGGAAGGCGATCCCGAGATGCCGTCCGGCCCGGTCCAGCGCGGTGACGGTCGTCTCCGGCGCCCCGCCGAGCACGGCGCCCAGCGCGGCGGCGCAGCCCAGCAGCGCGCCGGTCTTGCCCTCGGCCATCGCCCGGTACGCGTCGGGCCGCACCCGCTCGGGCCCCGACCAGGGCCGCGCGGCGAACAGCAGGTCGTCGGCCTGCCCGTGGACCAGCCCGGCGAGCGCCCCGGACAGCAGCCGTACGCCGCCGGCGCCGCCGGGGGCCGCGGCGAGGGTCTCGACGGCCAGGGCGAACAGGGCGTCGCCGGCGAGGACCGCGGGCCCCGTGCCGTAGGCCTTCCAGACCGTGGGGCGGCGCCTTCGGACGGGGTCGCCGTCCATGATGTCGTCGTGCAACAGGGAGAAGGCGTGCACGAGTTCGACCGAGACGGCCGCGGCGACCCCGGCCCGCGCGGGCGCGCCCGCCGCCTCGGCACCGAGCACGGCGAGGGCCTGTCGCAGCCCCTTCCCGCCGGACGCGGTGGCGGGCGCCCCGCCCACCTCGCACCAGCCGAAGGAGTACGCGGCCATCTCGCCCACCCACGGGTGCAGCCGGCCCACCGCCTCCGCCAGCGCCGGTCGCACCAGCGCGCGGCAGCGGTCGAGCACGGCGGGGGCGGCCGGCGCCTCCGCCGGCGCCCCTGTCGGCGGGACCACCGTCGTGGGGAGGGCGGCCGTGGGGACCACGGGCGTGGGGACCACGGGCGTGGAGAGCGCCGTCACCGTACGGCCGCCGCGGCCCGGCCGCCCGGACGGCCGGCGGCCGTCCCGATGCCGAGTTCCTCCTCGGCCCGCGCCACCATCTCCCGGGCGTGCCGCAATCCGATCCGCTCCAACTCCGCCGCCAGTGAGGCCAGTTCCGTGGCCGTCTCGTGGCGGTCGCGGCCCAGGCGGGCCAGCGACTTGGCCAGGCCGAGCCGGGCGAGGGCCGTCCCGCGCGGCTCGCTCATCGCGCCGAACTCCGCGAGGGCCTGCTCGTAGAGGTCCCGCGCCTCGGCGTAACGGGCCGCCCGGTACAGGACGTTGCCGCGCATCTTGTGGTTGTAGGCCAGCGCGCCGGTGAGGTCCATCGCGCGGCAGGCCGTCTCCGCCTCGGCCAGCAGGGCGAGGGCGCGCTCGGTGTCGCCGTCCCGCACCGAGACGACGTCCGCCAGGCCGCGCAGCGCCCAGGCGTGCCCCCGCCGGTCGTCGGCGCGCGCGGAGATCTCGGCCGCCTCCTGGAACAGCGCGTGGGCGGTGTCGAGGTCCCCGGAGTTGCGGTGCATCTGCGCGATGCCTTCCAGCGCCCACACCGTGTGCCGTGCCTCGCCCCGCCGGCGGGCCTCTGCCAGCAGTTGCTCGTGCAGCCTGCCGACGGCCTCGTAGTCGCCCTGGATGCGCCCGGTCTCCGCGAGGCCGGCCAGCGAGTAACCGCGGACGACGACGTCCCCGCCGCGCTCCCCGAGGTCGGCCGCCAGCGCCAGCAGCCGCCGGGCCAGCGGGAAGGAGCCCCGCTGCCGGGCCAGGGTGCCGCCGCTCCACAGGGCCCACGCCATCGCCGCCACGTCGCCCGCGTCCCGGGCCGCCCGGTAGCTCGCCTTCCAGGCACGGTCGGCCTCGCCCACCTGACCCAGCCTGCGGTGCGCCTCGGCCACCGCGAGCCCGGAGCGCGCCACCTCGGCCCGCTCGCCGGCCCGCTCGGCCGCCGCCAGCCGCTCGGTGCCGGCGCTCAGCACGTCGACCAGGGACGAGTTCACGGACAGGGTGGTGAGGGCGCCCTGGTACTCCGGGGCGAAAGCCTTGCCGTACATCGGTTCCTTTCGGCCACCATCTATGCACTGTGTGTATACATGGCGTGTATAGTGCGTCCGGAAATCGCCCCGGCCGAGGAGACGGCCGGGGCGGGTGCCACCGGATGCCGCGTGTCGTTGCCGGTCAAGACGTCCGTGCGACGGGTCGGGTTGCCTGTGAGGCGCAGATCACCCTGCCGAGGACCGGATCACCCGGCGAACCGCGGCACGGCGGGACGGCCCCGGGGAGCGGCACCGTCCGGGAGCGGGGCGGACCCCGGGGAGAACGGGCGGCCGGGCGTCAGCGGTTCAGCGACCGCGTCCAGTCGTCCGGCACCCGCCCCGCCGGGCCGGGCACGGGCTGGTCCAGGGGATGGGCGGACGGCTGCGCCAACTCCGGCCCCGACTCGTACAGTTCTTCGCCGTCGTAGTCCCAGAACCAGTCCTCGCCCGGCTCGAAGCTCTGCACCAGGGGGTGCCCGGTGGCCTTCCAGTGCGCGGTGGCGTGCTGGGCGGGGGAGGAGTCGCAGCAGCCGATGTGACCGCACCGGGCACAGCGCCGCAGGTGGAACCACCAGCCGCCGGTCGCGTCGCACTCGACGCAGCCGGAGCCGCTCGGCGGGACGTCCGGATCGAGGGCGTGGGCGTCGGTCATGCGGGCTCCTCGGCGGTGTCGGAGGCGGTGTCGGAGGCGGTGTCGGAGGCGCTTTCGGCGCCGGCGGCGTGGGCGTCGGCGCCCGCCGCGGTCGTGGTGTCCGGCGCGGTCAGCGGCAGCAGCACCTGGAAGCGGGTGTCGCCCGGCACGGACTCGACCTGGAGGCTTCCGTGGTGCTTGTTCACGACGATCCGCCAGGAGATGTCCAGGCCGAGGCCGGTGCCCTCGCCGACCGGTTTGGTGGTGAAGAAGGGGTCGAAGATCCGGCTGCGGACGTCCGCCGGGACACCGGGCCCGGTGTCGCCGAACTCCACCAGCAGCCGGTCGCCCTCGCGCGCGGTCCGCACGGTCAACGTGCCTTCCCCGCCCGCGCTGTCGATGGCGAAGACCGCGTTGTCGACGAGGTTCGTCCACACCTGGTTCAGCTCCGCCGGGTAGGCGGGGACCTCCGGCACGGTGCGGTCGTAGTCCTTGACGACCTCGATGCGCGGGCCGATCTTCCCGGACAGCATCAGCAGGGTGCTGTCGAGGAGTTCGTGGACGTCGACGACCCGGTAGGGGGCGCGGTCGAGCTGCGAGTACTGCTTGGCGGCGTCGACGAGGTGCGAGATCCGGTTGGTGGAGTCGCCGATCTCGTCCATCAACAGCTCGGTCTCGACGGTGTAGTTGAGCCAGCCGATCGCGTTGGGCAGGATGTCGGCCGCCACGGCCGCCGCGACCTGCTCCAGCCAGTCCGTGTCGAGTCCGGCCTGCACGAACGTCGGCGCGATCCGCCAGCCCTCCGGGATGCCGTGGTCGTCGAGCCAGTCCGTCAGCTCGTCCTCCCGGTCGGAGGCCTCCAGGGGGCTCAGCACCGGGGCCTTGGCGACCCGTTCGGCGGTGCGCTCCTGGATCTCGATCAGTCCGGCGAGCACTTCGGGGGAGTAGGCGCCCTGCGAGATCACGGCGAGCTTGTGCCGCATCTTCGCCACCCGCTCCCGCAGCGTGGCCGTGGCCCGTACGGCCGCGGCGGCCGGGTTGTTCAGCTCGTGCGTGAGCCCGGCCGACAACGAGCCGAGCGCCAGCAGCCGTTCGCGCTGGCCGACGGCCCGCTGGGTGCTCTTCGAGCCGAAGAACAGCCCCTCCAGCAGGTGCGCGGCCATCGGGAACCACTCCTGCATGACGTCCGAGAACGACTGGGCGGGCAGCACGAAGAAGCGGGTCGGCTCGGTCACCCGCATCGAGTTGTTGTAGACCTGCGGCACCCGGTCCCCGAGGTAGGCCTGCATCGCGCCCCCGTACACACCGCGCTGCGAGGTGCGGCTGACCTCGACGTCGTCGGCCCCGACCCGGCGGTACAGCACCACCGTGCCCTCGATCATCACGTAGAAGCAGGTCGCCGGGTCGCCCTCGGTGTAGACCGGACCGGGCTCGAACCGCTCCACCCGTCCCTCGGCGCACAGCCGTCCGAGCTGCTCGGGGGAGAGCTTCTCGAACAGGAACAGCGTGCTGACCTCGGCCGGGTCGCAGGGCACCGGCCGCCCGCTCACGACTGCTCCAGGTAACGGTGGACGAGCATCACGGCCATGGCTCCCTCTCCGACGGCGGACGCGACGCGCTTGGCGGACTCGGCGCGCGCGTCGCCCGCCACGAACACGCCGGGGATGTTGGTCTCCAGGTGGTACGGCGGCCGGTCCAGCTCCCAGTCCGCCGGCGGCCGCCCGTCCGGGGTGAGGTCCGGCCCGGCCAGGATGAACCCGCGCTCGTCGCGCAGCACGGTGCCGTCCAGCCAGTCGGTCAGCGGGGCCGCGCCGATGAACACGAACATCCACTGCGCGTCGACGAGTTCGCTCGCCCCGCCGTCCACGTCCCGCAGCGTGAGCTGTTCCAGGTGCCCCGCCCCGTGCGCGGCCTCCACGACGGTGCGGGTGCGCACCGAGATGTTCGGCGTCTCCTCGATCTGCTGGATCAGGTAGTACGACATCGACGCCGTCAGGGACTCGCCGCGCACCAGCAGCGTCACCGACTTGGCGCCCCGCGCCAGGTACATCGCCGCCTGGCCCGCGGAGTTGGCGCCGCCCACGATGTACACGTCCTGCCCCTGGCAGGAGGCCGCCTCGGTGAGCGCCGAGCCGTAGTACACCCCGCAGCCGGTCAGGTCGTCGCAGCCCGGCGCCAGGAGCTGCCGGTACGACACACCGGTCGCCAGGATCACGCTGTGCGCGGCGACCGCCGAGCCGTCGGAGAACCGTACGACGCGGGCGGCGCCGTTGACCTCCAGTCCCGTCACCTCGCGCGCGGTGAGGATCTCGGCGCCGAACCGGGTGGCCTGACGGCGGGCCCGGTCGGTGAGCTGCGCGCCGGACACGCCGTCGGGGAAGCCGAGGTAGTTCTCGATGCGGGAGCTCTGCCCGGCCTGCCCGCCGGTCGCGGAACGCTCCACCAGCACCGTCCGCAGCCCCTCCGAGGCGCCGTAGACGGCCGCGCCGAGCCCGGCCGGGCCGCCGCCGATCACCACGAGGTCGTAGAACTCCGCCTCCGGGGTCGTCGCCAGCCCCACCCGGGCGGCCAGCTCGGGGGCGTCCGGCTCGGTCAGCGGCGTGCCGTCGGGGGTGATCACCAGCGGCAGCCGCCGGCCGTCGGCGCCGGCCGCGGCGAGCAGCCGCCGCCCCTCCGGCTCGTCGGAGGAGTACCAGCGGTAGGGGACCTGGTTGCGGGCCAGGAACTCCCGCACCTCGGAGGAGCGCGCCGACCAGCGGTGCCCGACGACCTTGGTGGCCGGCACGGGCCGGTGGTCGCCGGCGCGCCAGGCCGCGAGCAGGTCGTCCAGGACCGGGTAGAGCTTCTCCTCCGGCGGGTCCCACGGCTTGAGCAGGTAGTGGTCGAGGTCGACCACGTTGATCGCGTCGATCGCCGCGTTGGTGTCGGCGTACGCGGTCAGCAGTACGCGCCGTGCGCCGGGATACACGTCCAGCGCCTGTTCGAGGAACTCGATGCCGTTCATCTGCGGCATGCGGTAGTCCGCGAGGATCACGGCCACCAGGTCGCCCCGCAGCTTCAGCTCGCGCAGGGCCTCCAGCGCGGACTCGCCGGACTCGGCGCGCACGATCCGGTACGCGGCGCCGTAGCGGCGCCGCAGGTCGCGGGCGACGGCGCGGGAGACCCCCGGATCGTCGTCCACGGTCAGAATGACGGTCCGCGCGGTCTCGGCGGCCTGTGTCATACGTCTCCCACCCCGAGGGTCCAGGACTCGCGGCACGGCGGGCCCCGCGCCGGTTCCCGCCCATCGTATGGTCGATCGCCCGCGTCCGCTCCGGCGCCGGTGGGAGCGTGCGCTCCCGGTACAGGACGGGGCGCCCTCGGTCCACACGGCGCGGGGCCGCCGGCCGGCGACGGACGGACGCGCGCGGTCGGACCGGGACGGGGCACGGCCCTCGCGGGCGTCCGGCACGCCGGACCCGTCGCCCTCGGGACCCTCCGGGCACCACCCGGGGCTGCTCGCCCCGCCCCACGTCGGCGGGGCGCGCCCCTGGGGGACGGCGGGCGGCCGGCCTCCGCCGCAGGCCCGCAGGCCCTCCGCCCGCAGGCCCTCGGGCCCTCCGCCCGCAGGACCTCGGGCCGGAAGTCCGGGTGCGGCCGGTTCTCGACCGTCCTGGCCCCGGGCACCGACACGAACAGCAGGCCCGGCGGCCGGCCGGGGGCCGGCCCGGTCCCGGACCCGTCGGCGGAGTCGTCGACCACGACCCGGCCGGGGGCGCCGGCCCACCAGCGCCCCGGCGCGGCCGGACCGGCCGTGCCGAAGATCACCCGTTCCCCCTCCGAGGTCATGACCGGCAGGCCGGTGGTGAAGACTGGACCCGACGAATCGATTTCGCGAGACGAAGCGAAGAAGAGCGGGGAGGCGGCGGGATGACGGGCCCGATCACGGCAGGGGTCGACGGAACGGAAGAGAGCCTGGCGGCACTGGCCTGGGCGGCCAGGGAGGCCGTACGGCGGGACCTGGCGCTGCGGGTGGTGCACGCCTGGGCGTACCAGCCGGACGCGGCGGCCGAGGTCGCGGACCGGGAGGCCCAGCGGGACTGGGTGCGGGCCGCGGTCCGGGAGGCCGTCGCCGAGGTCTCGGAACGCCACCCGGGGCTGCGGGTGACCAGCGACGTCCCGGAGGGCGAGCCGGCGGACACGCTGGTCGCCGCCGCGGCGGAGGCGGAACTGCTGGTGCTGGGCTCGCGCGGGCACGGCCCGGTCGTCGGCTTCCTGCTCGGCTCGGTCGGCCAGCAGGTCATCGCCGAGACCCGCCGCCCGGTCGTCCTGGTACGGGCCGGGGACAAGGCCAGCTCCGAGGTGGCCGGGCACGAGATCGTGGTCGGCCAGCACGGCTCGCCCGAGGACAGCGCGGCCACGCTGCGGTTCGCGTTCGAGACGGCGGCCGCCCGCGGCGCCTCCGTCCGCGCGGTGCGGGCCTGGACCCTGCCCCCGGTGTTCTCCTACAGCCCCGCCTCGCTCAAGCTGCTCGACGACGCGGGCGGCCTGGAGCCGTACGAGAAGAAGGCGCTGACCGACGCCCTCGCCCCGTGGCGCGAACGCTTCCCGGACGTGCCGGTGGTGGAGCACGTGGAGATCGGCAGCGCCGGCCAGGTGCTGCTGTCGGTGTCCGGGCGGGCCCAGCTGGTGGTGGTCGGCCGGCGGGCCCGCCGCACCGCCGTCGGCGCCCGGATCGGCTCGGTGGCGCACGGCGTGCTGCACCACGCGGACTGCCCCGTGGCCGTGGTCCCGCACGAGTGACGCGGGCGGGCGCCGGACTCGTCCGGCGCCCGGCTCACTCCGGCGTCGTCGGCTCCAGGGTCTCCCGCGCGCGGGGCAGGATCCTGGCGATGTAGTCCCGCACGGCCGTGTCGAGGCCGATGTCGTGCTGCGCGCGCTCCGACAGGTACCAGCGGTGCTCGAGGAGCTCGTGGTAGATCTCCGCCGGGTCCATGGAGCCGCGCAGCGCGAGCGGCACGGCCCGCACGGTCGGTCGGAACACGTCCCGCACCCAGCGGTGCGCCAGCACCTCGGGGCGGGCGGCGAGGGGGTCGCCCGGGGCGTAGTCGTCCTGGGTGGCCATCCAGCTCTCCAGGTCGTTCAGCAGCCGTCTGGCCTGGTTCTCCTCGGCGTCCAGACCGGTCAGCCGCAGCAACTGCCGCTGGTGGTGGCCCGCGTCGACGACCTTCGGCACGAAGGTGACCGTGTCGCCGTTGGGGGAGTGCTCGATCTGCATCTCCGCCACGTCGAAGCCCAGCTCGTGGAGCCGGCGGATGCGGCGCTCGATGTAGTGGTACTTGCCCGCCGGGTAGACGGAGGTGCGGGTCAGCTCCTGCCACAGGCCTTCGTAGCGGGCGCATATCTCCCTGCCGAACTCGACCGGGTCGACCGACGGGTGCAGCGCGCCGGAGGCCTCCAGGTCGAGCAGTTCGCCGCTGATGTTCACGCGGGCCAGGTCGAGGTCGTAGTCGCGCTGCCCGGGGCTCAGCTGCGGGTGCAGGTCACCGGTCTCGGCGTCGACGAGGTACGCGGCGTAGGCGCCCGCGTCGCGCCGGAACAGGGTGTTGGACAGCGAGCAGTCGCCCCACGCGAACCCGGCCAGGTGCAGCCGCACCAGCAGCACCGCCAGGGCGTCCATCAGCCGGTGCATGGTCGCCGGCCGCATCGTCGTCTCGAACATCGACCGGTACGGCATCGACCCGCCCAGGTGCCGGGTGACCAGGACCGGCTCCAGCGGGTCGCCCGCCGTGCCGGTGCGCCCGGTGACCACGGCCAGCGGGTCGACGGCCGGGATGCCCAGCCGGTCCAGGTCGCGCAGCAGCTCGTACTCGCGCAGCGCCGGGCGCTCGGCCAGTTCCTTGACGGCGATCACCTCCTCGCCGGCGCGGGCGTAGCGCACCACGTGCCGGGAGATGCCGCGCGGCAGCGGTACGAGGACGTCCTCGGGCCACTCCTCCAGCGGGAGCTGCCAGGGCAGTTCCAGCAGGAGGGCCGGGTGCTCCGGATTGGTGGCGCTGATCTGCAAAGCCATGGCCCGACCTTAGACGGAGTGCTCCCGGGCCCGCTGCGCGGCCTCCCGCACCGGCCCCCGGTGCACCGGCCCGTGGCCGGGCAGCAGGACGTCGGCCGCCAGGGACCCGATCACGTCCAGCGAGGCCAGCGCGCGGTCCCGTTCGTGGTGGAACATGCCGGGCAGCAGTTGCGGCCCCCGGATCCGCGAGGTGGCGTGCCCGCTGACCAGCGCGTCACCGGAGACGAGGATCCCGGCCTGCGGGAGGTGGAAGACGGTGTGGCCGTCCGTGTGGCCGGGGGTGTGCACGGGCACGGGCCGGCCCGGCAGGTCCAGCGCGCCGAAGGCACCGGGGCCGGCGGTGGCACCGGGGGCGGCGGGGAACGGCTCCGGGGCGGTGACCGGATGCTGTGCGGTGCCGCCGGCGCACAGCACGTGCACCGCCCACGGCAGGACGCCGGGCCGCCAGGCGTTGCGCAGCACCGTGCCGACGCTCACCTGCTGGAGGAAGTCCCGCCGGGCGTGCGGGACTTCGGCCGGATGCAGGTGAACGGGCGTGCCGTACACGGTGCGCAGGTGTTCGGCGGACCCGAGGTGGTCGTTGTGCGCGTGGGTGACGAGGACGGCGGTGACCGCCCGCGGTGAACCGCCCACCGCGGCCAGGGAGTCCAGCAGCCGCTGCCGGTCCGCCGGGTAGCCGGTGTCGATCAGGGTGATGGCGTCGCCCTCGGTGAGGATCACCCAGTTGGTGTGGCCGCCGTGCACCAGATAGGTGCCGTCCGCGACCTGCCGTACGTCTGCCCGCATGATCGTCCCGTGGGGTGAGGTCCGTGCCCGACGGGGACAGCAAAGCAGATCGCCGGGGGAGCGGGCGTCACCACGGCCGCCGCCACGTTGCCGTTGTCGCTGCCGTTGTGGCTGTCGCGAGTCTTTCGATACACGAGTGCATCGGATACATTCCCGTATCGAACGGAGGTCCGACATGGCGGCGGAACGGACGGCGGGGCGTGTCACCCGGCGCCGGGTGCGCACCCGGGCCAACCTCCTGGACGCCGCCTTCGAGGTGTTCGCCGCCAAGGGCTTCGGGCGGGTCTCCATCGAGGAGGTCTGCGAGGCCGCCGGCTACAGCCGGGGCGCCTTCTACTCCAACTTCGCCAGCCTGGACGAACTCTTCTTCGCCCTCTACCGGCAGCGCGCCGACCTCATCGCCCGGCAGGTCGCCGACGCGCTCGCCGGGGACGGACCCGGCCTCGACGTGCCCGCGTCCGTGGACCGCGTCACCGAGGTGCTGCTCCTCGACCACGACTGGCTGCTGGTGAAGACGGACTTCCTCGTGCACGCCGCCCGCGACCCGGCCGTCGCCCGGACCCTGCTCGACCACCGCGCGACGCTCCGCGGCGCCATCGCCGACCGGCTCGGCCGCGACCGCGGTCCGGGCGCGCCGTCCGCCGTCCTCGGCGACGCCGACGCCGCCGCCCGCGCGGTGGTCGCCGCCTACGACGGGGTCACCACCCAACTGCTGCTCGACAAGGACGTGGACGGCGCCCGCGCCTGGCTCAAGCAGCTCCTCACCGCCCTGCTGACCGAAGGCGGCGCCCGCCCCGGGAACGACCCGGAGCATCACTCCGGGAACGGCCCGGAGCATCACTCCGGGAACGGCCCGGAGCGCCACCCCGGGAACGACCTCGGGCGCCACCCCGAGGAGCACGCCGTGCGTCACCCCGGAGGAGACTCCGGGCGCCACTTCGAGAAGCACCCCGAATGAGAAAGGCAACGGTCGCCATGGACGCGGACGTCATCGTCGTCGGAGCGGGCCTCGCCGGCCTGGTCGCGGCGCACGAACTCACCAGCAGGGGCAGGCGGGTCGCCCTGGTCGACCAGGAGAACGCCGCCAACCTCGGCGGCCAGGCGTTCTGGTCCTTCGGCGGGCTGTTCCTCGTCGACTCGCCCGAGCAGCGCCGCCTCGGCGTCAAGGACTCCTTCGACCTGGCCTGGAGCGACTGGCAGGGCAGCGCGCAGTTCGACCGCACCGACGACGAGGACTCCTGGGCGGTGCGCTGGGCGCGCGCCTACGTCGAGTTCGCCGCCGGGGAGAAGCGGACCTGGCTCGCCGGGCACGGCATCTCCTTCGTGCCGACCGTCGGCTGGGCCGAGCGCGGCGACCTGCGCGCCGACGGGCACGGCAACTCCGTGCCCCGCTTCCACGTCGCGTGGGGGACCGGCACGGGCGTCGTCGAGCCGTTCGCGCGGTACGCCCTGCAGGCCGCCCGGGACGGGCTGCTCACCTTCCACCACCGTCACCGCGTCGACGAGCTGGTCGTCGAGGGCGGCGCGGCGCGGGGCGTGCGCGGCACGGTCCTCGCGCCCGACGACTCGCCGCGCGGTGTCCCCTCCAGCCGCGAGCGCGTCGGCGACTTCGAGCTGACCGCCCAGGCCGTCGTCGTCACCAGCGGCGGCATCGGCGCCAACCACGACATGGTCCGCCGCCACTGGCCCGAACGCCTCGGCACCCCGCCCGCCGAGATGGTCACCGGTGTCCCCGCCTACGTCGACGGCCGCATGCTCGACATCAGCGCCGAGGCCGGTGTCCGGCTCGTCAACCGCGACCGCATGTGGCACTACACGGAGGGCGTCCGCAACTGGGACCCCGTCTGGCCAGGCCACGGCATCCGCATCCTGCCCGGCCCGTCCTCGATGTGGTTCGACGCCCTCGGCCGCCGCCTGCCCGACCCCTGCCTGCCGGGCTACGACACCCTCGGCACCCTCCGGCACCTGCGCACCGCCGAGGACATCGCCGGGTACGACCACTCCTGGTTCGTCCTCACCCGGAAGATCGTCGAGAAGGAGTTCGCGCTGTCGGGCTCCGAGCAGAACCCCGACATCACCGCCAGGGACCGCAAGGCCGTCCTGCGCGACCGCATCCTCGGCAAGGGCGCGCCGGCCCCCGTGCAGGCCTTCCTCGACCGCGGCGCGGACTTCGTCGTCGCCGACACCCTGGACCGGCTGGTGGAGAAGATGAACGGCCTGACGGACGAGGCGCTGCTCGACGCCGACGGCCTGCGCCGCCAGATCCGCGCCCGCGACCTCCAGCTGGCCAACCCGTACGCCAAGGACTCCCAGGTGCAGGGCATCCGCAACGCCCGCCGCTACATCGGTGACCGCCTCGGCCGCGTCGCGACCCCGCACCGCATCCTGGACCCCGCGGCCGGTCCCCTCGTCGCCGTCAAGCTGCACGTCCTCACCCGCAAGACCCTCGGCGGCATCCAGACCGACCTGGACTCGCGCGCCCTCGGCGCCGACGGCAGCCCGGTCGAGGGCCTGTACGCGGCGGGTGAGGTCGCCGGGTTCGGCGGCGGCGGCGTCCACGGCTACAACGCCCTGGAGGGCACCTTCCTCGGAGGCTGCCTCTTCTCCGGCCGCGCGGCGGGACGGGCGGCGGCCCGGCAGACGGGCTGAGACCGGGACCGGGCTCGCCCCGGCGGCGGGCCGCCCTCCCGATCCGGACCGGCCACCGTGCCGGTCCGGATCGGGCCGCCTTCCCGCCCCGGACGGGCCGCCTTCCCGCCCCGGACCGGGCACCGTACCGAACCGGTACGGTGCCGGGACCGGCCGTCGTGCCGAACCCGCCGTGGACCGGGCGTCGTGCCGAACCCGCCGTGGACCGGGCGGCGAGTCTCGCCGGCCGGCGGCCGGAGCGTCCTCAGCCGAGGAGACGGGCCAGGACCGCCGCGTGGCCGTGCTCAGGATCCTTCACCGCGGTGAGCAGGGTCACCGGCCCCGAGGCCACCCACTCCCTCATGTCCCGCAGAGGTTCCTCGGCCTGGGGGCCGGTCAGCTCGGCCTCGTAACGCCGCGCGAACTCCTCGGGGGAGCCCTCGCCCGCGTGGTACCAGCGGCGCAGCTCGTCCGACGGGGCCAGCGCCCTGGGCCACGCGTCGACCCGCGCCGCGTCCTTCGCCAGACCGCGCGGCCACAGCCGGTCGACGAGGACGCGGACCCCGTCCTCGGGCTCGGGCGGGTCGTACACGCGGCGCACGCGGACACTCATGGGCGGCCTCTCCACGGGACGGGCGGTGGTGCCGAGGGTAAGCACGGACCGGCCGCCCGCGCCGCGCGGCTTGACCTGAACGAGGGCGAATCCGCAGGGGCCGGTGCCTAGTCTGATCACGTCTGACCACCCGTCACCCCCTTCAGGAGCGCATGTGACACACCCCCGCAGACGCCCCGCCCTCCTCGCGGCCGTACCCGTGGCCGTGGCGGCGCTGCTCACCGCTGCCGACCCCGCGCTCGCGGCCGGCCCGGTGGGCGCGCCCGGTGTCGGCGACCCCTACTTCCCGCTAGCCGGGAACGGCGGCTACCACGTCGACCACTACGACCTGACCCTGCGGTACGACCCGGCCGGCCGGCACCTCGACGGCAAGGCGGTCCTCACCGCCCGCGCCGCCCGCCCGCTGAGCCGCTTCGACCTCGACCTGAACGGCCTGAAGGTCACCGCCCTGACCGTCGACCACGTCAAGGCAGGTCACCGGCGCGACGGCCAGGAACTCGTCGTCACCCCGCGCCGCGCCCTGCGCAAGGGCGCGCGGTTCCAGGTGACCGTCACCTACTCCGGCACCCCCGGCCCGGTCACCGACCCCGACGGTTCCCCCGACGGCTGGATCCCCACCGACGACGGCGCCTTCGTCGCGGGCGAGCCGCAGGGCGCCATGACCTGGTTCCCCGCGAACAACCACCCCACCGACAAGTCCTCCTACGACTTCACCATCACCGTCCCCGAGGGCCGTACGGCCGTCGCCAACGGCGTCCTCCTCGGCCGGCGGACCGCGCACGGGAGGACCACCTACCGCTGGCGGCAGGCCGAGCCCATGGCCGCCTACCTCGCGACGGCGACCGTCGGCGCCTTCCGGGTGCGGCAGTACACCACCCGCGACGGCATCGAGGTCTACGACGCCGTCGACCCCCGCGAGGCGGCCGCCGCCGGGCCCGTGCTGGCGAAGCTGCCCTCCGTGCTCGCCTGGGGGAGCGGCCTGTTCGGCCCCTACCCGTACCGCGCGGCCGGGTCGATCGTGGACCACGCCCCGGACGTCGGCTACGCCCTGGAGACCCAGACCCGGCCCGTCTACGACGGCGCGCCCGACCTGGGCACCCTCGTCCACGAGACCGCCCACCAGTGGTTCGGCGACTCCGTCTCCCTCACGTCCTGGAAGGACATCTGGCTCAACGAGGGCTTCGCCACCTACGCCGAGTGGCTCTACGATGAACAGCACGGCGGCGCGCGCGCCCAGGCCGCCTTCGACGCGCTGTACGCGCGCCCGGCCGGCGACCGCCTGTGGGCGTTCCCGCCCGGCGACCCCGGCAGCGGCGCGAACATCTTCGGCACGCCCGTCTACGCCCGCGGCGCCATGACCCTGCACGCGCTGCGCACCGAGATCGGGGACCGCGCCTTCTTCCGCGTCCTGCGCGCCTGGGCGTCCGGGCACCGCGACGGCAACGCCACCACCGCCCAGTTCGAGCGCCTGGCGGAGAAGGTGTCCGGCAAGGACCTCGGAAACCTGTTCAGGACCTGGCTGTACGCTCGGGGAAAGCCCGACCTGGCCTGAGGACCTGACCGGTTCCCCACACCTCTCGGCCAAGGCCGAGCCATGATCACGCACCGTGCCCGTGCCGCGCTGCTTCCCGCGTCCCTCCTGCCGGCCGGACGCGGGGGCGGTACGGCCGCCGGCCCCGCGACCCCCGGGCGGCTCCGGGCAGGTCCGGGTCCGGGGCCGCCGCCCGGACGCTCCCGCGGCGGCTGCCGGGCCTCGGCCCGAGGACGCGCGCCGCCGTGCCGGCCACCGCGCGCCAGGCCGTCGTGGTCACCGGACGCGGTCCCGACTCCCCGCTCTCCGAAGTCGTCCCGCACCGCCGCACCGACAGTCGTCCCGCACCGCCGGCAGCGGCCTCGGCCTGTCGATCCTCCGTCATCCGGCCACCGCCCAGGGCGGCACGGCACGGGCGGCGAGCACACCGGGCGCGGGGAGCGTGTTCACCCTGCGGCTGTCCGCTGCCCGCTGCCACGGCCCCGAGCGGCGACTGAGCCCGCCGGGGCCCGCGGGTCGCGCGCTTCCGGCCACGCGTCGGTCGGGCCGCGGGCCGCATCGGCCCACGGCCCGACCGACGCGCGGGGCGGGCCGGTGAGCACCGGTCCGCCCCGCGCGGAGGTCACGAACTGCGGCGTGCCTTGATGCGCCGCTTGAGGGCGCGCCGTTCGGTCTCGCTCGTGCCGCCCCAGACGCCGAGGCCCTGGTCGGTCTCCAGCGCCCATTCCAGGCACTGGTCCCGCACCGAGCAGCCCCGGCAGACCGTCTTCGCCTGCTCGGTCTGCAGCAGGGCCGGCCCCGAGGTGCCGATCGGGAAGAAGAGTTCCGGGTCCTCATGGCGGCACGCGGCGCTCTGTCGCCAGTCGTCCATCGAAGTCACCTGCGATCGAAGTCGTGTGCGGTTTCCGGTATTTGCTCCTGTTCGTGTCACCGCCAGGGCGGAAGTGAAACCGCGCCGCACGGACCGACGGCCAGGACCGACGCCCGGCCGGGCCGCCCGCTCAGCTCCGCAGGGTCCGCGCCGCCGTCGCCGCGACG
Organism: Streptomyces sp. NPDC031554; assembly: GCF_055580685.1. Taxonomy (NCBI): domain Bacteria; kingdom Bacillati; phylum Actinomycetota; class Actinomycetes; order Kitasatosporales; family Streptomycetaceae; genus Streptomyces; species Streptomyces sp. NPDC031554. Next base: position 290,389 of record NZ_JBVIKX010000007.1, on the reverse strand, counting down.
GCGGCGGCCACGGCGGCCAGGGCGGGGGAGTCGAGCTTCCACTGCTGCCAGAACAAGGGGACGTCGAGGGGACGGTCCGGGGCGAGGGAGACCAGACGCCCCGCCGTCAGCAGCTCCCGGGCCTGCGCCTCGGGCACCATGCCCCAGCCGAGCCCGGCCGCCACCGCGTCGAGGAAGCCCTCCGAGGTCGGTACGGCGTGCCGCAGCCGGCTCGCGCCGTCGGGCCCGCGCCGCAGCCGCCGTACGAACGCGTCCTGGAGGTCGTCGCGGCGGTCGAAGGTGACCACGGGAGCCCGCGCGAGCCCCTCGCCCAGCGGCACGCCGTCGAGGAACGCGGCGGCGAAGCCGGGGCTCGCCGCCGCGAAGTAGCGCATCGAGCCCAGAGCCCTGACCGAGCAGCCCGTGACGGCGTCCGGCAGGGAGGTCACCGCGGCCATCACCAGGCCCTCCCGCAGCAGCTCCGCCGTCCGCGTCTCGTCCTCGCGGTGCAGTTCGAAGCAGAACGGCGGCTCGCGCGGCACGCGGGTCAGGGCGGGCAGGAACCAGGTGGCGAGCGAGTCCGCGTTGACCGCCACCGTCACGCGTGTCGGCTCCCCGGCGCCGTTCATGCCCAGTTCGGACCGCGTGTCGCGCTCCAGCCGGGCCAGCTGCCGGGCGAACCGCACGACGATCTCCCCGGACTCCGTCGGCCGTACCGGCTTGGTGCGCAGCAGCAGGACCCGGCCGGTGCGCTGCTCCAGTGCCTTCACCCGCTGACTGACCGCCGACGGCGTCACGTGCAGGGCGGCGGCCGCGGCGTCGAAGGTGCCCTCGTCGACCACGGCGAGCAGGGTGCGCACCTGGTCGAGGGGGAGATCCGTCATCACGATCGCTAATGTTACGTAAGAATCTTTAGCTGGTACCGCGGTGATTCGCTCCCTAGCGTGGACGCCATGCACACCTCCCTCGCCGCCGCGGCGGCAGGCTTCGGCACCGGTCTCTCCCTCATCGTCGCCATCGGCGCGCAGAACGCCTTCGTCCTGCGCCAGGGCATACGCCGGGACGCCGTCCTCCCCGTCGTCGCCATCTGCGCGCTGTCCGACGCCGTCCTCATCACCCTCGGGGTGGCCGGGGTGGGCGCGCTGGTGGTGGCCTGGCCCGGCGCCCTCACCGCCGTCGCCTGGCTCGGCGGCGCCTTCCTGCTCTGCTACGGCGTCCTCGCCGCCCGCCGGGTGCTCAGGCCGGGCGGCGCCCTGGAGACGGAGGGCGAGGCCACCGGCTCCCGGCGGCGGGCGGTGCTCACCTGCCTCGCGATGACCTGGCTCAACCCGCACGTCTACCTCGACACGGTCTTCCTGCTCGGCACCGTCGCCGCCGACCGCGGCCCGCTGCGCTGGACCTTCGGCCTGGGGGCGGCGGTGGCCAGCCTGTGCTGGTTCGCCGCGCTGGGCTTCGGGGCGCGGCTGTTCGGCCGTTTCCTGGCCCGGCCCGGCGCCTGGCGCGTCCTGGACGGACTGGTCGCCGCCACGATGATCACCCTCGGCGCCACCCTGATCGCGGGCGCCTGAGCACGGGCGTCCGCGGGCCCGCGGCGCCACAGCCGGAACTGCGATAGTGACCCCTGGCCAGAAAGATGTAACGAGCAACCAGGGACTCCGTGGACACGAGCGAGAGCAACGAAGCGCCCGAGACGAGAACCGAGGAGAGGACCGGGGCGGCGTCCCGGACCGCCGCCGCGCCGGGCCGCCCGCCGGACCCGGCCCCGGACCCGCGGGACCCGGCCCTGGACCCGCGGGACACGGCCCCGGATCCGCGGGACACGGCCCCGGATCCGCGGGACACGGCCCCGGATCCGCGGGACCCGGCCCGGCGCGGCTGGCGCCGCTGGGCGATGGACACCCGCCCGCTGCGCCGGCCCGCCTACCGCCGGCTGTGGTCCTCGACCGTCGTCACCGCCGTCGGCAGCCAGCTCACCGCCGTCGCCGTGCCCAAGCAGATCTACGACATCACCGGCTCCTCCGCCTGGGTCGGCTACGCCAGTGTCGCCGGGCTGCTGCCCCTGGTGGTGTTCGCGCTGTGGGGCGGCGCGGTGGCCGACAGCATGGACCGGCGCAAGCTCCTGCTGATCACCAACACCGGCATCGCCGTGACCTCCGTGCTGTTCTGGCTCCAGGCGGCCGCCGGACTCGGCTCGGTCGCGGTGCTGATGGTGCTGCTCGCCACCCAGCAGGCGTTCTTCGGCCTCAACGCGCCGGCCCGCACCGCCTCCATCGCCCGGCTCGTCCCGGCCGGCGAACTGGCCGCCGCGAACGCCCTCGGTTCGACCGTGATGCAGACCGGCCTGGTCGCCGGCCCCCTCCTGGCGGGCGCCCTGATACCCGTCATCGGGCTGCCCGAGCTGTACCTGCTCGACGCGCTCGCCCTGTGCGTGACGCTGTGGGCCGTGGCCCGGCTGCCCGCGCTGCCGCCGCTCGGCGGCCCGGCCGTCCGGCGCGCGGGACTGCGCGAGATCCTGGAGGGGTTCCGTTACATCGCACGGCACAAGGTGCTGCTGCTGTCCTTCCTCGCCGACGTCGTCGCGATGGTCCTCGGCATGCCCCGCGCCCTCTTCCCCCAGCTCGCCGCCGAGACCTACGCGCCCTACGGCGAGGGCCTCGCGCTCGGCCTGCTCTTCGCGGCCGTGCCCCTGGGCGCGGTGCTGGGCGGGTTGTTCTCCGGCACCTTCTCGCGGGCCCGCCGGCACGGCTGGATGGTCATCGGCGCGGTCGTCGCCTGGGGTGCGGCGGTCGCCGGCTCCGGGCTGAGCGGCAGCCTGTGGCTCGCGGTGGTGTTCCTGGCCGCGGCGGGCGTCGCCGACATGGTCTCCATGGTCTTCCGGGGCGCCATCCTGCTGTCCGCCGCCACCGACGAGATGCGCGGCCGCATGCAGGGAGTCTTCACGGTCGTCGTCGCGGGCGGTCCGCGCCTGGCGGACGTCCTCCACGGCACGGCGGGCGCGGCCTTCGGCCCGCGCGCGGCCATGACGGGCGGCGGCCTGCTGGTCGTCGTCGTGATGCTGGGCCTGGCCTGTGCGGCACCGGCCCTGCGACGTCACCGCGTCCCGCCGGACCCGGCCGGGACGGATCAGCCGGGGTGAACGGGCCGGGGGGTGAACGGACCGGGCCGGGTCAGATGACCCGGCGGTGGTGCATGCCGTACTGCTCCATCAGTCTGCTCCGGGTGGTCTCCAGGCGGTGGGCGAGGATCTCGGCCACGATGCGGACCAGGGAGAGGCCGAGCGCGGGGTCCTCCTCGCAGAGCTTGAGCACCGCACGGGCCTCGAACTCGTAGGCGCGGACCGGGCTGAACGCCTCCGCGCCGAAGTCCCACCGGTACGGCGGGAACAGCCAGGACCAGCCGAGCAGGTCGCCGGCGCCGAGAGTGGCGACGGTGACCCGCTGCACGGACGTCACCTGCTGGTCCAGGGAGACCGCGCCGGAGCGGATCACCCAGAAGCGGTCGGCCGTGCCGCCCGCCTCGAAGATCCTGGTGTCCTCCGGGAAGGCCACCTCGCGGGCGAGGTCCGTCAGGCGCCGGCGCTGCGGCGGGGGAAGGGCGGTCAGCAGTTTCGTCGCTCTGGTCATGGCACGGGGCTCCTCGCCGGCGATGGGTTCCGGGACGTTCCCTGAGGCCTCGAGGCCCTAAGCCCATTTCAGCCGCTGCCGCCGCCCGGGGCACCTCGGCGGCGGAAGGTTTCGCGAAAGGGCATGCGAAAGCCCTGGCTGGACGGGGGAAGCCAGCCAGGGCCCTCGCATGCGGTATGCGGAGGAGAAGAACTCGACTCCGCGACCACTGGGTGAACCGTAAACCATTCTGGAGCTTTTCGCGCACTCACAACCCGGTCGCGTGACCTGTTTCACTTCCCCCTCTCCCGTCCCCGTCCGTTTTCGCCGCCCCGCCGGCTCTGCTTCCCCCGCCGGCCCGCCCTGCTTCCCCCGCCCACCGGCCCTGCTTCCCCCGCCCGCCCGTCCACCGGCCCCGCTCCGCTCACTCCGCGTCCCGCGCGACCACCCTGACGGTGTCGAGCCTCCGGTCCGTCGGGTCGGGCAGGTTCATGCCCGCCTCCAGCCCCGAGCGCAGGTAGCGCAGCACCGGCTCGGTGAGCCGCTCGCCGGGCAGGACGGCGGGGATGCCCGGCGGATACGGCGTGATCATCTCCGCCGCGATCCGGCCGGCCGCCTTCGACAGGGGCACGTGCTCGGCCGGACCGAAGAACGCGTCCCGCGGCAACAGCGCCTGTGCCAGACGGAGTTCTGCGGGGGGCGGTACCTCCGTGCGGGGTGACGGCCGCAGGTCCGGCGCGGCGCGCGCGAGGTCCTCGAGGGCTGCGAGCAGTTCCCCGGTCGTCGTCCGGTCGTCGCCGTGGGTGATCTGGGTGCCGATCCGCCGGTGGTCGGTCAGGTGGACGTCGACCGAGCGGTGTTCGTGCAGCCAGTCCGCCGCCCGGAAGCCCGAGACGCCCAGCCCCTCCAGGTCGATGACGACGGGCAGCGGATCGAAGTCGGCGGCCAGGTCCGGACCGCAGTAGTCCGCCCGGCCGTCGACGTGCATGCCGTCGATCTGCTCGACGGCCGCCCGTACCTCGGCCGCCAGCTCCAGGGCCCCGCCCATCAACTCCTCGCCGTGCAGGCACATCTGCCGCCGCCAGCCGTCGAGCCCGGCGTACAGCAGCGTCGACGGGCTGGTCGTGCCCAGCAGGTCCGCGCGCGTCTTCAGCAGCTCCGCCGGGACCCGGTCGCCCCGGAGGTGGAAGACCGAGCCCTGCTCCAGACCGCTGCCCATCTTGTGGACGCTGGTGACGCAGACGTCGGCGCCCGCGTCCATCGCCCAGGACGGCAGCTCCGGGTGGAAGGGCAGGTGCGCACCCCACGCCTCGTCCACGACCAGCGGCAGCGAACGGCGGTGACAGACCTCGGCGATCGCCCGCAGGTCCGCGCAGGCGCCGTACGGCGTCGGACTGGTGACCAGGGCGCCCTTCGCGTCGGGGTGGAGCTCGAAGGCCTTCGCGAAGCTCGCCGCGGACGGCGGATGCGCCAGGTGCCGTTCGGCGTCCCACCGCGGCTCCACCCACACCGGTTCGATCCCGGCCAGGATCAGGCCCGACACCACGGACTTGTGCGCGTCCCGCCCGACCAGCAGCTTCTCGTGCGGCCCGGCCACGGACAGCATCGCGGCCTTGACCGACAGGGAGCTCCCGCACGTCGTGAAGAAGGTGTGCTCGGCGTGGACGGCGTCCGCCATCAGCTCCTCGGCGCGTTCCAGGACCCGGCCCCGGGTCAGCCGGTCGTCGAGCCCGCCCGACGCCAGCACGTCGCCGAGGAACACCGCGTCGCCCAGCACCGCCCGCACGTCGGGGTCGGCGCCGCGCGCCTGTTTGTGCCCGGGCGGCGAGAACGCCAGCCGTCCCTGGCGGTGGTACTCGACGAGGGCTTCCAGTACGGGGGCGCGCGTGTGATCGACCGACATGCGGTGCCGGGTTCCCCCGCCGCCGCACGTCAACCGGGCGCCCGTGGAACCCCCGTGCGGACGGGGTCGGACGCGGGGTCAGGCGGTCTCCGCGTGGCGCCCCGGCGTCACGATCTCGTCCAGCACGTCCAGGACCGCCTCGTACGCCAGGCTCCGCAGGTGCGCCTCGCGCGCCGCGTCCGGATCGGTGCGCCCCAGTTCCTCGCTCCGCGACCGCAGGTTCCGCAGTTCCTCCCGCGCACGGCCCCTGGCCCGCTGGATGCGCCGCAGCAGTTCGTCCGAGTCCACGACATCCGTCATGCACTCCGCCTACCCCCGCCGGGCCCGTCGATGACCCCGTTCCCCGGACGGCCGCCCCCGTCCGGGGCCGATGACCCGCGGGATGCGGCCGAATGCCCGGAAAGGCAGGTTTGGGAGGGCTTTCGGGGGCCAGCCGGAGAGAGAGGGCCACGCCCGTCGGGCGGGGAGAGGGTCCACCCGACCAGTCGAGGACGTCAGGAGAGCGAAGGGATGCGCGTCAACGCGAACCACCGGAGCAACCGAACCGGCGAGACCGACCAGATGACCACCGACACCGATACCGACACCGAAACCGCCCCGACCGGCCGGCCGGACCTTCCGGATCTCCCTGATCTCCCGGACCGGCCCGAGCGCACCGACGGCGCGTACGGCGGCCACGCGCTGCCACCGGTGCACTGTCACGGGGACGGTCCCTGCCGGCCGTCCGACGTCCGCAGCGCCATACGGCGCGCACTCGACGGACGGGGCGGGGCGACCGGCGCCCCCCACGACTACGACGAGGAGGCCCTCTCCGACGCGCTGCTCGTCGCCTCGGAACTCACCTCCAACGCCATCCTCCACGGGGGCGGCATCACCGACTTCGACGTGGACATCGAAGGGTGGGTCGTGCGGGTCTCCGTGAGCGACCGCAGCGACCGGCTGCCCGTCGCCACCGACCCGCTCGACGACCGGGGCCGGCGCCGGCTCGGCGGCCGGGGCTGGCCGATCGTCTGCCGGCTGGCCTGCGACGTCCGGGTGTCCGGCCTCCCCGCCGGCGGCAAGCGCATCACCGCCGTCGTCCCCGTGACCTGACCCGCCGTCGTCGCGCGACCCGACCTGTCGTCGCGTGCCCCGGCCTGCCGCCGGCCCGTCTCCCGACCCGCCGCCGGCCCCTCCCGCGGACGCGGGCCCCGACCGTCGTCGGGGCCCGCGTCCCGGCCGTCCGGGCCGGTCGCGCCGGCCGCCCGGACGGGTTTCCCACCACCGGAGTTTGTTCCTCCGGACCCCGGGCAGACGGAGGTTCGTGCTTCGGACCGGAGGCGCGCCCACAGGAGCGGTACGACCGCTCCGGGGCGTCCCTGGCGCCCCGGACGGCAGCGGACCCCTCCGTGGTCATCCCCCCTGACTCCACCGTTCAGGAGCGATTCCGCATGCTCATCGACATGGCGACAAGCCGTCCCGCCGCATCAGCCCCGAACTCCACCGCCCACTCCCGTCGGAGCCACGACGACGCTCCCGACACCACCGCCCTCTTCGTCCGGCTGACCACGATGGAGGAGGGTCCCGAGCGGGACGCCGTCCGCGACCGGATCGTCACCGCCTGGCTGCCCATGGCCCACCGGATCGCCGGCCGCTTCCGCGACCGCGGCGAGTCCGTCGAGGACCTCCGGCAGGTGGCCGCACTCGGCCTGGTGAAGGCCGTCGACCGCTTCGACCCGGAACGCGGGGCCTTCGAGAGCTACGCCGTCCCCACCATCACCGGGGAGATCAAGCGGCACTTCCGGGACCGGATGTGGGCCCTGCGGGTCCCCCGCCGGGTGCAGGAGCTGCGCAACAAGGTGCGCGTCGCCCGTCGCGAACTGGCCCAGACGCCCGGCGCCCCCGAGCCCTCGACCGCCGACCTCGCCGCCCACACCGGCCTCACCGAGGAGGAGGTCGCCGCGGGCCTCGAAGCCCTGGAGAGCTTCAGCACCCTGTCGCTGGACGCCGAGCTCCCCGCCGGGGACGACGGCTACAGCCTCGTGGACACCCTCGGCGGACCCGACACCTCCTACGACATCGTGGTCGACCGCGAGTCCGCCAAGGAGAGCCTGCGCCGGCTGCCGGAACGCGAACGGGCCATCCTCTACATGCGCTTCTTCGAGGACATGACCCAGAGCCGCATCGCCGACCGGCTCGGCATCTCCCAGATGCACGTCTCGCGGCTCATTAGCCGCAGCTGCGCCCAGGTGCGCCAGGAAGCCCTGGGGCGGCCGGGCGACCGCCGCTGAGCCCGCCCGGGGACCGTACGCCTCCCTTCCCCGTCCCCCCCCGTATCCCATCCGTTCCGGACCAGGAGCAGTCTTGATGCTGATGCCCCACCCCGCCGTCCTGCGCACCCTCGTCGCCGAGTACGAGGCCGCCGCGGCGACCGGATCCGCCGAGGCCGACACGCGGGCGCAGGACCTCGCCTACACCCTGTGCGTCTCCACCGGGACCCGCGAGGTCGCCCGGGCCCTGGAAGTGGCCCGGGGCTGGCTCGTCGCGGCCACCGACACCGACGTCACCGCCGGCCGCAGCACCGACGACGGGCCGCACGTGTACGCCTGACCGGCCGCCACACCGACGCCCCGCCACGGACCTCCCGCGGCGGGGCGTCGGTGTGCCCGCCCGTGCGCACCGCCCGTGCGCACGGCGCCCGAGGGGACGGCGCCCGCGGACGCGGTCCGCGGGCGATCTGTGTGCGGGGCCCGTGCGCGACCCGCGCGAAGGCCCGGGTATGCGGTGCCGAAGCCGGGGCATCCGGGTGTCCGGGACTCTTCCAGGAGGTTGACATGAACGCGAGTGCCCTGGCGCGCAACGGCCGTATGGAGGCCGAACGCGCCGCGCGGGGTTCGGTCACGCGGGGGGCCGCGAGAGCCGGACTGGCCGCACGCGGAGTGATCTACCTGCTCGTCGGGGCGCTGGCCCTCCAGATCGCCTTCGGCGAGAACAAGAACAAGCAGGCCGACCGGCAGGGCGCCCTCGCCGAGATCGCCGGCCGGCCCTTCGGCTCCGTCCTGCTGTGGGCCCTCGGGATCGGGCTGGCCGGCATGGCGCTGTGGCGGCTGTCCGAGGCGGCCTTCGGCGCGGCCGGACCGGACGGCCGCAAGGCGAAGAAGCGCCTGCTGTCGCTGGCCCGCTGCGTCTTCTACTCCTTCGTCGCCTACTCCGTGCTCGCCTTCGCCGCTGGATCGGGCGACGGGGGCGGATCGAGCGACGAGCAGTCGCGCGACGTCACCGCCCGGGTGCTCGAACTCTCCGGAGGCCGGTGGATCGTCGGCGCGGCCGGTGTCGGGATCGTCGTCGCCGGCCTCTGGATCGGCGTCCGTGCCGTGATGCGCAAGTACCACAAGCACCTGCGGCTCGGCGAGATGTCCGCGCGCACACGCCGCCTCGTGGACGTCACCGGGGTGGGCGGCGGCGCGGCGCGCGGCCTGGTCTTCGCGGTGGCCGGCGTCTTCGCCGTCCGGGCCGCCGTCGAGTACCGGCCCGACGAGGCCAAGGGGCTCGACGACACCCTGCGCTCCTTCGCCGACACGCCCGCCGGGCCGTGGCTGCTGGCCTGCGTGGCGGCCGGTCTGGTGCTGTTCGGTCTGTTCTCCTTCGCGATGGCCCGCTGGCGGAAGGTCTGAACATGCCGTCGGCGGGAACCCGGAGGGCATGAACGAATCCGAGTTCCCGCCGGACGGACGGCCCGTGGACATGTACCTCGACCTCCTGCGCGTCCGCATGGACAGCGAGGACTTCGCGATGCTGCTCAAGGTCGTCTCACCCGCCCTGCGCGCCCTGGACGAACAATCCGCCGAGACCGTCGACTTCGCACTCGACCCGCGGGAGACCGAGGAGCTGCCCCAGGAGATCCGGGACGAGGCCGCCCTGGTCATCGCCACGGCCGTCACCGGCCGGCTGGACAACCAGCTCGTCGAGATCCAGGTCGACGGAACCGGCCCGGTCCGCGTGGTCACCGATGCCGAGACCGCCTCCGACCCGGGCCGCCTGGCCGAGATCGCCGGCTGCATCCAGCAGCGCCAGAACGACACCGAAGAACTCCGGGGCATCGCGGCCGCGAGCGGCCTGCCGACGGACTTCTGACCCGCCTCTCCGGCGGCCCCCTCCGGGCGCCCGCCCCGACGCCGACCGGCGCCGGGACGGGCGCCCGCGTCCTGTGCGGGGGAGTGCGGGGGAGAGGGAGCCGCCGCCGCGGCTCGTACGACGTCCGGCCCGGCCGGCCGGTGCGACCGCCCCGCCCGGCCCGGCGGGCACGGGCGACGCGGGGCGGCACGGGCAGGCGGCGGACCGCTCCTCGAGAGCCCGCCGCCGGCCGGCCCCGGGGAGCTCCCCCTGACCGGCCCCGGCCGCCTCGCCCGGGCCACCACCTCCCGCCGGGCCCGTGCCCCGTGCCCCGTGCCCCCGCCCCGCGCCCCTCGTCCGGAGCCGGGGACCGAGCCTCGGCTCCGGACGAGGGGCGCGGGCACGCCCTCACGTCCCCGGTGACGCGACCGGAACCCCCAGCGGCCGGGCCAGGCCCGTCACCGCTTCGTCCAGGCGTTGCAGGTGGCGCAGGACGCGGTCGGTGACGCGGCCGTAGCGGGGGGTGCCGTAGGAGCCCGGGGCGAGGAGGGAGGCCACGCTGGGGCCGGTGCCGACCTCGGCCGTGCTGCGGTCGTCGGCGACGCGTGCGGCGATGGCGTCGATGTTGCCCAGGATGCGCCGGCCGGCGCCGCGCAGCCGGGGGTCCGCCGCGATCGAGGGGTGTGCGGGCAGCAGTTCGGCCGTCGCCGCGAGCGACCGGGCGTGGTAGGCGCAGGTCTCCAGCAGGGCCACGACGTACTGGGCGGTGTCCCGCCGGGCCCGCAGCGGGGTGACCGGATGGGTCAGCGGCTGCGTCGCGGAGCGCAGGTCCGACAGGGCCTGGTCCAGTTCCCGGGCCCGGTCCAGCAGCTCGGTCGGCGCTCCGCCGCTGAGCTGCTCCACGGCGGCCCCGGTGACGTCGGCCAGCCGGTCCAGGACGGTGGTGAGCAGCTCGTCCGTCCGCCGGTCCGTGCGCACGGGCAGCACCAGCGCCGCCGCGACCACCCCGCTGACCACCCCCAGCGCCGTCTCCTCCACGCGCAGGACCAGCACGTCCGGACTGTAAGTGTGCAGCAGCGTGTACAGCACGCCCAGCGCCGCGGTGACGAAGAACGACATCAGGGTGTACGACAGGGGAGCCGTGTAGAACATCGCGAACACGCACAGCAGCACCACCGCGAACGCCGTCCCCGTGTGGTGGCCGACCAGCCCCGCCAGGCCGATGCCCGCGACCACGCCGAGGACGGTGCCGAGCAGCCGCCGGTACCCCTTGACCAGGATCTCCCCGGTGGACGCGGTGTTGATGAAGACGATCCAGCAGGTCAGGACCGCCCAGTACCAGCGGTGGGCGGACAGCAGCTCGCCGCCGACGATGGCCAGCGCCGAGCCGACGGCCACCTGGACGGCCGCGCGGGTGGTGGGCCGCCGCAGCCCCGTGGGCTTCTCCGCGCCCTCCCCGCCGATCGCCGCGTCCTCCGCGTCCAGCTCCTCCCGCGAGCGGGCCGTCTCGGGGCTGTCGTCGGACTCGTCCTGCGGCCCGTCGAGCGCGAGACGCAGCCCCAGCACCGCGCGGGCGCTCTCGCCGACGCCCCGGAAGACGTCCCGCACGGCCGGTGGGGCGGGCGGCAGGTGCTCCTCGTCGCGGTAGCCCAGCAGGCGGTTGCGGACCTGCGCGAGCCCGGTGCCGTCGGTGACGGGACGCCGTACCAGCAGGCCCAGGGCCCGCAGATCGCGGCGGAGCACGTCCGTGGCCTCCTCCTCCGGCATCGGCAGCCGCCCGCTCGCGGGGAGGAGCGCGCCCGGCAGATGCAGGGTCAGCGTGTCCGCGCGCTCGGAGCCGCGCGCCGTCAGCAGGAGCAGCCCGAGCCGCTCGGCGGCGATCTCCGCGTCGGCGATCCGGCGCTGCACCAGCCGGGCCGTCGCCTCGTCGGGCGTGCCCTCCTCCAGCCGGCCCTGGATCATCATCGCCGTCTCGTGCAGCCGGGCGGTGCCCGTGCGCACGCGCGCCAGCGCCTTCTCCACGTCGTCCGGGCCGGCGTCGAGGAGGTCCAGCTGGGCGTCGAGCAACTGCGCGAGCCGCGCCCGGAAGGCGTGCCGCAGCCGCAGCAGGATCCCCGCCGGTGTCTGCGGCACCAGCGCGAACCGGGCCAGCGCGCTGCCCGCGAAGGCGAGGACGAGGACCCCCCACAGTCCCGGCAACAGGGACGGTGCGGCGCCCACGAACAGGGACATGAAGTAGACCTGGAAGCCGATCAGCCCGAGCGCGGTGCCCCGGTCGCCGAACCGGCGTCCGTACACCGCGCAGAAGATGAGCACGACGAAGAAGACGTCCCCGGCCACCACGCGCGCACTCAGCAGCGCCGCCAGGGACACCGAGGCCAGCGCGACCGGCAGCCCCAGGGCCAGGGTCACCGCCTGCGGGCCCCGCTGCTTCTCCCGGACGGCGAACGTGGCGACCATCGACGCGACGGCCCCCGCGACCAGATGCGTCACGTCCGCGTCCAGCAGGGAGAGCACGGCCAGCGTGAGGGCGATCGCGCCGACCGTCCGCAGGCCGGCCGCGAGCCGCAGCAGCCCGGGATCGGATGCCAGCACCCGGTCCCGCACCCCCGCCGCCCACGCCGGTGCCGCCGCCTTCACGCCGCCGTACTCTCCCGCCCGTCTCGACCGGCCCCGCCGTGCTCTCCCGCCCGCCTCAGCCGGCCCCGGGGCGCCCGCCCTCCACCTGGGCCCGTACCTGCTCGGGCGTCAGGTAGGTGTCGGTGTACTCGAAGTCCTTCAGCTTCGCGGGCCGCCGGGCCTGGAAGCCGGTGCGGACGAAATCGTCGCCCGCCACGGCGTTCAGCGTCCAGTTCGTCAGGACGCGCGCCTTGGCCACTCCGGTGCGCAGCGCCCCCCAGTGGTACCCGCGGGCCACCACCTGCGCGGGCAGCCCGTGCAGCTCGACGCCGAGGGGCTTGGACACGGCGTCGGTGCCGCCGAGATCGACCACCAGCCCGAGGTCCTTGTGCGCGTACGGCCGCATCGCCTGGCCGCGCAGCCGCGCGATGACGTTGTCGGCGGCGACCTTGGCCTGCCGCATCGCGTGCTGGGCGGTCGGCGGGCAGACGGCGCCCGCCTCGCCCTTGGTGTCGTCGGGCACGGCCGCGGCGTCGCCGAGCGCGAACACCCCGTCGTGGCCGGGCAGGTCCATGCGCGAGGTGACCGCGAGCCGTCCGCGGACCGTCTCCGCGCCGAGCGTGGCGATCAGCGGGCTCGCCACGACACCGGCGGTCCAGATCAGCGTGCGGGTCGGCACCACGCGGCCGTCGGTGAAGGTGACCTCCTCGGGCCCGGCCTTGGCGATGGACACCCCCAGCGACACCTCGATGCCCCGCCTGCGCAGCACCTCCTGCGCACTGCGGCCGAGCTTGTCGCCGAGTTCCGGCATCAGCTTGGGCGCGATGTCGATCAGGTGCCACTTGATCAGGCTCGGGTCCAGCCGGGGGTAGCGCTTGACCGCGTTGTGGGTGAGCAGCTGGAGGCAGGCGGCGGTCTCGGTGCCGGCGTAGCCGCCGCCGACCACCACGAACTGGAGTCGCGCGGCCCGCTCGGCGGGGTCGTTGCTGGCATCGGCGAGGTCGAGCTGGCTGATGACGTGGTCGCGCAGGTAGGCGGCCTCCGCGAGCGTCTTCAGGCCGAAGGCGTGGTCGGTCAGCCCCGGGATGTCGAAGGTGCGGGTGACGCTGCCGGGCGCGAGCACGATGTGGTCGTAGGGCTCGTTGACGATCTCGTCGGTGATGGTCCGGATGACGCAGACCTTCGACCGCAGGTCCACGCCGACGGCTCCGCCCGGGATGATCCGGGTGCGGTACTTCTCGCTGCGGCGCAGCGACAGCGCGATCGACTGCGGGGTCAGCACCCCGGAGGCGACCTGCGGCAGCAGCGGCAGATAGAGCTGGTAGGCGAACGGCGTCACCAGGGTGACGTCGGCCTCCGCGGCGGCGAGTCTGCGTTCCAGACGCCGAACGCACCCCACTCCCGCGAAGCCCGCGCCCACCACCAGGATCCTGGGTCGTGTCACGATGTCCATCCCTTTCTGCGGCTCCAGGCGGTCTGCCTCGACGTTGTGCGGGTGCCCACCGGACGGCCTTTTCGCACACCGCCGATCCCACCGCGACCGGAGCGGTCGCGCCAGCCGGACGGAGCATGCAGACGAACGCCTGCCCCGGGGCCCCGTGGTACCCGTACGACGACCCGGTACGCCCCGGGCCTTCGGGCGGGCCGGCGCGCACGGGGAGGGCGGCTGCCGGAGGGCGGGGACGCGGGGTGCGCGGTGCGCGGAGGGTCCCGGCGACGGCCGGCGGACGAGCCGTCCGGCGGCGGTGCCCGACACCGTGACACCGCCCGGCCCACCGCCCCGGAGCGGGGCCCCTCCGGCTTCCGCGGCCCGCCGCCGCCCCCGCCCGACGGTGACCGGGGGGACCGGGGGGGCCGGTGGCGGTGACCGTCGGGCGGGGGAGTCGCCGCCGTCAGCCCGCCCGCACCGCCTCGCCGTCCGCGCCGTCGAAGTGGCACAGCAGCAGACACACGTCGTCGTCCCGCTCGGAGTCGCTCAGCATCGGCCCCAGGATGCGGTCGGCCGCGCCGTCGAGGTCCGCGTCCAGCGCGCCGGTGCGGAAGGAGCCGAGGGCTGCCGCGAGCCGTTCTATGCCCGGGTCTATGCCCTGCGCGCGCCGCTCCACCAGCCCGTCGGTGTAGAGGGCCAGCGTCGAGCCGGGCACCAGCGGCACCGTGTGGTCGGCGATCTCCTGGTGCAGCGGGATGCCCAGCATCGCCCCCGGTTTGGCGTCCAGCGTGCGCACCCGTCCGTCCGGGCCGCGCAGCACGGGGGGCGGGTGCCCCGCGGCCGCCCACGTCAGCACCTGCTCCTCGGGCTGGAAACGGGCGATGACGGCGGTGGCGTACAGGTCGGGCTGGAGGTGGTGCAGGAAGGTGTGCAGCCGGGTCAGCAGCACACCGGGACTGCCGCCGTCGACGGCGTAGGCGCGCAGCGCGGTGCGCAGCTGGCTCATCATCACGGCCGCGTGCAGCCCGTGTCCGGTGACGTCGCCGATGACGGTGATGAGGCTGCCGTCGGGCTGCCGGAACGCGTCGTACCAGTCGCCGCCGATGTTCAGCCCGTACGTCGCCGGCAGGTAGCGGGCCGCCAGGCGCAGGCCGGGAGTGGCCGGCAGATCGGTGAGCAGGGCCCGCTGGAGGGTCTCGGCGATGTCCCGGTTGTGCTCGAAGCGGCGGGCGTTGTCCAGGGCGATGCTGGCCCGTCTGGTCAGTTCGACCAGCATCACGGCGTCGTCGGGGTCCCAGCGCTCGCCCGGCGGCGTCAGGGTCAGCACGCCCAGGGGGGCGCCGCGGGTCGGCAGCGGGACGCACAGCAGCGGCCGGTCGGGGCGCAGCGCCGACGGCGGCTGGTCGTCGACGCCGGGCAGTCCGCCGGGGTGCGCGGCGGCGTACTGGGGGCGGCCGGTCCGGGCGGCGACCACCGCGGCCGCGGGCTGCGGGGCGGGGGGCTGCCGGTCGTCCTCGGCGTCGAAGAGCCAGACGTCGGCCGTGCGCGCGTATTCGGGCACCAGCAGCTCGGGCAGCCGGCGCACGATCTCCTCGTGGTTGAGGGACGCCGTCAGCACCGCGCTGGAGTCCGCGAGGAACGTCAGCCGGCGCCGGGCGCGCTCCGCCTCCTGGCGGGCCGCGCGTTCGGCGGCGAACGCCTCGCGCTGGGCCCGCCCGGCCGCGTCCAGCTCGGCGTGCAGCGCCAGGACGCCCTGGTTGGTCTGGTGCAGCTCTTCCCGGTGGAAGGCGACCAGCTCCTCCTGCCCGGCGAGCCGCTCCAGCACCAGGGCGGTGTCCTCGTCGGCGCCCAGCAGGGCCTCCGCGAGCACCCCGGTGTCCTCGGCCGGCCAGGCGGGCACCGGGGGGTCGGCCGGCTCGGGACAGGGCACGCTGAAGCACCACGGCGGCTCCGCGGCGGCGGGCAGCGGGGCGACCTCGACGCGCAGCAGGTCCCCGTCCGCCTCCAGGCGGAGCCGCCAGCTGCCGCCCTTGGTCAGACACTGGCGCAGCCGCCCGCTGAGCGCGGCCGCCAGCCGGGTCCGCTCCAGCGGGGCGACGCCGTACGCCGCGGCCAGCCGCGCGGCGGCGATCCGGGCGCGCGCCGCGTCGGTGACGGTGGTGATCTGCCAGGTGCGTGTCATGTGTGGTCCGGCGGGGTCGGGGACAGGACGGCCACGGTGGTGTCGTCACGTACCGGGCGGGCGGAGCTGCTGGTGTCACGGATGATCACCGCGGCCGTCACCGCGGGGTCGGCCGTCGCCGGCCGGGGGTCGTCGGGCGGCGCCCAGCGGCTGGGCAGCCCGTCGCTGTGCAGGATCAGCAGCCGGTCGGCCGCCCAGGGCGCCGCGGTCTCCGGCAGCCTCGTCGGGCGGTGCACGCCCACGATGCCGGGCCGGGAGAGCAGATGGCGCCAGGAGTCGCCCTCGCGCAGCCGCGCCCCCACGTTGCCGATCCCGGCGAACCGCAGCAGCTCGGACCGCGCGTCGAGCTGCGCCACCGCGACGGCGGCGCCCCGCGTGCCGCGCAGCGCGGCGTCCAGCCGGTGCATGATCTCGGCGGGCGGGAACTGGGCGCAGCGGTGCAGCTCGTCCACGGCCGCCGTGGAGGCGCGGGCCGCCTGCGGGCCGTGGCCCAGCCCGTCGGCGAGCATCAGGGTCAGCAGGTCGCCGGCCCGCACCCAGGTCCAGGCGTCCCCCGACCACTCGGCGCGGGCGAGGGGGACGTTCACCCCGCCGGCCCGGGCCGGCGCCGGGTCGTCCGGACCGGGCCGCGCGGCGGCGCCGAGCCGGGCCAGCGCGACCGTGCCGCGCCCCGGCACGCTGTGCAGGTCGAAGCCGTCGCAGACCTGCCGGCACGTCCCCAGCCCGGCACCCAGGGAGCCGGCCGTGGAGAACCCGTCGCCGAACGCGGCCGGTACGTCGGCCATGCCCGGGCCGTGGTCCACGGCGGCTATCTGCACCACGGTCCCGCCCCGCCCGGCCGGCGGGGGGACCAGGTCGACGAGCAGCCGGCCGCCGCGGGCGTGCTTGAGCAGGTTGGTGGCCAGCTCCGTGGCCACCAGCGCGGCCGCCGCCGTGCGGTCCTCGTCGAGGCCGACGAGCACCGCGGCCTCCTCGGCGGCCACCCGTGCGTCGCGCACACGCGTCGAGTCGTGCACCGGCACGTCCCACACCCTGGGCATCAGAACTCCTCACGGGGTCGGGGCGTCCTGGCCGCCCAGGAGGCCACGGTGATCGTCGTACCGGCACCGGGGGTGCTGTCGACGGCGAACTCGTGCACCAGCCGCCGGGCGCCGCCGAGCCCCATGCCGAGCCCGCCGCCGGAGGTGTAGCCGTCCCGCAGGGCCTGCTCCACGTCCGGGATGCCGGGGCCGGAGTCGGAGAACACCAGCCGCAGCCCCGTGGCCCGGCCGTCGGCGAGCGGCACGGTCCGCACCTCTCCGCCCCCGCCGTACACCAGCGTGTTGCGGGCCAGCTCGCTGGCGGCCGTGACCAGTTTGGTCTGCTCCACCAGTCCGAAGCCCTGTGCGGCGGCGGCCTGCCGCACGTGCTGCCGTACCCACACCAGGTCCTTGTCGGAGCGGATCGGCAGGCGGGTCTCGACGCCCGCGGCCGTCCCGCTCACCGACACTCCCGGCGCGGGCCGCCGGCCGCCGCGGTGTCCGTCCGCCCGAGGAGCTCCAGGGCCGCCTCCGTGCTCAGGGCGGTGCGCGGGCCCGGCGGCGTCAGCCCGGGTCCCGCCGGCGTGAACGCGACCGCGGGCCGCATCGCGGCCACCACGGTCCGCGCGCCCGGCAACCGCGCGTCGGCCGCGATCTCGGCCGGCACCCGCCCCGGGAAGGAGCCGACGGCCTCGACGCCGGAGATGTCGATGACCACACCGGCCACCCTGCTGCGGGCGGTCGGCTCCCCGGTGTCCTGCCGGAGCTGCTCCGCCGTGCCGTCGTGGAGATCCCCCTGGAGGGTGAGCAGCAGGACGTCGCCCGGCCTGAGCACCGGTACGGGGGCCCCGTCGACGCGGGGGAGGTCGTCGTTCACCGCGGGCCCGCACCGCCGGGTGCCGCCCGCACGATGTCGGCGCCCAGCCCGTGCAGGGCGTGGGCCAGGGCGTCGGCGAGGCCGCGTCCCGCCTCCACCGCCTCGTCGCGCGAGACGGTGAACACGGCGCGGAACAGGGGTTCGTCGGCCCAGCGCTGGGCGATCCGCTCCCGGCGGCGGCTCAGGAAGGCCCCGACCTCCTCCGTCGGTGTTCCCCGCGGTGCGGTCGCCTCTTGCTCCGGCACTGCGTCACTCCTCTCTGCGTCCTGCCGTCGCACACCGCAGGACGGCCGGCGGGACGGTGTCCGTCCGCGGCGGCCGGACGCGCGCCGCGACACCGCGGCACCCGCCGCCGGCCTCGCTCACTCTCTTGCCCACCGCACATAGTTGTCAAATGACAACTGTCCGCCGGTCGTTGGCCGCGCCCCGCGGGGCGCTGCCGACGACCGGCCCGGCTCTACGGGGCCTCGGGAGAGGACTGCATGCGGTCGATGAGCGCCAGGGCGTCGTCCACTTTGTCGGAGATGGGGACCGTGATGCTGACGCCGGTCAGGTCCAGGACCCGGCGCACGGCGGGTGTCGGATCGATCACGTGCACGCTGCCGGGCAGTTCCCGCGCCTCCTGGTACACCCGCAGGATGATGTTCATGCCGGAGGAGTCCATGAACGGCACCTCCGACAGGTCCAGCAGGAAGTGGCGCCTGCCGTGATGGAGCTGGTTCGCCAGATGGGCCTGGAACTCGGTCGCGGTGTCGAGGTCCAGATACCCCTCGACCGTGACCAGGGCCACGTCCTCGCGGGGCAGGGTGACCTCGACGGACAGCGGGTTCTGGGCGATGGACACGGGTACCTCCGAAGACTTACGGTCCGGGCTCTGCGCACCGGCGGACGGCTGCGCCGCGCGGCCGGAACCCCGGCGGACCGGTGGTGCACCGGCCCTCGGCCCGCGCACCGCGTCCACCACCCGCGGATCCCGGCCTCACGCCGCGCCTCGGCGGATACCCCCGAACGGCACCGCCATGCCTGCTCGGCCGGGTGAACCGCTCGGGACCTGTCCGGCGCCTCGCGGTCCGGGCGAGCGGGGCCCGGCACGCCCTCCTCCGGAGGGGTGCCCCGGCGGCGTCGCCGTCGGCCCTCGGCTCCCCCCGCCCGGTCACGCTCGCGCGGCAACCCGGGCGGCGCCCCCGGCCGGGGCGTCGCCCGTCGCCCGGCCGCGCTCGTGCGGGGGACCGCCGTCGCGCCGACGCGGAGCGTCGGCACCGGACGACGACGCCGCGGACGCGCGTGCGGGCCCCTCACGTCCGCGGCGTGATCCGAACGGCGGGCCCTAACCGAGCCTGATGCCCACGATGCAGGTGTCGTCGTCCGTGTCGGACCTGCTGTGGGTCAGCAGCCGGTCCAGCTGCTGGTCCAGCGACGGCTGCGCCGAGCGCGCCTGGCTCAGCAGCTGCGTCAGCGACTCCTCCACCGAACGGTCCCGCCGCTCTATGAGGCCGTCGGTGTACATCAGCAGCGTGTCGTCGACCGCCAGCTCGATCTCCGCCTCCTCGTACGAGGTGTCCGGCACGGCGCCCAGCAGCATCCCGCTCAGCAGGGGCAGCGGGGCGGCGCCCGAGCCGCGCACCAGCACCGGCGGCAGATGGCCCGCCCTGGCCCACCGCAGGGTGCGCCGCACCGGGTCGTACAGCCCGCACACCGCCGTCGCCGTGACCGCGCCCGTCAGATGGTGGGCGACGATGTTCAGCCACGACAGCAGCTGGCCCGGACCCGCGCCGGTCACGGCGAGACCGCGCAGCGCGTTGCGCAGCACGACCATGCTGGTCGCCGCCTCGATGCCGTGTCCGGCCACGTCGCCGACGCACAGCATCACCAGCCGGGACGGCAGCACGACGGCGTCGTACCAGTCGCCGCCCACGAGGTGCTCCTCCTCGGCCGGCCGGTAGCGGACCGCCACCTGCAGGCCGGCCATGTCCAGCGGCGCCCGCGTGGGAGGCATGATCGCGTTCTGGAGCTGGAGCGCCAGCCGGCTGCGCTCGCTGGCCTGCTGCTCGGTCTGGACGAGCTGGTCGCGGGTGGCGGCGAGCGCCACCTCCGTCCAGTGCTGGGAGGAGATGTCCTGGTACGCGCCGCGTACGGACACCAGCTGGCCGTCGGTGTCCAGCACCGGCTCGGCGACGACGCGCACGTGCCGGGTCACCCCGTCCGGACGCTGGAGCCGGAAGGCGGCGGACGACGGACGCAGATGGTGCAGCAGCGTGCGCAGGAAGCGGCCGATGGGGACCGCGTCGTCCGCGTGGGCGTAGGCCCCCAGTTCCTCCAGCCGCACCGGGGGACTCGACGGTTCCCGCCCGTACAGCGCGTACAGCTGGCCGTTCCACGTGGTCTCGCCCGTGAGGACGTTCTCCTCGAAGCCGCCGATCCGGCCGAGGCGCTGGGCGTGCTGCAACAGACTCGCCAGCCGTGCCGTCTCGTCCTCGATGCGCCAGATGAGCAGCACGCAGGTGCCGTGCCGGCTGATGCTCAGGTCCGCGACCGCCGACAGCGGCACCTCGTCGACGAGCGCGGTCAGGCTCATGCGGCGGGCCCGGAACGGCTCGCCCGTCGCGTGGACCCGCTCGATGCGCTGGAAGAGGTCGCTGTCGCCCGCCGCCATCGGGTAGGCCTCCAGCAGCAGGGCGCCGTTGACGACGGCCCGCGGCCGGCCCGCCGGGTCGAGGAAGTGGTCGTTGACGTGCTGGATGCGGAAGTCCACCAGCCGCCCCGCCGCGTCGACGACCGGCACGAGCACCAGCGCCGGGTCGTGCAGGCCGTCCGCGAGGTCCATCAGCTCGGCGGCGTCCGGCAGCATCCGCTGCTCCCGGTCGACGGCCTGGGCATGGGGGTATGCCTGCAGCGTGTGCGCGCACAACTCGGCGAGCGCCTCCACCTGGCGCACCACCTGCGGCGGCTGCTGCTCCAGGAACGACGGCCAGGCGATCTCCAGGACACCGTGGATCCGGCCGCCGGTCCCGGCGGGGACGGCGACCCGGCCGCCCTCCGGGTGGGCCTGCCGGCCGATGGTGGGCAGCCCGGTCTGCGCGAGCGAGCCGATCCATTGGCCCGCGTGCTCGGTGAGGCCGAGCCGGGCCACCGTGGCGACGTCCGGCGGGACGTAGTGCCAGCGGGCGGCCTCGACGGGGGTGAAACCGGCGCTGCCGGCGAGGGTCAGCGAGCCGTCGGAGCCGGCCGCCCAGATCGCCACCGCCACCGCGCCCAGCGGTCCCAGCGCGTGCTGGAGCAGCGAATCGGCGACGGCCTGCGTGTCGTGGGCCGCCAGCGCCCCGCTCTCGGCCGCCCGCAGCCGCACGGCCGCGGACTCGTCGGCCGCCACGTGCCCCGTCACGGCCGCCAGGAAGGCGTCGGTGACCTCGGAGACCCGGTCCCGGGCGGCCTGGTTGATGACGTCGACGGCGAACTCCAGGGGCGTCGTCCCCGCCTGCCCGGCCAGCTCGGTGAGCTGCCGGGCCGCCTCCGCGGGTCCGCAGCCGAGCCGCTCCACGAGGATGCCCTTGGCCAGCTCGACCAGCGCCCGGCCCTCGGCCTCGGCCTGCGCCGCCCGCACCTCGCGGCGCAGCCGCTCCACGGTGGCCGCCAGCCGCCCGACGGAGGAGGGCTCCTTCTCCCGCTCCCGGCCGGACACGGGGACCGGCTCCCGCGCGCTGCCGGAGGCCACCTCCGGCAGGGACGCGGCGGCCGGGTCCCCTGTGGCCGGGTCCTCGGCGGTCGAGTCCCCGGCTGTGGGGGACCCGACCGCCGGGCCCTCGTAGGTGCGGACCTCACCGGCGAGGCCGGGTGCCCCACCGGGCGCCGCGGCCGGGCCGCGGCCCGGCGCGACGCGCGCACCGGCGGCGGGCGTCGCGGAGGAGGCGGGCTCGGCCGGGCCCCCGGCCCGTTCTGGCTGCTCTTCGGACATGTTCACGGTGCGATGACTCCTCGGCCGGTGCGCCTGCTGCTCGGACGGGCTGACCGCCCTCAGGCGGTCAGCCAGCGGCGGACGCAGGACATGAGATCGTGCGTGTCCACGGGCTTGGTGACGTAGTCGCTGGCCCCCGAGGCGAGACTCTTCTCCCGGTCGCCCGGCATCGCCTTCGCGGTCACCGCGATGATGGGCAGGTCGGCGTACTGCGGCATGGTGCGGATCTCCGCCGTGGCCGTGTACCCGTCCATCTCCGGCATCATCACGTCCATCAGCACCAGTGCGATCTCCGGGTTGGCGCGCAGCGCCTCGATGCCCTCGCGCCCGTTCTCCGCGTGCAGCACCCGGATGCCGTGCAGCTCCAGGATCCCGCTGAGCGCGAACAGGTTGCGCGCGTCGTCGTCGACGACGAGGACCGTCCGGCCCACGACGGCGTCGTCGACGGGCTGCGGCGCCACGGGCTGCGGCTCGTCCTGGCGGACCAGGGCGAGGACGTCGCCCGGCTCCTCCGCGGACAGGTGCAGCGTGATGCGCTCGCGCAGTTCGTCCAGGCTCGACAGGAACTCCAGCGGCCGGCCCGCGGACCAGGACCGCAGCGCCTCCTCCTGGGCGAAGTCCGCGCGGTGACCGCTGTGCACGAGCACCGGCACATTGGTCAGCGCCGAGTCGCCCTGCAGGGCCTCCAGGAAGCGCGAGGCCTCCGCGTCGGGCATCCCCAGTTCCAGCACCACGCAGTGGCACGGCTCGGCGGCCAGCGCCCCCGCCGCCTCCTGCGCCCCCACCGCGGTGACGACGTCGACCGGCGGCGCCGGAGTGCCGTCCTCCCGGCCGCCCGCGACGTCGGCCACCACGCTCTCGGCGACCAGCGTCAGCAGCCCGCGGGGCCGCTCCTCCACCACCAGCAGCCGGCGCGGACGCCGGGCCGTGCCCGAGGACGCGGGCAGGCTCAGGGGGTGCGCGGCGTCCTCCGGGGTCCCTTCCTCGCCGTCGCGCTCCACCGGCCGGCCGCCGGCGATCACCTCCGCGAAGTCCCCGCGGGCCACCGGCAGATACAGCGTGAACGTGCTGCCCTTGCCGGGCGCGCTGTCCACCGTCACGGCACCGCCGAGCAGGTGGGCGATCTCCCGGGTGATGGACAGTCCGAGGCCGGTGCCGCCGTACTTGCGGCTCGTGGTGCCGTCGGCCTGCTGGAAGGCCCCGAAGATGGTCTCGAGCTGCTGCTCGGGGATGCCGATGCCGGTGTCCTTCACCCGGAAGGCCACCACCGTGCCGCCGCGGACCACGCCCGCCGGCACCTCCTCCGCGGCCACCGGTTCGATACGCAGTTCCACGCCGCCCTGTTCGGTGAACTTCACCGCGTTGGACAGCAGGTTGCGCAGCACCTGGCGCAGCCGGGAGTCGTCCGTCAGCAGGTCCGCGGGAGCGCCGGCGGCCGTGCTGATCGAGAAGTCGAGGCTCTTCTGCGTCGTCATCGGCCGGAACGTCGCCTCGACGTACTCGATGAGCTGCCGCAGCGGCACCCGCTCCGGGGACACGTCCATCTTCCCCGCCTCGACCTTCGACAGGTCCAGGATGTCGTTGATCAGCTGGAGCAGGTCCGAGCCCGCGGAGTGGATGATGCCCGCGTACTCCACCTGCTTCGGCGTCAGGTTGCGGGAGGGGTTCTGCGCGAGCAGCTGGGCGAGGATCAGGAGGCTGTTGAGCGGCGTACGCAGCTCGTGGCTCATGTTGGCCAGGAACTCGGACTTGTACTTCGACGCCAGCGACAGCTGCTGGGCGCGCGCCTCCAGCTCCTGCCGCGCCTGCTCGATCTGGAGGTTCTTCGCCTCGATGTCCCGGTTCTGCGCCACGAGCAGCGAGGCCTTCTCCTCCAGCTCGGCGTTGGAGCGCTGCAGCTCCTCCTGCTGGGACTGCAGCTCCGCGGACCGCGTCTGGAGTTCGGCCGTCAGCCGCTGGGACTCGCCGAGCAGCTCGTCGGTGCGGGCGTTGGCCACGATCGTGTTGACGTTGACCCCGATGGTCTCCCTGAGCTGTTCCAGGAAGTCCCGGTGGATCTCCTTGAACGCGGTGACCGACGCCAGCTCGATGACCCCGAGCACCTGCCCCTCGAACAGGATCGGCAGCAGCACCAGCGCGCTGGGCTCCACGCTGCCGAGCCCCGAGGAGACGACGACGTACCCGGCGGGCAGGTCGTCGACCATGATCGTACGACGGCTGCGCGCGGCCTGGCCGACGAGCGAGCGGCCGAACGGGATCCGGGTCGGGCGGGAGTCGTCGTCGGGGTAGCCGTAGGCACCCACCAGCCGCAGCTCCGGCCCCTTGACGCCCTCCTCGGCGAGGTAGAAGGCGCCGTACTGGGCGGAGACCAGCGGCACCAGCTCGTCCATGATCAGTTCGGCCACCACGGGCAGCTCGCGGTGCCCCTGCATGAGCCCGGAGACCCGGGCGAGGTTGGTCTTGAGCCAGTCCTGCTCCTGGTTGGCGAGCGTCGTCTCGCGCAGGGACCCCACCATCGAGTTGATGTTGTCCTTGAGCTCGGCGACCTCGCCGGAGGCCTCGACCGTGATCGAGCGGGTGAGGTCGCCCTCGGCGACGGCGCTCGTCACCTCGGCGATCGCCCGCACCTGGCGGGTGAGGTTGCCGGCCAGCTCGTTGACGTTCTCGGTGAGGCGCTTCCAGGTGCCGGAGACACCCTCCACCTCGGCCTGGCCGCCGAGGCGCCCCTCGGTGCCGACCTCGCGGGCGACGCGGGTGACCTCGTCGGCGAAGGCGGAGAGCTGGTCGACCATCGTGTTGATGGTCGTCTTGAGCTCGAGGATCTCGCCGCGCGCGTCGACGTCGATCTTCTTCGACAGGTCGCCCTTGGCCACCGCCGTCGTCACCAGCGCGATGTTGCGCACCTGGCCGGTGAGGTTGTTGGCCATGGAGTTGACGTTGTCGGTGAGGTCCTTCCAGGTGCCCGCCACGTTCGGCACGTGGGCCTGGCCGCCGAGGCGTCCCTCGGTGCCGACCTCGCGGGCGACGCGGGTGACCTCGTCGGCGAAGGCCGACAGCGTGTCCACCATGGTGTTGATGACGTCGGCCAGCGCGGCGACCTCGCCCTTGGCCTCCACGGTGATCTTCTGCGACAGGTCGCCGCGCGCCACCGCCGTGGCCACCTGTGCGATGGAACGCACCTGGCCCGTCAGGTTCGACGCCATGACGTTGACGTTGTCGGTGAGGTCCTTCCAGGTGCCGGAGACGCCCCGGACCGTGGCCTGTCCACCGAGGTTGCCCGCGGTGCCGACCTCGCGGGCGACGCGGGTGACCTCGTCGGCGAAGGCGGAGAGCTGGTCGACCATCGTGTTGATGGTGTTCTTGAGTTCGAGGATCTCGCCGCGGGCGTCGACGTCGATCTTCTTCGACAGGTCGCCCTTGGCCACCGCGGTGGCCACCTGGGCGATGTTGCGCACCTGGGCGGTCAGGTTGCCCGCCATGAAGTTGACCGAGTCGGTGAGGTCCCGCCAGGTGCCCTTGACGCCCTTGACGTCCGCCTGGCCGCCGAGGCGTCCTTCGGTGCCGACCTCGCGGGCGACGCGGGTGACCTCGTCGGCGAAGGCGGAGAGCTGGTCGACCATCGTGTTGATGGTGTTCTTGAGTTCGAGGATCTCGCCGCGGGCGTCGACGTCGATCTTCTTCGACAGGTCGCCCTTGGCCACCGCGGTGGTCACCTGGGCGATGTTGCGCACCTGGGCGGTGAGGTTTCCGGCCATGAAGTTGACCGAATCCGTCAGATCGCGCCAGACACCGGCCACGCCGGGCACCTGCGCCTGGCCGCCGAGGCGTCCTTCGGTGCCGACCTCGCGGGCGACGCGGGTGACCTCGTCGGCGAAGGCGGAGAGCTGGTCGACCATCGTGTTGATGGTGTTCTTGAGTTCGAGGATCTCGCCGCGCGCGGGCACGTCGATCTTCTGCGAGAGATCGCCCTTGGCCACCGCCGTCGCCACCTGGGCGATGTCGCGGACCTGGGTCGTCAGGTTGCCCGCCATGGCGTTCACGGAGTCCGTGAGGTCGGCCCACGTGCCCGACACCCCCGGCACCTCGGCCTGGCCGCCGAGGGTCCCCTCGGTGCCGACCTCGCGGGCCACGCGGGTGACCTCGGAGGTGAAGACGGAGAGCTGGTCGACCATGCCGTTGAACACGGTCGCGATGTCGCCCATCAGGCCTTCGCCGTCGGCGGGCAGCCGGGTGCCGAAGTCTCCGTCCCGTACGGCGGTCAGCCCGGCCAGGAGGCGCCTCAGCTCCTGGTCGCCCGGTGCTTCGGCGGCCTCGGTGGCGTTGCTGGTCATGCGTACCCTCGTTCCGCTCCCCAGGAGCCCCCCTGGCGGGGGCTCGGAACCGGGCCGTCCAAAGGAGACGGTGCTCGCCGGTTGTGCGTCCATTTTCGCAGTTCACGGATGTGCGCGAAGAGATAAATCCGCCGCAGGCTAACCCATCGGCCCGCGGCGGAACAAAGTGTCGCATCACCTGGGGCGCACAGAAGATTCACCGGTCGCACATGATGCATGCGGGGCCTGAAACGGGGTAGTCGAAAGGATTTTGACGGTGCGCCCGACACGGTGTGCCCGACGCCGGGGCCGCGGCCCGGCGGGCGGTCCCGGAACCCGGCGGACCGGCCCCGCCGACTCGCCCCCCGGGGCGCCACCGCAGGCCGGGGCGGCGTCGGAGGAGGCCGTTCGCGGGTCCGGCGAACCGCCTGGCCGGAGGCCGTCGACCCGGCCGTCGACCCGCTCCGTCCGCCCCCCGCTTCCCGGCCCGTGCCGTGCCGGACGCGCCGCCGCCCCGCGTCGTCCCGCGCGGCGCGGACGGACCGGGGCCGGACGGTGCGAAGCTCTCCGAATGCGGCCGCGACGGAGGGGTATCAGGCCTGTGGAACGCGAGAAGGGAGCAGCGTGACCATCGACAACATCTGGTCCTACCCGTCGGACAGCGGGCGTGCCGAAGGACAGGACCTCACGGGGTACGGGGTGGTGGGGACCGACGGCACCCTGGGGCACGTCGAACGGGAGGACGGCCACCACGGCATGTGGCACCTGGTCGTCGACACGGGCGTCTGGCTGTTCGGCAGGAGCGCCGTCGTCCCGGTGGGCGTCGTCACCTCCGTCGACGAGGCCGAACGGAAGGTCTCCGTCGCCTGCACCGTGGACGAGGTCAAGGAGGCGCCGCGCTTCCACACCGACAGCGAGACGATGGACCCCGACTACCTGACGGCCGTCGCCGACTACTATCGACGCCTGATGCCGCACGGGACGACGACCGCGTGACCGTGGCGCGGTTTCCCTGACGGTCGTGTCGTGAGGTTCGTGCCATGAGGGGAGAGGAACTCCTGCCCGCCCGGGCGGCGGAGACCGCCCGGGTCACGACCGCGGCCTCGGCACGGGCCCACGTCCGCGCCCTGGTCGACGCCGGCTGGGACGCCGCTACCCGGCCGGCCGCGGAACGCGACCTCATCGACCTGCTGCTCGTCGTCTCGGAGCTGGTCGCCAACGCCGTCCGGCACGGCGGCGGCCTGGCCGGCTTCGAGGCGGCACCGGCACCGGACGGGGTACGGCTGTCCGTGCACGACCACAGCGACGTCGTGCCCGAGGCGGCGTACGGCCCCGGCACCCTGCCCGCCGGCCACCGCGGCAGCGGCTACGGCTGGCCGCTGATCCTGCGCCTGGCCCGCGACATCAGCATCCGTCCCCACCCCTCGGGCGGGAAGACGATCACCGTCTTCGTGCCGATCGGGATCGAGACCGGGGCTCCCTGACGGACGGACGACCCCGCGACGTCCCCTCCGGGCACCGCGGCCCCGGTCACCACGGCAGGAAGACGTGGACGTCCTTGCCCTCACCCGCGGACACCACGCTCACCTGGCTGCACAGCGTGTGGATCAGGTGCCAGCCGATGCCACCGCC
This sequence comes from Streptomyces sp. NPDC031554, assembly GCF_055580685.1. Lineage (NCBI taxonomy): Bacteria > Bacillati > Actinomycetota > Actinomycetes > Kitasatosporales > Streptomycetaceae > Streptomyces > Streptomyces sp. NPDC031554. The sequence goes on along the minus strand of NZ_JBVIKX010000007.1, from coordinate 262,793 downwards.
CCCGGCGTCGGGGTGGAAGGGCCGCGGGGCCGGCGCCGTGGGGTTGGTGTCGTGCAGCGTCACGTGCACCCCGTCGAAGGTGGGGCGCAGGTGCAGCGAGAAGGGACCCGGCGCGTACTGGACGGCGTTGGAGGCCAACTCCGTGACGATCAGCACGATGTCGTGCCAGCACTCGGGCGCCGCGGGCGGAGCCGCCCGGGCGAGGGCGCGCAGGAAGTCCTCCGCGGCCAGGCGCGCACCCGTCACGTCCTGCGGGGCACCCGCGAAACGGGCGGTGCGGCCCGGGACCGCCCAGGACGCCGGTGAGTCATTACCACGGGGCTCGGTCGCCATGTCGTCGTGCGGCCCTTCTTCGGGACCGTCGTCCTTTCTCGTGCGGCTCTCTCGTCGCCTCTGCACAGGGTTCCCTGGGCGGCGCGGCCTACGCGTACCGCTCCCGGCGGCGTGAGCCGACCACGTACGGCACCGCGTCGACCGCGCAGCGTGCGCCGGCCCCCCTCCCCGCCCGCCCGGCGTACGGAGAGGGGCCTCGCGGCACGTCAGCGGAACACGTCGTCGGAGTCGTCCCAGCTCAGCACCTCGGTCGACGGGTTCTCCCGGGGCACCCGCACGCGGGCCCGGTACATCGCCTCGATCTCGGCCGCGTAATGCTGCACGATCGAGTCGCGGCGCAGCTTCATCGACGGCGTCAGCAGTCCGTTGGCCTGGTCGAACGGCTCCGGCAGGACCCGGAAGACCCGGATCGACTCCGCCCGGGACACCGCGTTGTTGGCCGCGGCCACCGCCCGCCCGACCTCCTCCCGCAGCGCGTTCTCCTCCCGCGCCTCCCGGCCGGCCCTGTCGCCCCCGTACGGCGGCAGGTTGCGGCGCCAGTGCGCCAGGAACTCCGGGTCCAGCGTGATCAGCGCGCCCACGCAGGGCCGGTTGTCGCCGACGACCACCGCCTGGTGGACGAGCGGGTGCAGCCGCAGCCGCTGCTCCAGCGCGGTCGGGGCCACGCTCTTGCCGCCGCTGGTGATGATCACGTCCTTCTTGCGGCCGGTGATGGTCAGGAAGCCCTCGGTGTCCAGGCGGCCGAGGTCCCCGGTGGCCAGCCAGCCGCCCCGGAACGCGGCCCGGGTGGAGGCGTCGTCGTTGACGTAGCCCTGGAACAGCGACGGGCCGCGCACCAGGATCTCCCCGTCGTCGGCCACCCGGATCTCCGTGCCCGGCAGGGCCTGCCCCACCGTCCCCGACTTCTCCCGGCCCAGCGGCTGCATGGTGATCCCGCCGCTGGTCTCCGTCAGGCCGTACCCGTCGTGGACGTAGATGCCGATGCCCTCGTAGAAGAGGGACAGGTCGCGGTGGAGCGGCGAGCCGCCCGACGTCGCCCGGTGCACGCGGCCGCCCAGGGCCGCGCGGAGCCTGCGGTACACCGTCCGCTCGTACACGGCGTGCTGGAGCCGCAGGTCGAGGCCGGGGCCCGAACCCCGGCCCAGCCGCTGCCGTTCGACGGCCGCCGCGAAGTGCCGGGCGGTGTCCGCGGCCCGCTCGAACAGCGCGCCGCGGCCCGCCTCCTGGGCCGCCCGCAGGAAGTTCTTGTAGATCTTCTCGAAGACCGACGGGACCCCGTACAGGTAGGTCGGGCGGAAGGAGCGCAGGGCCTCGGAGAGGGCGTCCCCGCTCAGGTCCGGCTCGTGGCCCATCAGGATCCCGCCGCGCAGGCACAGCCCCTGGACCATCAGCCCGTACACGTGGGAGAACGGCAGGAAGGCGAGGACGGACGGCTGCTGTCCGGGCGGCCCGGCGGTGTCCCCCCAGCCGGCCAGCAGGGTGTCGCAGGGCGCGGCCAGGCCGCGGTGGGTGAGCGCGCAGCCCAGCGGGCGGCCCGAGGTGCCGGAGGTGTACGCGATCACCGCGGTGGAGTCCGGCAGCACGATCCGGCGCAGCGAGTCGACGGTGGTCCGCGGGACGACCTCACCGCGCCGGGTGAGCTCCTCGAACGCCCCGGCGTCGAGCTGCCAGACGTGCCGCAGGGCCGGCAGCACCGCGCACACCGAGCCGACCGTCATGACGCTCTGCTCGTCCTCGACGACCACCCCCACGCAGCCCGCGTCCCGCAGGATCCACTCGACCTGGTCGCGCGAGGACGTCGGATGGACGGGGACGACCTCGGCGCCCACCGCCCACAGGGCGTGGCCGAGGACCGTCCACTCGTAGCGGGTGCGGGCCATGACCGCCACCCGGTGGCCCGGCGATATCCCCGAGGCGACGAGCCCCTTGGCCAGATCCAGGACCTCGTCCCGCAGCTCCGCGGCCGTCACCTCCTCCCACGGTCCGCGGGGCGCGGACCGGCGCGCGAGCACCGGCAGGGACGGGGTGCGGGCGGCTGTCTCGAAAACGCTGTCGGCGAGCCCTCCGGTCAGGGGCGAGGCGGCCGGGGGAGCGAGGGCGACGTCGCGCATGCGCTGCTCCTGACGGGTACGGGCTGTGACTCCGCCGACGGGAACTGTCATCGGCGGTGGTCGGAATGTAGCTCAGGCAGGAGCGGTTGTGGCCGGGAACGCACAACTATTCCACGCGGATGATCTCGGCGGCGGACTGTTGGCGGCCGCCGGTCCGGGGACCCGGGACACATGACCCACATCAATCCGGACCCCGACCCGCGACGCAGCACCGGCCTCGAACCGGGCGGCGGCGTGCCGCCGGGTGAGACCCCGCCCGCGGAGAGCAGCATGCCAGGGGCCGGCCCCCGGGAGACCCACAATCCCCCCACGGGCTGGGCCAAGGGCCCGCTCACCCTGATCATCGTCCTCGTCGTCCTGGTCGCGGCCTTCTTCCTGGCCTACGCCCTGATCCTCATCTTCTGACCACCCGGCCGCCGGCCCGCCGCCGCGTGGCCGGGGGCCGTCACCACGCGCTCACGAAGCCGCGGTCCCGTGACCACGCGCGACGACGCGTGTCGCAGAAACGCGCGGTTCAGCCCTGCGTGTGCCGGACGCAGCCGGTGACGACCTCGCGCAGGCTGCCCGTGCGCTCCCACAGCTCACGCTGCGCCGTCGCCCCGTTGCCGTGCCGCAGCAGGTCCGCGCAGGCCGCGCGCACCCTCTTGAGGTCCCCGTGGTCGGCCAGCGCCTGCGACACGTGGGCGAGCAGGGCCTCCACCACCGCCTCGGCGGGCGCGGGCCGCAGGGTCGCGGGGTGCAGCAGGTCGCCGGTGAGACCGGACCTGGCCGCCCGCCAGCCCGCGAGCCGGAGCAGGCTCACGCTGTGGTCCACCGGCTCCCGGCCGGCCCGCCACTCGCGGGCCGCCGTCTCGACGAGCCCGCGTACCAGGGCGGCGACGAGCACGGCGCCGTCCGCGCGCAGACAGACGTCCGAGACCCGGACCTCCACCGTCGGATAGCGGGCCGACGGCCGGGCGTCGAAGTAGACCATCGCCTCGTCGAGGATGGTGCCGGTGGCCACCATGTCCGCCACCCGCCGGCGGTAGCGCTCCGCCGAACCGAACAGCTCGGTCGGACCGGCCGACGGCCAGCGCTGCCACACCTGGCTGCGGTAGCTGCTGTACCCCGTCTCGTTGCCCTGCCAGAAAGGCGAGTTGGCGCTCAGCGCCAGCAGCACCGACAGCCACGGCCGGATCCGGTCGACGACCGCGACGCCCTCCTCGTCGGACTCCACCGACACATGGACGTGGCAGCCGCAGACGAGCTGTTCACGGGTGGCGATGCCGTACTGCTCCGCCATCCACCGGTAGCGCGGGTTCATGCCGACGGAGGGGCGCACCGGCAGCGGCGACGTCGCCAGCGCCGCCACCGTGCACCCGATCTCCCCGGCGTGCCGGGCCGCCTCCGCGCGGATGCGGACGATCTCCTCGCCGAGTTCGTCCATGCCCGACTGCGGCCGGGTGGCGAACTCCAGCATCTGGTCGTGGAGCTCCTTCTCGAAGACCTCCGGTTCGGCCCGGTCCCGGGTGGCACGGGCCAGGACGGCGGCGGAGAGCGCCCGCGGCTCTCCCGTCTCCGGGTCGACGAGGAGGAGTTCCTCCTCGACTCCGACAGTGCGCACGTGACGCTGCCCTTCTGCCGGGGGTGGTACGCACCCGACTGCCCCGTCCGGCCCGGTTCACACGACCGTGGGCGTCAGCCACATCGTCGCCAGGGGCGGCAGGGTGAGGGTGATCTCCCCGTTCTCCGGCTTCACCCCGTCGAACAGCCGCACGTCACCGCCGCCGTAGCGCACGTCGTCGGTGTTGAGGGCCTCGTACCAGACGGGGACGTCGTCCGGGACGGCCAGCCGGTAGTCGTGGCGCACCACGGGGGAGAAGTTGCTGACCGCGAGCAGCGGGACACCCTCGGCGTCGTGGCGCAGGAACGCGAGGACGTTGTCCTCGGCCGCGTCGCAGAGCACCCAGCGGAAGCCGCCCGGGTCGGTGTCCCGCTGCCACAGCGCCGGGATGGCGCGGTAGCGCGTGTTGAGGTCGCGGACCAGGTCCCGGACCCCGCGGTGGTCGGCCGAGGGGCCGTAGTCCTCGTCGAGCAGCCACCACTCCGGGCCGTGCCGCTCGGACCACTCGGCGCCCTGGGCGAACTCCTGCCCCATGAAGAGGAGCTGCTTGCCGGGGTGGGCCCACATGAAGGCGAGGTACGCGCGGTGGTTGGCCCGCCGCTGCCACCAGTCGCCCGGCATCTTCGACACCAGCGCCTGCTTGCCGTGCACGACCTCGTCGTGCGAGATGGGCAGCACGTAGTTCTCGCTGTAGGCGTACACCATGGAGAAGGTCATCTCGTGGTGGTGGTACTTGCGGTGCACCGGCTCCTTGGCGATGTACTCCAGCGAGTCGTGCATCCACCCCATGTTCCACTTCAGCCCGAAGCCGAGGCCGCCGCCGTCGGTGGGCCGGGTCACGCCCTCCCAGGCCGTGGACTCCTCCGCGATGGTCACCACCCCCGGGCAGCGCCGGTAGACCGTCGCGTTCATCTCCTGCAGGAACGCCTTCGCGTCCAGGTCCTCCCGGCCGCCGAACACGTTCGGCGTCCACTGCCCGGAGTCCCGCGAGTAGTCGAGGTAGAGCATGGAGGCCACGGCGTCGACCCGCAGCCCGTCGATGTGGAACTCCTCGCACCAGTACACGGCGTTGGCGACCAGGAAGTTGCGCACCTCGGTGCGCCCGAAGTCGAACTCGAACGTCCCCCAGTCCGGGTGCTCGGCCCGCTGCTCGTTCCCCGGTTCGTACAGCGGGTCCCCGTCGAAACGGGCCAGTGCCCAGTCGTCCTTGGGGAAGTGCGCCGGCACCCAGTCCACGATCACGCCGATACCGGCCCGGTGCAGCGCGTCGACCAGGTGCTTGAAGTCGTCGGGCGACCCGAGCCGCGAGGCCGGGGCGTAGAAGCCGGTGATCTGGTAACCCCAGGAACCGGAGAACGGGTGCTGGGCGACCGGCATGAACTCCACGTGCGTGAAGCCCAGGTCGTTGACGTAGGCGGGCAGTTCCTCGGCGAGCTGACGGTAGTTCAGTCCCGGTCGCCAGGAGGGCAGGTGGACCTCGTACACCGAGAACGGCGCCACGTGCACGGGCACGTCCCCCCGGTGCGCCATCCACTCGGCGTCGCCCCACTCGTGGTGCGAGGCGTGCACGATCGACGCGGTGTCCGGCGGCACCTCCGCGTACCGGGCCATCGGGTCGGCCTTGAGGAAGCGATGCCCGTGGCGCGAGGTGATCTCGAACTTGTACCGGGTGCCCTCGCCGACCCCGGGCAGGAACAGCTCCCACACCCCGGACGAGCCGAGGGAACGCATCGGGAAGGCGGTGCCGTCCCAGTAGGTGAAGTCCGCGGCGACCCGCACCCCCCGGGCGTTCGGCGCCCACACGGTGAACCGGGTGCCGGCGACGCCCTGGTGGGTCGTCGGCTCGGCACCGAGCGCCTTCCACAGCTGCTCGTGCCGGCCCTCCCGGATCAGGTGCAGATCGAGGTCGCCCAGCGCCGGCAGGAACCGGTAGGGATCGTGCACCTCGCACTCGTCGCCCTCGTACGCCACCAGCAGCGTGTACGCGGGGATCTCCCGCAGCGGCAGCACGGCCGCGAAGAGACCGTCGCCCTCCGACACCAGCGGGGTGCGCTCGCCGTCCACCAGGACGGCGACCGAGCGCGCGAAGGGGCGCAGCGCCCGGAACAGCACGCCGCCGCCGGGCACGGGGTGGGCGCCCAGCAGGGCGTGCGGGTCGTGGTGCGCGCCCGCCAGCAGGCGTCCCCGGTCGGCGGGGTCGAGCGCGGGCGCCACCGGCGGGCGGGGGCCGGCCGACTCGGGCAGGGAAGAGTCACGCAGAGCCATCGGTCAGCCTCCTCGGACGGCGAGTCGTTCGATCGCCGCCATGGGTACGGGTAGCCAGTCGGGACGGTGCCGCGCCTCGTACAGCACCTCGTAGACGGCACGGTCGGTCTCGTAGGCACGCAGCAGGGCGTGCTTCTTGCGGGGATCCCAGCCGGAGCGTCCCGCGTACCCGGCGCAGAACGCCTCCCGGCAGCGGCGGGCCCATTCGGGACGCCAGGGACGGCGCTGCCGGGCGGCGTAGTCGAACGAGCGCAGCATGCCCGCGATGTCCCGGACCGGGGAGTGCGCGCTGCGCCGCTCGGCGAGCGGCCGCGAGGGTTCGCCCTCGAAGTCGATGACGAACCACTCGCGTCCGGCGCGCAGCACCTGGCCCAGGTGCAGGTCGCCGTGGATGCGCTGGGCCGGCGGGCCCGCGTCGCAGGCGGCGAGCGCGCCGAAGGCGCTGGTGAGTCCGGGGACGTAGGGACGCAGGGCCGGTACGTGGTGGGCGGCGGCCTCCAGCCGCTCGGTCATCCCGGCCGCCGTCCGCGCGTTGTCGCCGAGCGGCCCGGCGGGGAAGGCCGCGGCCAGCGCGAGGTGCACCTCGGCGGTGGCCCCGCCCAGCGCGTGGGCCTGGCGGGTGAAGTCCTCCCCGCGGGCCAGCGCGTCCAGGGCCAGCGTCCAGCCGTCGGAGGCGTCGGGAAGGAACGGCTGGAGGACACCGAGCGTCGCCTCCTGCGGATGGGTCGTGCGGTACCAGGCCACCGGCGCCGGCACCCGGCCGCACCCCTGTCCCGCCAGCGCGACCGGCACCTCCAGGTCGGGGTTGACTCCGGGCTGGATGCGCCGGAACACCTTGAGGATGAACGCGTCGCCGTAGACCAGCGACGTGTTCGACTGCTCGGCCTCCAGCAGCCGGGGCGCCAGCCCCGCCGGCACGTGGACCGACGGGTCGGACTCGAAGGACAGCGGACCCAGCGGCCCCGGATGCCGCAGCCGCTCCAGCAGCAGGTGCGCCGACCGCGGGTCCTGCAACGCGTCGTGCACGGTCAGCCCGGCCAGCGCCCCCTCCTCGACCTTGCCGATCAGGGCCCGGCCGAGCCGGGGGGACAGGTGCTCCTGGATGCCCAGGAGCAGCTGGTAGCAGTCACCGGGCGGGGGAGTGCCGCCCGGTGAGGGCACCCCCGACTGGGCTGTCTGCACCAGCAGGTGCAGACAGCCCGGATACAGCTCCGTCATGGAGAGCAGACGCAGGTCGTTGAGGGGCCTGTCCTTGCCCGCGAACCAGCGCTGCCGGGGCAGCCACTCGCGCAGCAGCGCCCCGAGCGTCCCGGTGGAGCGGACGCCGACGGCACTGCCCGGGCTCAGAGATGCGGTCTTCTGCATGGTGACGCGTCCTTCCCTCGGCGCACGCTCACAGGCGCCGGCCGACGCGGGATGCGGCTCGGGTGAGCCGGAACCAGTAGAAACCGTGTCCTGCGAGGGTGAGCAGGTAGGGCAGTTCACCGATCGCCGGGAAGCGGACCCCGCCGAACAGCTCGACCGGGTGGCGGCCGTCGAAGCGACGCAGGTCCAGTTCGGTGGGCTGGGCGAAGCGGGAGAAGTTGTGGACGCACAGCACCAGGTCGTCCCCGTGCTCGCGCAGGAAGGCGAGGACGGCCGGGTTGGAGGAGGGCAGTTCGGTGTAGGAGCCGAGGCCGAAGGCGGGGTTCTGCTTGCGGATCTCGATCATGCGGCGGGTCCAGTGCAGCAGCGAGGAGGGCGACGCCATCGACGCCTCCACGTTGGTGACCTGGTAGCCGTGGACGGGGTCCATGATGGTCGGCAGGTACAGACGGCCCGGGTCGGAGGTGGAGAAGCCCGCGTTGCGGTCCGGTGTCCACTGCATGGGGGTGCGGACGGCGTCGCGGTCGCCGAGCCAGATGTTGTCGCCCATGCCGATCTCGTCGCCGTAGTAGAGGATCGGCGAGCCGGGCAGGGAGAGCAGCAGGGCGGTGAAGAGCTCGATCTGGTTGCGGTCGTTGTCGAGGAGGGGGGCGAGGCGGCGGCGGATGCCGATGTTGGCGCGCATGCGCGGGTCCTTGGCGTACTCCGCGTACATGTAGTCGCGTTCCTCGTCGGTGACCATCTCCAGGGTCAGCTCGTCGTGGTTGCGCAGGAAGATGCCCCACTGGCACCTCGCCGGGATGGCGGGTGTCTTGGCGAGGATCTCCGACACCGGGTAGTGGGACTCGCGGCGGACGGCCATGAAGATGCGGGGCATGACGGGGAAGTGGAACGCCATGTGGCACTCGTCGCCGCCGGAGGCGTAGTCGCCGAAGTAGTCGACGACGTCCTCGGGCCACTGGTTGGCCTCCGCCAGGATCACGGTGTCCGGGTACTGCGCGTCGATCTCCTTGCGGACCCGCTTGAGGAAGGCGTGGGTGGCCGGGAGGTTCTCGCAGTTGGTGCCCTCCTCGGCGTAGAGGTAGGGCACCGCGTCGAGCCGGAAGCCGTCGATGCCGAGGTCCAGCCAGAAGCGGAGGGCGGCCAGGATCTCCTCCTGGACGGCGGGGTTCTCGTAGTTGAGGTCGGGCTGGTGGGAGAAGAAGCGGTGGAAGAAGTACTGCTTGCGGACCGGGTCGAAGGTCCAGTTGGAGACCTCGGTGTCGACGAAGATGATGCGGGCGTCGGCGTACTGCTTGTCGTCGTCGGCCCACATGTAGTAGTCGCCGTAGGGCCCGTCGGGGTCCTTCCTGGACTCCTGGAACCACGGGTGCTGGTCGCTGGTGTGGTTCATGACGAAGTCGATGATGACGCGCATGCCGCGCTGGTGGGCGGCGTCGACGAACTCCACGAAGTCGGCGAGGTCGCCGAACTCGGGCAGCACGGCGGTGTAGTCGGAGACGTCGTAACCGCCGTCCCTCAGGGGGGACTTGAAGAAGGGCGGCAGCCACAGGCAGTCGACGCCGAGCCATTGGAGGTAGTCGAGTTTGGCGGTGAGGCCCTTGAGGTCGCCGACGCCGTCGCCGTTGCTGTCCTGGAAGGAGCGGACGAGGACCTCGTAGAAGACGGCACGCTTGAACCAGTCGGGATCGCGGTCCTTGGCCGGGGTGTCCTCGAAGGTGTCCGGGACGGGGGAGTTGACGGTCATGGCGCTCTGGGGTCTCCGCTCTGCGCTGTGGGTCACCGGACGTGGAACACGTGGGCCGGCGTCCGGCCGGGCTCCAGGCGTACGTAGTTGTCGCTTCCCCACTGGTAGGTCTCGCCGGTGAGCTCGTCGCGCACCGGCACCGACGCGTGCCGGTCCAGGCCGAGTTGCGGCATGTCCAACGAGACCGTGGCCTCCTGGGCGTGGTGGGGGTCGAGGTTGACCACGACGAGCACCGTGTCGTCGCCCCGGCGCTTGCTGTAGGCGATGACGGAGGGGTTGTCCGTGCCGTGGAAGCGGAGGTTGCGGAGCCGGTGCAGCGCCGGGTGGGTGCGGCGGATCTCGTTGAGGCGGGTGATGAGGGGGGCGATGGTGCGGCCCTCGTGGGCGGCGGCGTCCCAGTCGCGGGGGCGCAGCTGGTACTTCTCGGAGTCGAGGTACTCCTCGCTGCCGGGTGTGAGGGGGGTGTTCTCGCACAGTTCGTAGCCGCTGTAGAGGCCCCAGGTGGGGGAGAGGGTGGCGGCCAGTACCGCGCGGGCCTCGAAGGCGGGGCGTCCGCCGTGCTGGAGAAAGGCGTGCAGGATGTCGGGGGTGCTGGGGAAGAAGTTGGGCCGCATGTAGCTCGCCGCCTCGCCCGACAGCTCCGTCAGGTACTCCGTCAGCTCTTCCTTGGTGGTGCGCCAGGTGAAGTAGGTGTAGGACTGCTGGAAGCCGATCTGGGCCAGGGTGTGCATCATCGCGGGCCGGGTGAACGCCTCGGCCAGGAAGATCACGTCCGGGTCGGACCCGTTGATCTCGCCGATCACCCGTTCCCAGAACACGACCGGTTTGGTGTGCGGGTTGTCCACCCGGAAGATCCGCACCCCGTGGTCCATCCAGTGCCGCAGCACCCGCAGCGTCTCGGCGACGATGCCGTCCATGTCGGCGTCGAAGGCGATGGGGTAGATGTCCTGGTACTTCTTCGGCGGGTTCTCCGCGTAGGCGATCGTGCCGTCGGGGCGGTGGTGGAACCACTCCGGGTGCTTGTGCACCCAGGGATGGTCCGGCGAGCACTGCAGCGCGAAGTCCAGGGCCACCTCCAGGCCCTCCTCCCGTGCCCGCTGCACGAACCAGTCGAAGTCCTCGAGCGTGCCCAGCTCCGGGTGCACCGCGTCGTGCCCGCCCTCCGGCGAACCGATCGCCCACGGCACCCCCACGTCCTCGGGCCCGGGATCGAGACTGTTGTTGCGGCCCTTGCGAAACGTCGTCCCGATCGGATGGACCGGCGGCAGATAGACCACGTCGAACCCCATCGCCGCGATCGCCGGCAACCGCCGCGCCGCCGTCCGCAACGTCCCGTGCGGCCGCTCGGCCGTCCCCTCCGACCGCGGGAAGAACTCGTACCACGACCCGTACAACGCCCGCTCCCGCTCCACCAGCAACGGCATGGCGGCACTCGCGGAGACGAGCTCCCGGAAGGGGTGGCGGGCCAGGACCGCGTCCACCTCGGGGGTCAGTGCCGCCGCGTACCGCTCGGCCACCGGGAGCGAGTCGTCGAGCAGCCGGCGCGCCGCCTCCCGCACCAGGCTCCGCGCCGGGCCGCGCGGCACCCGGGCCGCCGCCCGCTCGTGGAGGTGCCCGCCCTCCTCCAGCACCAGTCCCGTGTCGATGTCCGCGGGGATCTTGATCTCGGCGTGCCGGCGCCAGGTCGTGACGGGATCGCTCCAGGCCTCCACGGTGTACGTCCAGCGGCCCACCTCGTCGAGCGTCACCTCGGCACCCCAGCGGTCGGTGCCCGGCGCGAGTTCCCGCATCGGCGTCCACGGTCCACGGCGGCCGTCGGGGCCCTTGAGGACCACGTTCGCGCCGATGGCGTCGTGGCCCTCGCGGAACACCGTCGCGCTGATCTCGAACGTCTCGCCGCTCACGGACTTCGCCGGACGCCGGCCGCACTCCACGCGCGGATGGACGTCCCGCACCGGGATACGGCCGATCGTTCTGGTGGACCTCACGCTGCACCTCCGCTGTACCGAAAAAGGTTTCTGTCGCCCGCTGCTGGTGCCCCGGCCCAAGCGGCCGGGGCGCTACCGGTCCGCCGCCAGCCGCAGCGTGGGCCGGGTCGCCGCGAGCCGCGCGACGCCGTTCCTGCGGGTCGCCCCGCCGCGCAGGAGGCGGGTGTCCGCGCCCGCGCGCAGGTACTGCTCCGCGGCGTCCGCGGCCTCCCGCGCGCAACGCTTGCCCATCAGCACGCACAGGGTGTATCCGCAGTTCTCGAAGGTGGCCCGCACCGCGCGGTCGCCCGGGCGCGCGAGCATCACCCGTTCCCAGGCGCGGTAACTGCGCAGACGTCTGGCGACTTCGGTCTTCGCTGGTAGCAGCATGGCGCTGTTCACCTTCCGGGAGTTCGAGAGGTACGTCGCCCCGCGGCGAGCGGGTCGGCCATGTAAGCAGAGGTGCGAAACCGTCAAACCTCCCGAGGCCTTCACTTATGGTGCACGGCCCACCACCCAACGTCCTGTTGGATCTTGGTTGTGGTGCGCTCGTGTTGCACGAATGGCGTAGCAGGCCCACTGTGGTTGTGACTCAGGAGCGACAAACGCTCACGCTTCGTGTTCGGGGCTCGGCCCGCCGGGCCGAGAAGGAGCGGAGCCTCGCCGGTGAGGAGACGAACGACGATGAAGACCGCAGTTCCCTGCTACTACCACCTCGACGTGGACGTGAGCCCGGACCGGGTCGGACAGGTCAGGCGCATCCTGGCCGCACACCTGAGGCACTGGGACCTCGAAACGCTCGTCGAGCCCGTCTGCGGTGGGACCGGGATGCTGCTCGAGGCCATAGACGAGCACGCCACGGACAAGCACACCTCCGTCGAGCTGTGGTGGAACGGCCAGCACCTGATCACCGCGGTCGGCGGCGACGACCGGAACCTGCGCCCGGACCAGGACCTGCGGGCCTGCCTGGAGCGCATCGCCGCCATGAGCGACGGCTGGGGCTGCTGCGCCACCGACACCGGCAGCAAGGTCATCTGGTTCTCGCAGCGCGCCCGCGCCGGCGAGCGCGTCCCGCTCGTGCCGACCCTCCCCGAGCGGGACCTGCGCGAGATGCTGCAGGTGCCGCGCGAACTGCCGGTCGCGGCCCTCGCCACCACCGAACAGACGGACGGCGTCCTGGAGGGCGCCCGGTGACGTCCCGGCCGGACCGGAGCGCAGGGGTGCCCGCCTGGAGCGGGCGCCCCTACCCGTTGGGCGCCGACTTCGACGGGAACGGCACCAATTTCGCCCTGTTCAGCGAGGTCGCGCACCGCGTCGACCTCGTCCTCCTCGACGACGGAGGCGGCAGCCGCGACGTACCGCTGGGCGAGGTCGACGGTTTCGTCTGGCACGCCTACCTGCCCGGCGTCGGCCCCGGGCAGCGCTACGGCTACCGGGTCCACGGCCCCTGGGACCCGGCCGCCGGGCACCGCTGCAACCCGGCCAAGCTCCTCCTCGACCCCTACGCCCGCGCGGTCGACGGGCAGATCGACAACCACGCCTCGCTGTTCGAACGGGCCGGGGGGCGCCCCGACCCCGGGGACAGCGCCGGACACACCCTGCTCGGCGTGGTCACCGACCCGGCCTTCGACTGGGGCGGGGACCGGCCGCCGCAGCGTTCCTACGCCGACACGGTGATCTACGAGGCCCACGTGCGGGGCCTGACCCGCACCCACCCCGACGTCCCGCCCGCCCTGCGCGGCACCTACGCCGGCCTCGCCCACCCCGCGGTCACCGGGCACCTCACCTCACTGGGCGTGACCGCGATCGAGCTGATGCCCGTCCACCAGTACGTGCAGGACGGCGTCCTGACGGACCGGGGCCTGTCCAACTACTGGGGCTACAACACCATCGGCTTCTTCGCCCCGCACAACGCCTACGCCGCCCACGGCACCCGCGGCCGGCAGGTCGCCGAGTTCAAGACGATGGTGAAGGAGCTGCACGAGGCCGGCCTCGAGGTCATCCTCGACGTCGTCTACAACCACACCGCCGAGGGCAACGAGAGGGGCCCCACCCTCTCCTTCCGCGGCATCGACAACGCCTCGTACTACCGCCTGGTCGACGGGGACTGGTCGCACTACTACGACACCACCGGTACCGGCAACAGCCTGCTGATGCGCCACCCCCACGTCCTCCAGCTGATCATGGACTCGCTGCGGTACTGGGTGACCGAGATGCACGTCGACGGCTTCCGCTTCGACCTCGCGGCCACCCTCGCCCGCCAGTTCCACGAGGTGGACCGGCTCTCGGCGTTCTTCGACCTGATCCAGCAGGACCCGGTGATCAACCGCGTGAAGCTGATCGCCGAGCCGTGGGACGTCGGCGAGGGCGGCTACCACGTGGGCAACTTCCCGCCCCTGTGGTCGGAGTGGAACGGCCGCTACCGCGACACCGTACGGGACTTCTGGCGCACCGAACCCGGCTCGCTCGCCGAGTTCGCCTCCCGCCTGACCGGCTCCGCCGACCTGTACGCCCACCACCGGCGCCGCCCCCGCGCCAGCGTCAACTTCGTCACCGCGCACGACGGGTTCACCCTGCGCGACCTCGTCTCCTACAACGACAAGCACAACGAGGCCAACGGCGAGGACAACCAGGACGGCGAGAGCGACAACCGGTCCTGGAACTGCGGAACCGAGGGCGACACCGACGACCCGGCCGTGCTGGAGCTGCGCGCCCGCCAGCAGCGCAACCTCCTCGCCACCCTGCTGCTGTCCCAGGGCATCCCGATGATCTGCCACGGCGACGAACTCGGCCGCACCCAGCGCGGCAACAACAACGCCTACTGCCAGGACAACGAGGTCTCCTGGATCGACTGGCGGCCGTCCCGGGAGCGGAGCGACCTCGTCGACTTCACCCGGCGGCTGATCGCCCTGCGCTCGGCCCACCCCGTGCTGCGGCGGCGCCGCTTCTTCCGCGGCGAGTCCGCCGGCCGCGCCGGGCAGCCGCTGCCCGATCTGGTGTGGCTGCTGCCGAACGCCCGCAGGATGACCGACCGTGACTGGCAGCGCTCCGACGCGCACTGCGTAGGGGTGTTCCTGAACGGCGACGCCATCGCCGAACCCGGCCCGCGCGGCCGGCCCGTCGTCGACGACTCGTTCCTGCTGCTGCTCAACAGCTACTGGGAGCCCGTCGTCTTCCGGCTGCCCGGCGCCCGCTACGGGGAGCGCTGGACGGTCCGCGTCGACACGGTGGAACCGGACGGCGGCCCGGACGAGACGGAGTACAAGGCGGGCGCCGAGGTGACGGTGCAGGCCCGCGCCCTCGTCGTGCTCTCGCGGCCGCCGCGCCGCTGCGCACCGAAGCCGGCGTAGGCGCCCGCGCGGGCGGTCAGCGGCCGCGGTGCGAGGTCACCGTGAACTGGGCGCCGTCGGGGTCGCGCAGCACGGCCTCGTCGGCGCCCTTGGTCAGCACGCTGCCGCCATGCCGTTCGGCGTCCCGCGCGCAGGCCGCCACGTCCGGCACCGCGAAGTGGACCTGCCAGTGCGGCCGGATCGTCGGGTCGGGGGCCGCCTCCAGGGCGCCCGACTCGATCCGGGCCACGATGTCGCCCCGGCTGCGCAGCACCACCTCGCCGCCCTCGTAGTGGACCTCGCAGCAGCCCGGCCGGTCGCTCGCCCAGTCGAGGATCTCGCCGTAGAAGATGGCGGAGTCGAAGGCGTCGCGGGTGTGCAGCCTGATGAAGGCGGGGGCGGCCTGCCGCCAGGCCTCCCAGTTGCCGACCAGGGCGCCCTCCCACACCCCGAAGGTCGCGCCGTCGCGGTCGGCCAGCAGCGCCGCCCGGCCCGGCGGCAGCGAGATCGGCCCGACGGCGACCGTGCCGCCCCGCTCCCGCGCGCGGGAGGCCGCCACGTCCGCGCTCGGCACGGCGAAGTACGGCGTCCAGGCCACCGCCATCTGCCACACCGAGGCGACGCCGGCGATGCCCGCCACGGGGACGCCGTTCACCAGGGCCGTGCGGAAGTGGTCGCCGAGGCTGCCCCGACGCCAGTCCCAGCCGAGGACGGCCCCGTAGAACCGCTGGGTGGCCTCCATGTCCCGGCTGGTCAGGCTCACCCAGCAGGGCGCGCCGAACACGGAGTGTGTGGAGACGACCTCCATCGCACCGGAGGCGGCATCAGAGCGGTGATGGTTCATGGCACTCGCGTTCCTGGTCGGTCGGCGGTCGGCGGCACGGCACCAGTGTCCCGCCGGACCCTTCCACGGCGCCTGCCGGGAGACCCGGTGGCACGATGGAGGAGTGCCTCGAGTACCGAGCGAATCCCGTGGTGAAACGGACCGCATCGTCGAACTCCAGCGGGAGGTCGGCCAGCTCAAGGACGCCGTCGCCTCGCACGCCGTGGTCGACCAGGCGATCGGGGTGATCGTCGGCCTGGGGCGGATGACGCCGGACGGGGGATGGACGGTGCTGAAGGAGGTCTCCCAGCACACGAACATCAAGCTGCGCAACGTCGCGGAGCTGATCCTCCTGTGGGGCCGCAGCGGGCGGATGCCCGAGGAGATCCGCGCGGAGCTGGAGGACGCGGTGGACCGCCACAGCCCCGTGCAGATCCCCGGTGCGCCGCCGCTGGAGTGACGTCCGCCGCGGCGACGGCGCCCGTGCCGCGTCGGGGGGAGGGGCGGTCAGCGGGTGCCGACGGCGATCTCCTCGCGCAGCCGCTCGAAGCATCCGCTCAGCAGCCGGGAGACGTGCATCTGCGAGATGCCGAGCTGTTCGGCGATGCTGCTCTGGGTCATGCCGCCGAAGAAGCGCAGGTACAGGATGGTCCGCTCGCGTTCCGGCAGGGCCCGCAGGCACGGGGCGACGGCCACCCGGTCGATGACGGTGTCGTACGCCGGGTCGGGGTCGCCCAGGGCGTCCTCCAGCGCGTACCCGTCGGTGCCGGGCATCTCGGCCTCCAGCGACAGCGCGGAGAAGCATTCGAGGGCCTCCGTGCCGGTGCGGACCTCGTCCTCGGTCAGCTGCGCGTACTCCGCGATCTCGGCGAGGGTCGGAGCCCGTCCCGACGTGGTCTGGGAGAGGTCCTTGACGGCGTGCCGCACCCGGTTACGCAGGTCCTGGACCCGGCGCGGGACGTGCAGCGTCCACATGTGGTCGCGGAAGTGGCGCTTGATCTCACCGGTGATCGTCGGCACCGCGTAGGCCTCGAAGGCGCGGCCCCGGTCCGGGTCGTAGTGGTCGACGGCCTTGACGAGCCCGAGGGCCGCCACCTGGTAGAGGTCTTCGAGGCACTCGCCGCGCCCGCGGAAGCGGACGGCTATGCGTTCGGCCATGGGCAGCCAGAGGCGGACCAGTTCGTCGCGGAGCCGCCGGCGCTCGGGGCCGTCGGGGAGCCGGGCGAGCCGGGCGAAGGTCTCGGCGGTGTCCGGTGCGTCGTCGTGGGGGTGCTGCTTGGTTCTGACGGTGGTACGCATCAGGCGTGCCTCCCTCAGGCGGGTGCCGGTGGATGGACGGACACCGTGGGACGCACGCACGCGCGCTCGGACCTCGGGGATCCCCCGGAGCCGGCCCGTCGGCGGGCTCCCACGGAGGTGCCTCCGGTCCGAAGCACTGGTGTGCTGATGCCCGTCATGCGGTGATCTAAAACAGATAATCCCATTAAGGCTGTTCGTCTGCATGTGGTCCACCGCCCGGCCGGCCCGTCCGCCGCCCGCCGATCTTGCCCGTGACGTGATGTGCGGCACGCCCGCCGTGCCGCCCGCGCGGCCCCGGACGGGATTCTTCCTGCGCACGGCTTGATCACCGATCAAAAGGGGTGAAGGCCCTGGCCGCACCGCATTCCGCTCATTTGACAGTGCGCCGAGCCCACGGATAGGAAGCAGCCCGTAGAAGTCGAGAGGTGGACTGTGTACGAGCCGAACGTGGTCGGGGACTGGCACGAGTACGACGAGCATGCCGGTCTGCGGATCCGCGTCCACCGTCTGGAGCGGGCGGAGCCGCCCCGGGGACGCGACGACGCGGCCGAGGGGCTGACGTACTTCACCCTGCGGGTGACCGTCGAGAACCGCGGCGAGCGGAGCTTCGGCGTCCACCTGGAGGACGGGCAGATCGACGTGCGGATCGGACCCGACGGCGAGAGCGCCTTCATCGACTGGCGCAACTCGCAGTTCGTCGAGGGGTTCGACGTCTACCCGCTGCGCCGCGCCACCGCCGTGCTGTACGCCGCCGGGCCCGAGGCCGCGCTGGGCCAGGTCGACGTGCAGATCCAGCTGCGCGTCGACGAGGAGTGGGCCGGGCGGCGGATGTGGGCCGGCGGCGTCGGTCTGCACGAGGGGCCCGCCGGGGCCCCCGCCGCGGTCCGCGACAGCCTGGCGCGCCAGGTGAGCAACTTCCTGCGCGACCAGGCGGAGGAGGGCACCGCCTGACGCCCCGCCCGGCGCCCCGTCCCGCTCAGTGCGGGATGCCGTCGATGATCTCGCGGGCGCCCTGGCGCAGCAGCGCGACGGCCACCGACGTGCCGAGCGTGGCCGGGTCGAGGCGGCCCGCCCACTCGTGGGCGTTCAGCCGGGTCTTGCCGTCCGCGGTGAACACGCAGGCCCGCAGGGAGAGCTCGCCGCCGCGGTCCACCCGTGCGAAACCGGCGATGGGGCTGTTGCAGTGGCCCTGCAGGACGTGCAGGAACATCCGTTCGGCGGTGGCCTCCCGGTGGGTCGCCGGATCGCCGAGCCCGCTGACCGCGTCGATCAGGTCGCCGTCGCCCGCACGGCACTGCAGGGCGAGGACGCCCGCGCCGATGGGCGGCATCATCGTCTCCGGCGAGAGCACCTCGCTGATCACGTCCGGCCGGCCGATGCGCTCCAGGCCCGCCACCGCGAGCAGCAGCGCGTCCGCCTCGCCCGCCGCGAGCTTCGCCAGCCGCCGGTTGGCGTTGCCGCGGAACGGCACGCATTCCAGATGCGGGTGGGTCGCGGCCAGTTGGGCGACCCGGCGCACCGAGGAGGTGCCGATCCGGGTCCCCGCCGGGAGTTCGTCGAGGGTGAGCCCGCCCGGGTGCACGAGGGCGTCCCGGATGTCGTCCCGCTTCAGGAACGCCGCGAAGACCGTGCCGGCCGGCAGGGGGCGGTCCGCCGGGACGTCCTTGACGCAGTGCACCGCGAGATCGGCCTCGCCGGCCAGCAGGGCCGCGTCGACCTCCTTGGTGAACGCGCCCTTCCCCTCGACCTGGGACAGGTCCCCCAGCCACTTGTCGCCGGTGGTCCTCACGGGGACGACCTCGGTGCGCACCCCGGGGTGCAGGGCGGCCAGCTCCGCGCGGACGCGCTCCACCTGGGCCAGGGCCATGGGCGAGTCGCGGGAGACGATGCGGATCAGTTCCGGAACGGACATGCGGGACACGATAGACCCTCGGGGGGCCGCTGTTCGACGCCTGGGACGAAGAGCGGCCCGCCCGCTGTCCGGCCGGCGCACGGGGCCGTCGCGGGGCCGGTCGCCGGTCCGGTCCGGTGACCGGGGCGCGACCCGCGTCCCGCTCGGGTCCCGTCCCGGTACCGGACCGGGTCACCGGGTCACGCGTAGGCGTCGAAGGTGATCCCGGACGGCTTGGCCGAGTTGAGGTGGTTGCCGAAGCTGTCGTCCCGCAGGCCGAAGTGGGCGCTGCCGAAGTCGTAGGAGCTCAACTTCTCGCGCACGCCCGCCGGGTAGCCGTTCCAGCCGACCAGCGGCGGGTACTGCCAGGTGCCCTTGTGGTTCTCCGGCGGTTCGTCGTTGGAATTGGCGAGCCGGAAGCAGTGCGTGCTGATGCCGTCCTTGTGGTAGACGACCTTCGCGTGGGTGCCGTCGAAGCGGACCCCGGAGGCGGCGGTGACGGTGAACGAGCCGTGGTTGGACGTCGAGACGTACTTCACCGCGTTGTTCTGCACCCACACCACGACGTGCTCCCAGTCGTGCCGGTGCCCGCCGATGCTGGTGCCCGCCAGCGCCTGGTCCTTCTCGAAGTACAGGCCGTACAGGTAGGCGCACCAGCCGTTGTTGCACTTGTAGCGGGAGTAGCTGTTGGTGTTGTCGAGGTCCGAGGCGTCACGGCAGTTGCCGTTGAGGGCGCCGGTCGGGTTGAGGCCGCCGTTGACGGTTCCGTCGGGGCCGATCGCGGGGGTGGAGTAGCAGCCGTCCGTGTCGTAGTCGAAGGCCGGCAGGTACGCGCGTTCGCCCGCCTCGGCGTTGGCCGGGAGCGACGTGGGAGGGGCCGCGTGGGCGATCGTGGGGACGGCGACGACGAGTGCGGCGGCACCGGCGAGACCGGTCAGCCATCTCCTGCCGTGCTTCTTGAACGCGGGTGACGACACTGCGTCCTCCTCAGGACCGGGCGCAGCCGAACGGCTGTGTGGGGAAAGGGAGTTCAGCTTCCCCGATCTTCGGTCCCACGCCAAGGGGTCGTGGCCGTCCTGGTGGTGAAGCGCAGCACAACAAATGGCTCCTGACGGATCGTCAGGAGCCTCGGGGGTCGCTCGCGGCAGGCGGTCCCGCCCCGTCGGCCGGGGGTGGCGGCCCGCCGGGCAGGGGTGGTGTCCCGTCGGTCAGAGGTGGTGGCCCGGCGGCAGCGGCGGGGCCTGGACGAGGCCCGTCTGGTAGGCGACGACGACCAGTTGGGCGCGGTCGCGGGCGCCCAGTTTGGTCATGGCGCGGTGGACGTGGGTGCGCACGGTCAGCGGGCTCACGAACAGCTTCTCGGCGATCTCGTCGTTGGAGTGGCCCTCGGCCACCCGGGCCATCACCTCGCGTTCGCGCGCGGTGAGCGCGGACAGGTCCTCGGGCACGGCCGTGCGGGCGCCCTCGACGGAGGAGGTGAGGAAGCGGGTGATCAGGGCGCGGGTGGCGAGCGGGGACAGCAGGGACTCGCCGGAGGCCACGGTGCGGATGCCGTCCAGGAGGGCGTCGGCGGTGACGTCCTTGCCGAGGAAACCGCTCGCGCCGGAGCGCAGCGCGGCGGCGACGTACTCGTCGATCTCGAAGGTCGTCAGGATCAGCACGCGCGTGGTGGACAGGTCCGGGTCGGCGCAGACGGCGGCGGTGGCGGCGAGGCCGTCGGTGCCGGGCATGCGGATGTCCATCAGGACGACGTCCGGCCGGTGCTCGCGGGTCAGTCCGACCGCCTCGGCGCCGTCGGCGGCCTCGGCGACGACCTCCATGTCGTCGCAGGAGTCGATGAGGATCCGGAAGGTGGCCCGCAGCAGGGCCTGGTCGTCGGCGAGCAGTACGCGGATGGTCATGACGTCCGTTCTCCAGGGTCCCCGGCGCGGCCCGGCCGGGGTGCCCGGCCGTGGTCCGGGAGGGGCTGCCTCCATGGTGACGGACGGGGCTGCCTCCATGGTGACGGACGGGGCTGCCTCCATGGTGACGGAGGGGGCGCCCCGTGTCGTCGTACGGTCGCCGCACGTCCGGCGTACTCGTCCCGCCGTACGGTCCGCCGCGCCCGTACGCCGCGAGGGGGAGCCGGCCGGCCCCGGGCGGCAAGGTCTCCGGGGCGCGGCCGGACCCACCGACGGAGCGGCCTCTACTCTCCGGTAATCTCGCGCCAGGCCGTCAGAGGAGAGAGCCGTGTCCCGGTCCCACCGTTCACCCCTGTTGCTCGCGGGCCTCCTGGCCTCCGCGGGCGTCGCCCACTTCGCCGCGCCGCGCGCCTTCGACGCGATCGTGCCGCGCTCCCTGCCGGGTTCGCCGCGGACCTGGACGTACGCGAGCGGTGCCGTCGAACTGGCCCTGGCCGCCGGCGTCGCCCTCCCCGCGACCCGCAGGAGGACCGCGCTGGCGACGGCCGCGTTCTTCGTGGGTGTCTTCCCCGCCAACGTCAAGATGGCCGCGGACCGGCGCCACCGCCCGGCCCCGCTCAAGGCCGCCGCCCTCGGCCGGCTGCCCCTTCAGGTGCCCCTCGTGCTGTGGGCCCGCAATGTCGCACGGAACACGCGGAAGACGGAGGGAACCCCGTGAGCAAGGCACTCGAGACCGGTGACCTGGTCGAGGACTTCGCGCTGCCGGACGAGACCGGCACCGTCCGCAGGCTCACCGAACTGCTCGCCGAGGGCCCCGTCGTCCTCTTCTTCTACCCCGCCGCCCTCACCTCCGGCTGCACCGCGGAGGCCTGCCACTTCCGCGACCTCGCCGCCGAGTTCGCCGCCGTCGGCGCGCGTCCCGTCGGCGTCAGCGGCGACTCCGTCGACCGCCAGCAGGAGTTCGCCGGCCGCCACACGCTCGGCATGCCGCTGCTGTCCGACGCCGACGGCACCGTGCGGGAACGGTTCGGTGTGAAACGCGGCTTCTCCCTGGCCCCCACCAAGCGCGTCACCTTCGTCATCGACCGGGACCGCACCGTCCTGGCGGTCGTCCGCAGCGAACTGCGGATGAACACCCACGCCGACCGCGCCCTGGAGGCGCTGCGCGACCACCGCGCCTGAGGGCCGTGCGGGCACGCCTCGCCGCGAAAGGGGCCCCTCGGGCCGGCTGTGCCTCCCCTCGATCGGAGGACGGGCGGACGGCGGAGGCACCGTCGTCACGCCGCCGGTCCGCTGTCACGATCTCCTGGGAGCCGTACCGGCGACGAGGACGAGCGGAGCGCACATGACGACCGGGTTCGACAGCGAGGCGCAGGACATGGCGGGGGACGCGCGGGGCGGGGCAGGAGGCGCCCCGGCGCCCGCGGCGGTGCGCGCGGCGCTCGACCAGGCACTGGACGAGGCCGTGCGGGAGGCCGGTCTGACGGTCCGGCCGGCCGCCGGGCACATCGGCGCCGACATCGACGGCGTCGACCTGGCCGGCCACCTCGGCGACGCACAGGTCGCCGCGATCAGGGCGGCGGTGCTGCGCTGGAAGGTGGTCTTCTTCCGCGGGCAGCGCCTGGACCACGCCGGGCACGTGGCGTTCGCCCGCCGCTTCGGCGAGCCGGTCGTCCCGCGCCGGCGCGGCAGCGCCTCCCCGGCGGACTTCCCCGAGATCGAGACCACCGCCGACCGGCTGGAACTCGGCGGCCGGTTCGGCATGGAGCACGACGAGTGGCTGCGGCGCCGCCGCCACACCCTGCTGCGCGGCTGGCACCGCGACCACGGCGCGCGCGTGGACCCGCCCGCGGCGACGATCCTGCGCGCCGAGACCGTCCCCCCGTACGGCGGCGACACCACCTGGTCCAACCTGGCCGCCGCCCACGCGGGACTCTCCGCGCCCCTGCGCCGCTTCGTCGAGGGACTGCGCGCCGAACACCGCCTCGGCGTGGGCTACCAGCCCCGCCCCGGCGACGACGCCTACGTCCGTCACCTCCTCGACCACCAGGTCGCGTCCGTGCACCCGCTGGTACGGGTCCACCCCGAGACGGGCGAGCGGATCCTCTACGTCGACGGCTACTACGTCGAGCAGATCGCCGGCCTCTCCCGCGCGGAGAGCGCGGCGATCCTGGAACTGCTGCTGGCGGAGGCGACCCGCCCCGAGTACACGGTGCGCTTCCGCTGGGAACCGGGCAGCGTGGCCTTCTGGGACAACCGCGCCACCATCCACCTCGCCCCCGCCGACAACGCCCACCTCGGCCTCCCGCGCACCATGCACCGGGTGATGCTCGCGGGAGACGTCCCGGTCGGCGTGGACGGCGAGCCGTCGCTGCCGGTCACGGGGACGGAGGCGGGCCGCTGGTGAGACCACCGCGGCCCGGCGGCCGCCCGACGGCACCCGCCGCCCCGCCGACCGGCCGCCCGGTCCCGGCGCCCGGTCCCGTGGCCCGGTCCCGTGGCCCGGCCCCGACGGCCGGTCGCGGACGCCCGGTCTCAGACGCCCGGCTTCCATCCCAGTGCCGGTCCCAGCGCGGTCGCCATGTCGGTGAGGATCTGTACGTAGTCCTCGTGCTCGAAGGTGAACGGGAGGGCGAAGGCGACCTCGTCGATCTCGCGGAACGCCGCGTGCGCGTGGAGGCGTTCGGCGAGTTCGGCGGAGGTGCCGACCAGGTCCGGGGCGAACAGCAGCCGGGCCGGGCCCTGCGGGGACGTGGTGCGCGGGAGGCGCTCGGCGGCGAACCGCTCGTACTTCGCGCGCTGCCGGGGCGTCGCGGAGTCGGTGGGGACGACCACGAGGCCCTGCGAGACGCGGGCCGCGTCACCGTCGGGGTGCGCGGCGCGGAAGGCCCGCACCTGGGAGAGCTGGACGTCGGCGAAGTCCCGTGCGTCGTCCGGTCCTTCGGCCTTCACCACGCTGCTGGTGAGGAGGTTCACGCCGTTCTCCCCGGCCCAGCGCGCCGAGCCGACGCTGCCGCCGCCGTACCACAGGCGGCCGGCCAGGCCCGGGGAGTGCGGCTGCACGCGGTCGGAGAACACCTCGAAGCCCTCGACGCCGCTGAAACCGGTGGCGGGCTCGCCGCGCACCAGGTCGAGCAGCCGCCGCACCCTCCCGTACCCGAAGTCCTCGGCGTCGGCGGTGTCCGGGTACAGGGCCTCCTTGACCCGGTCGTAGTGCATCGGGGGACCGGTGCTCACCCCCGGATTGAGCCGGCCCCCCGACAGGACGTCGACGGTCGCGAGGTCCTCCGCCAGCCGCAGCGGGTTCTCCCAGCCCAGCGGGATCACCGCGGTCCCCAGTTCGATGCGGCTGGTGCGCTGCGAGGCGGCCGCCAGGACGGCGACCGGGGAGGAGATGCCGTACTGGAGGTGCCGGTGGCGCAGCCAGGCGCTGTCGAAGCCGAGCCGCTCGCCCAGTTCGATGATCTCCAGCGTGGTCTCGTGCCCGCGGCGCGGGTCGGCCCCGTCGAACAGGCCGATGGTGAGGAAGCCCAGCTTGCGCAGCGGGCGGGGAGCGGTCGGCATCGTTTCCTCCATCGTCGACGGCGGGCACCGCGTACCCGCCGTGCTCAGGCGATTGTCGCAGCGAAGGGTCAGGTCAGCGGGATGACGACCTCGTCCTCGACCGGCGGGTCCAGCTCCTGCGCGCGGTTGCCGGTGGCCGCGAAACACCGCAGCCGCACGCTCTCGGGGCTCACGTCCAGACGCAGGAAGCACTTGAAGAACGGCGGGCTGTACGTCGCCGAACCCGGTGAGAACAGCGAGGTGTAGATCTTGCGCACGGGCAGCCGGAACCGTGCTCCGCGGTCCGGCCGGCGGGCGGTGCCCAGCAGGGTGGCGACCAGCCGGATCCGCCGGGTGATCCGCACCGGACCGCCCGGAACCCGGGTCGGCGGAATGCCCAGCCGCTCGGCGATCACCGCGGTCGCCTCGGCCTCGGTGATCCTGAACAGCCGCCGCAGCCGCAGCCGTCGGCCGTACAGGCGGCTGTAGAAGGCGAGGGAGTCGCCGCGCAGCGGATAGCAGCGGAAGTCCGCCTCCGTGACCCCGCCCACGGCGACCCGCGGGATGGTGTGCGTGGCGTGCATGAACGCGCCGCCGCCGCCCGCGACGACGTACTGGAGCGTGCGGCCGTCCGCCAGCGGCACCGGATAGCGCTGGTAGTTGTGGATGTCGCCGCCGATCGCCGCGACGAACCGGTGCGCGGGATCGCGCACGATCTCGTCGACCGTGCCGCCGCCCTCGATCGGGCAGGGGTGGTGCGCGCCGTCCACGTACAGCGGCGAGCCGGTGATCAGGATCTTCGGACGCGGCCCGCGCGCCGTCTCCCGCAGCCAGGCGCCCTGTTCGGCGTCCAGGGTGCCCAGCAGGCCGGTGTCGAGGCCGATGATCCGCACCGGCCCGGAGTCGATCGCCCAGTACGGGCCGGGCTGCACGGCCTGTTGGGCCGGGTGGCTCCGCAACTCCCTCGCCCGGGAGAGCTGTTCGCCGCCGTCGTGGCGCGGGCGGTGCCACAGCAGGGAACGCAGCCAGGCCCGGCCGAACGGCCGGGGCGCGGGTTCCCCGGGCAGCGGCGGGGCGTCGCCGCAGAAGACCCGCATGAAGGCACCGAGGTCCTCGTACCAGTCGTGGTTGCCGGGTATCGCGTAGATCGGCGCCCGGTAGTCGCGGTACGGGCGGAAGAACTTGCCGGCGTAGCCGTCCGCGCCGCCCACGGGGTAGATGACGTCGCTGGCCAGGACGGCGAAGTCGGTGTCCCGGCCCACTTTCAGGAAACCGGGGACGACGGCGTACTGCGGGTCGTCGCCCTCGCCCGTGTCGCCGATCACCAGGAAGGAGAAGCGGTCGGGGTCCGGGCGCCGGATCACCTTGTCCGCCGGCGCCCCGGCCGCCGCCCGCTGGGCCACCCACCGGCCGCGCGTACGGCCGGTGGGGTCCCCGAACCAGGACGCCAGGACGCCGTTGCGCGCGGCCCACAGCGTCCTGGGGTCCAGCCACGAGATCCTGCGGACCTCGGCGGGCATCAACTGCCGGTAGGTACCGGGGTCTTCGGCGCCCCAGCCGGCGCCTTCGGCGGTGTCACGTGAGGAGTCGGGCACCGGTGCACCGTAACAACGCTCCGGGCCGGGGCGGCGGGGAGGGTGACCGGGGAGCGGATCCGGTTCCGCCCGCCCCGCTCGAGCGGGATCCGCTCGCCCGCCTCGATCGCGACCGGCAGCCGGTTCCCGGCCGGGCGGCAGCGGGCAGGTGGCCAGATCCGTGTAGGCGCAGGGCAGGTTGCCGGCCCGGTTGAAGTCCGGCGTCACCCGGCCCTCGCCGTCCGGCGCGGCGAGCCGGAGGGAGCGGTCGGCGGCGTACGTCGTCACCCCCGAGGTCGCGTCCGTGAACAGCACCGTCAGGCTGCCCGGCGTGCCGCCGCCGAAGGCCGTGAGGCGGTACGCCGGGCCGTCCAGGCCGAACTCGGCCCGGCCGGGGGAGTCGTACACGTGCTCCAGGCCCTCGACGCGGCGCCCACCGTCGCCCTGAAGTTCACGGGCGCCGGGGACTCCTCCCTCCAGACCGGCTTCGTCGTGGACGACACCGCCCTCACGACCGGCTGACCGGCCTCTCGCCCCGGGGGGAGACGTCCCGCACGTGGGTTTCCGCGCGTGCGGGACGTCCGCCCTCCTCAGCTCAGCGGGTCGAGCGTCAGGTAGGCCTGGAGCGGCGACCCGTCGTGCACGAGCGACTCGTGACGGCCGACGTCGTCGAAGGCGAACGCGTACGCCTTCCCGTCGGCCGTCCGCGCGTGGATCGCGCGGGCGTAGTGATCGGTCACCGCGTCCTGGTAGAAGGCCGCCGAGGTGGTGTCCGGCTGGTTCGGGTTGACCAGCAGGGTGGACCGGTGGAACCCGGCGCACAGGGTGCGGGAGATCGGCCCGCGCACGGCGTCGTTGGGGGCGTCCAGCAGGCGGTGGCAGCCGAACACGCTGTCCGCGTCGGGCTTCTGGAAGCTGGTGACGACGGCGCCCGAACCGTTGGTGAAGTTCATGACGCCGCCGGAGACCCGGCCGTAGTACTTCGTGCCCGGCTGGTCCGCGAACGGCGTCACCGTCAGCGTCGAGGCCGTGTACTTCTGCCAGACGCGGTTGATGTAGTCGTCCAGCACGGTACGGGGCAGCGCCCCGGTCTCGACGCCGTACAGCGGGGACAGCGCCCGCAGGACGGTGCCGTCGGAACGGGTCTGGATCAGGTTCGCCCAGCCGCCGGCCTGTCCGCGCAGGGCGTCGAAGAAGCCGTTGTAGCCGCCCGCCTTGAGGCGGCCGGTGGTCACCGTGCTCCCGTCGGCGCGCTGCACGCCGACCGAGTAGGGCGCGGAGAACATGTCGACCTGGGTGCTGTTGAGCCACAGCCCCGCGTCGTTGAGCGTGTACTCCGACCAGTTGAACAGGATGTTCCGGTTGGGGTCGCCCGGATTCTGCACGGCCGGCTGCACGAGCCCGCCCGTGGTCAGCTTGAACACCAGCTTCTGGCCGTACGAGAAGTAGATGCGGCCGGAGAACTTCGGGATCCGGACGGTCGTCGACCTCCCGGCCGCCGGGCCCGTGATCGAGGCGTCCGGCGCCGGTGTGGGCGGGTTGCCGCCGGCGGGCCACGGGTGGAAGGTGCCGTTCGCGTCGGCCCAGCCCTGCTGACCCGTCGTCAGGAGGGTGCCGAGGTTGTAGACGTAGAGGGGTTCGCCCCGCCCCGAGTTGTTGGTGATCTTGAGCGGGATCGTGGTGGGAACGGCGGCCTGGGCCGGTGGTCCCAGGGTGAGCAACGTGCCGACGAGCGCGGCGGCTCCTGCCGCCGCCGCCAGCCGGGACCTGAGGGTGCGCAGCACTCTCCACCTCCGTGCGGGTAGGCCTGTGGGGGTAGGCCTGTGGGGTTGGTCCGTACCTGTTGAGAGCGCTCTCAAGGTCGCATCAGGATGTGAGCATGTCAATAACCGCGTACGGGACGTCCACGAGACCCGCACGGAGGGGCGCCCGCGGTGTCCTCGCCGCGGGCGCCCGGCCGGAGCCGTGCCGGAGCCCCTCCGTGACGCCTTCCGGCTCCCGCCGGAGTCAGAAGGTGCGCTCCAGCAGGTCCAGCAGGGCCGCCCAGTGCCGCTCGGAGGCCGCCTCCTGGTAGGCGGCGGTGTCGGCCTGGGTGAAGCCGTGGCGTGCGCCCTCGTAGACCTCGCAGCGGTGGCGGACACCGGCCGCCGTCAGGGCCTTCTCCAGCCGCTCCTGCTGCTCGGGCGGGAGCGAGGCGTCCTGGTCGGCGTGGCCGAAGTACAGCTCGGCGGTGATCCGGCCGGCCGTCAGGTGCGGACTGTCCGGCTCCTCGGTCGCCAGGCGTCCGCCGTGGAACCCGGCCGCCGCCGCGACCCGCTCGGGATGGGTGCCCGCGGTCAGCAGGGAGAGCCGGGCGCCCATGCAGTACCCGGTCACCGCCACCGGCCCCGCGGTGACCAGCGGGCTCTCCGCCATCCAGCGCAGGTACGCGCCGGCGTCCCGCATCGCCAGCTCGTCGGTCAGGGACCTGATCACCGGGCCCAGCTTCTCGAAGATCTCCGGGCGGGCCGGCGGGTCGATGAAGTCGGGTATCTCCACGACGGGGCTGCGCCCGTGGCGGTGGAAGACGTTCGGCACCAGCACCGTGTACCCGGCCCCGGCCAGCCGGTCGGCCATCGCCCGCAGGTGGGGCCGCAGCCCGAACGCGTCCTGGTACAGCAGGACGCCCGGACGGGGCGCGCCGTCGGCGGGACGGGAGAGATAGGCGTCCGCGACGCCGTCCTCGGTGGGGACGTCCACGGCTGTTCCCTGTACGGGGGGCATGCGGGGGTGCCTCTCTGTGTGTGCGGCGGACGGTCGGAGGTCGGCGGTGGTCGACGGCGGGTGGTCGACGGTAGGTGGTCGGCGGCGGGTGGCCCGCCGATCCGCCGGTCCGTCGTTGTCGTTGCATGGGCCATCGAAATCGGCCGCGTCGGGACCCGCTCCCGCCCCCGTCCCCGGCCGGTGACGGTCCTACTCGAAGCGGGAGGCGTCGCCCGCCCCGTACCGGACGATCTCCGCCTCGCCGCTCGAGAAGTCGATGACCGTGGTCGGCTCGGTGCCGCAGTCCCCGGAGTCGACCACCCCGTCCACGGAGTGGTCGAGCCGGTCCTTGATCTCCCAGCCCTGGGTCATCGGCTCCTCCTCGCCCGGCAGCAGCAGCGTGCTGGACAGCAGGGGCTCGCCGAGTTCGGCCAGCAGCGCCTGGGTGACGACGTGGTCGGGGATGCGCACGCCCACCGTCTTCTTCTTCGGGTGCTGGAGCATGCGGGGCACCTCCTTCGTCGCCGGGAGGATGAAGGTGTAGCTGCCGGGCGTCGAGGCCTTGACCGCGCGGAACACGTCGTTGTCGACGTGCACGAACTGTCCGAGCTGCGCGAAGTCCTGGCAGACCAGGGTGAAGTGGTGCTTGTCGTCCAGTTCGCGGACGGCCCGGATCCGGTCGACGCCGTTCCGGCTGCCGATCCGGCAGCCGAGCGCGTAGCAGGAGTCCGTCGGGTACGCGATCAGCGCGTCCGCCCGGATGGCCGCCGCGACCTGGGCGATGGTGCGCGGCTGCGGGTTGTCGGGGTGAACGTCGTAGTACTTCGCCATTGGGGGAGCTTATGCCGTGCGGAGGGAGAGCGGCCTTTTTTGACATAGGTATGAAGGGATACCTATCCTTTCTGTCATGTCCGACACCAGCGCGCCCTCCGGGGGCACCGACCGTACGGCCTCCGGGCTGGCGGCCTGCCTCCCTGCGCTGCACCGGGCCCTGGACCGCCGGGTGGCTTCCGCCTACCCGCACCCCAAGCCGCCCGAGGGACAGCTCCTGCTGCTGAGGTTCGTCGCGCAGCAGGAGGGCGCCACCGTGCGCGAGGCCGCCGACGCCCTGCTGATGAAGCCCAACAACGTCAGCGCCCTGGTCTCCCAGATGACGGAGGGGGGCCTGCTGGAGCGCCGCCGGGACAGCACCGACAAACGGGTCGCCCGCCTGTATCCGACGGCGACCTCCCGGCGGCGCCTCGCCGAGGTCCGCGACCTGGAGACCGGTTACCTCTCCGAGGCCCTGCTCTCCCTCACCGACGGCGAGCTGGACGCCCTCGGCTCCGCGATCGGCGCCCTCGTCTCCCTGACGCGCCACCTGCACGCCGCCGCGCACTGAACCGGGACAGGCCGCCTCGGCCTGTTCCCGGCCGGGCACGCGGTGCCCGGGGCCTCCGGCGCCGCGTCCCGCGGAGCGCCGCCGTCCAAGGCCGCCGTCACCCGTGGTCACCGCCACCCGTGGTCACCGTCGTCCGTGGTCACCGTCGTCCGAGGCCGCCGCACCGTGGGCGTCCGGGCGCCCTCGGCGCCGCCGGTCCGCGTCCCCGGCGGGTGCCGCCCCTTTCCTCGGCTTCCTCGGCGAACCCGCACCCACCCCTGCGCGGAACCCCGTCACACCATCCCCGTACACAGAGAAGGCTCCTCCATGCCGTCCACCACCGTGGATCACTCCGGCGCGCCCGCGCGCGCCGCCGCGCCGCCGTCGGCCACCGGCCGCTTCCGCTCCAACCCCTGGCTCACCCTCTGCGCGGTCGCCTTCGGCCTGTTCATGGTCCAGCTGGACGCGTCCGTCGTCGCCATCGCCAACCCCGAGATCGGCCGCGACCTCCAGGCCTCCACCGCCGACCTCCAGTGGGTCACCAACTCCTACCTGCTGGCCCTGGCCGCCACCCTGATCCTCGGCGGCAAACTCGGCGACCGCTTCGGCCGGCGCACCTTCTACCTCGTCGGCGTCGCCGGCTTCGCCGTCTCCTCGGTCGCCATCGGACTGTCCGGCTCCATCACCGGCGTGATCGTCTTCCGCGCCCTCCAGGGCGTCTTCGGCGGCCTGCTCATGCCCAACACCCTGGGGCTGCTGCGGGCGGTGTTCCCGCCGAAGAAGTTCGGCATGGCCGTCGGCATCTGGGCCATGGTCTCCGCCGTCTCCACCGCCCTCGGCCCGATCGTGGGCGGCCTGCTCGTCGAGCACGTCAGCTGGGAGTCGGTCTTCTACGTCAACCTGCCCATCGGTGTCGTGGCGTTCGCCTTCAGCGCCCTCGTGCTGCCGCAGTCGCGGAACTCCACCGGACACCACCGCTTCGACGTCCCCGGCGTCCTGCTGCTCGCCGTCGGCCTGATCGTCCTCGTCCTCGGCGTCGTCAAGGGGGAGACCTGGGGCTGGACCTCTCCGGGCACCTGGGGCGCCCTCCTCGCCGGGCTCCTCCTCCTCGCCGTCTTCGGCTGGTACGAGACCCGCGTCGAGCACCCGCTGCTGCCGATGCGGCTGTTCCGCAGCCGCTCGCTGACCGTCGGCGCGGTCATCACCGCGCTCAACTTCTTCGTGCTGCTCGGCGCGATCTTCTTCATCATGCTGTACCTGCAGAACGTGCGCGGTCACACCCCCGTCGAGGCCGGTGTGCGCACCCTCCCGCTCAGCCTCGCCTCGCTGGTCGCCTCCCCGCTCGGCGCGGCCCTCACCGGCCGCTTCGGCGCCCGCTTCTGCATGCCGCTGGGCATGACCCTCCAGGCCGCCGCCTGCTTCGGCCTGCTCACCTGGTCCACGGACTCCTCCTACGCCACCATGTGGCCGCCGTTCGTCGCGCTCGGCCTCGGCGTCGGCATGGTGCTGGCCGCCTCCTCGGACGCCATCGTCGGCAACGCCCCGGTCCGGGACGGCGGGGTCGCGGGCGGCCTGCAGGCCACCACGCTCCAGATCGGCGGCGCCCTCGGCACCTCCGTCCTGGTCTCCGTGATCAGCGCCGAGGTCGGCGCCACGCTCGGCGGCGAACTCACCCGGGCCGGAGTCCCCGCGGCCACGGCGGCCCGGCTCGGCGAGGCCGAGGACGCGGTCGCCATGGGCGTCGCCCCCGTCTCCGCGGACATGCCGGAGCAGCTGCGGGCGGCCGTGCTCGAAGGCAGTGGCCAGGCCTTCATGAACGGCCTGCACGCGGCCTCCCTGGTCACGGGCCTGCTGTGCCTGGCCGGCGCGGTGGTGGCCGCCGCGGGTCTGGGCGGCAGGTCCTCCGCCTCCGCCCACTGACACGACCGGCACACGCCGCGATCCGTCCCGGTGCCGTACCGGCGGGGCGGATCGCGGCGCGTCGCCCGCGCGCCGGGCGTCACCCCTGCGCGGGGGCGAGCGCGCGCCCCCGCCCGGCCCGTCTGCCCGGCCCGTCTGCCCGGCCCGTCCTGCCCGGCCCGGCCCCGTTCCGCCCCCAGGCCTCGTCCCGCCCGCCCTGTTCGGCCTGCCCGGCTCGCTTGTCCTGCTCGGCTTCGTCCCGTCCGTCCCGTCCGTCCCGTCCGTCCCGTCCGTCCCGTCCGTCCCGTCCGTCCCGTCCGTCCCGCACCCCGGGCCCGTCCCGCCCTGGCCTGCCTCGTCCGTCCCACTCGGCTTCGTCCCGCCCGGCCCGGACCACCCCGGCCGCGTCCCGCCCGGCCGCGTCCCACCTGGCCCGCTCCGGCCGGCCGTGGGCGGCGGCGGACACGGTCCGGGTCGGTGCCGGCGTCGGTGAGGTAACGTCCCCGACCGATATGACGGGTTCGGCCCAGGGGGCCGTGAGGGACGAGGAGTGCGCCGACATGACCGGCCGGGACGACGAGCACCGCCCCACGGGTGCGGCGGTGACGGACCACGCCGACTCGACGTGGGCGCAGGAACTGCTGGACCACCTGCGTCCCGCCGGACGCGACGTCGCCAGGATCGTCGGCTGGCTCGGCGCCACCGTCGACGCGACCGTCTCCCTGCGCGACGAGAACGGCACCCCCCTCGCGGGATCGCCCGCGCCGCTCGACGAGGCCCTGGTGACGGACATCCTCACCGGCCGTCTCGCCTCCGCCTCCTGGGAGGGCGACGGCCGCCACCTGCGGATGATCCGCGTCGAACTGCCGCCGCCCGCCGCGGCCGGAGTGCTCGCCGTCGCCCGGACCGCGCCCTTCGACCGGCGCGCCGCCGACATCGTCACCCACACGGCCGCCGCCCTCGAACTCCTGCTGCGCGCCCAGCGCACCACCGCCACCGGACACCGCCTCGCGCGGGCCACCTCCGACCTGCGCCTGGCCATCCTCCAACTGCTCATGGTCGAGGACACGAGCGCGGCCCGCAGGGTCGCCGCGGGCCTGTGGCCCGGCCTCCTCGACACCGACACCGCGTGCGTCTACGTCGTCGAGAGCCGTCCCGCGGACCGGGACCGGTTGGCCGAGGCCTGCATCGAGGCCACCCGTGAGCAGAGCCTGGTCGTGCGCTGCCCGGCCGAGGACGCCCACGTCATCGTGGTGACCCCGCGCGACACCGCGGGCGCCGACCTGCGCGCCCTGTGCCACCGGCGGCGCGACACCTTCCTCGGCGGCAGCGCCCGCCAGAGCCTCGCCCACACCGCCGCTGCCTACGGCCAGGCCGTCAGCGCGCTCGCCGTCGCCCGCTTCCGCCCCGACAAGACGGCCGTCTACGCCGAACGCACCCACCCCGAGCGGCTGATGGACCCCGCCGCGCTGGGCGCCTGGACCACCCGCCTGCTGCGCCCCCTCGACACCCTCGCCCACCACACCCGCGCCGAACTCCTCGCCACCACCCGGCTCGGGCTGGAGTTCACCGCCGTCAGCGCGGCGAAGGTGCTCGGCGTCAGCCGCAACACCGTCCGCGCGCGCATGGAACGCGTGGAGAACCTCCTCGGCGCGGACTTCTCCGACCTGGCCGTCCGCGCCGCCGTGCACCTCGCCCTGAACACCGAGGCCTGCCCGGTCGAGGACCGCCGTCCCCGTGCCGGCGCGCCCGCCCGCCTCGGCGACCTGCTCACCGGGCCCGCGCTGCGCACCTGGGCCCACGGCCTGCTCGCCCGCCTCGACGCCGACGGCCGCGACCTGCGCGGGACCCTGCGCGCCTGGATCGCCGCCGGTGGCAACGCCGAACGGGCCGCCCAGTTCCTCGGCGTGCACGCCCAGACGGTCCGCGAGCACGTCCGCGGCGCCGAACCCGTCCTCGAACGCCGGCTCCTCGCCGCCGGCAGCGACCTGTACGAGGTCGTTCTCGCCCACCTCGCGACCGGGGCCCTCGGCCCGCCCCGCCTGCACGCCGACCCGCAGGCCGCCCCGCACCCCGACCGCCACCAGGCGTAATCGGGCCATCCGGACGCACCTGTGCACAGGTGAGCCCTCGGGCGCCGGGAGCGGGCACCGGCACGATTCACAGGCGGCGCGCCCGGCACGTAGGTTCGACGTGCCGCGGGGGCGCGACCGGCACGGGGGACTGGTCGCGCCCCCGCGATGCCGCCCCCGCCGTGATGCCGTCCCCCTCCCGAGCGCGGTCAGCCGCGCAGCCGGACCGGGATCTCCTGCCAGCCGCTCGCGATGAACGACGCCACCTGCTCCAGCTTTCCGGCGTCCGTGTCCAGCCGCAGCCCGGGGAACCGGTCGAACAGGGCGGGCAGCGCGGTGAGCGCCTCCATCCGGGCCAGCGGAGCGCCGATGCACCGGTGCACGCCGATCCCGAAGGACAGGTGGTCGTCCGCCCGGCGCGCCGCGTCGAAGACCTCCGCGTCCGCGCCGTAGTGCGCCGGGTCCACGCCGGCCGCCGCGTACGTCGTGACGATGGCGTCCCCGGCCGGGATCGTCACGTCGCCCACCTTCAGGTCGCTGACGGCGAACCGCAGCGGCAGCGTGGCGATCGACGGGCGCAGCCGCAGGGTCTCGTCGACCACCGCGTCCCAGCCGACGTCCCCGCGCCGCACGGCCGCCAGCTGTTCGGGCGCGTCCAGCAGCGCCACCACGGCGTTCCCGATGAGGTTCACGGTCGTCTCGAACCCGGCGCCGATCACCAGCAGCAGCGTGTAGAGCAGCTCCTCGTCACTGAGCCGGTCGCCCTCCTCGTCGCGCACCCGGATCAGCTCGGTGGTCATGTCGTCGCCGGGGTGCGCGCTCTTGTACGCGATGAGCCCGCCGAGGACCGAGCCGATCCGCTCCTGGACGCGCGCGGCGTGCTCCGGGGTGGGATCGGTGGTGTCCATGATCGAGGCGACCAGCCGGACGTGGTCCTCGCGCATGTCGTCGGGCACGCCGAACAGTTCGCAGATGATCCGCATCGGCAGGGGATGGGCGAACGCGGCCTTGAGGTCGACCGTGTCCCCGCCCCGGTCGAGGGTGTCCAGCAGCTCCGCCGTGATCGTCTCCACCCGCCGCCGCAGCGACTCGGTGCGCCGCTGCGTGAAGCTCGGCGCGACCAGGCGCCGCAGCCGGGCGTGGTCGGCGCCGTAGGTGGAGAGCATGTTGATCACGCCGACCCAGCCCAGGATCCAGCCCCAGGAGGGGTGTTCGCCCAGTTCCGGCCACAACCGCCAGTGCCGGCGCGGGTCCTTGCTGACCTGCGGGTCGAGGATCAGCTCCCTGAGGGTGTCGTACCGCGTGGGCGCCCAGGCGGGGATGCCGCCGGGCAGTTCGATCGGCACGACCGGGCCGAGCGCGCGCAGCCGGGCGCTCTCGGCGTGCGGGTCGGAGCCGAACGGGTCGAGGACGATGCGGTCGGTCACGGTCACGAGGGAACTCCCGGATGGTCGGTGGCGCGGGGGCTGAAGCGGACGGGCAGCGCGGTCAGGGAGCGATGGAAGGGGCCCGGCCGCCAGGAGAGCCGCTCGCGGGGCAGCACCGGGTCGAGGTCGGGCAGCCACTGGGTGAGCCGCTCGATCGCCTCGGTGACGATCAGCAGCGTGTGCTGCTTCACCGGACAGGCGTGCGGTCCGGCGCCCCACGACAGGTGCGAGGCGTCGTGGGGGTGCCGGTCCGTTGCCGCTCCCCGTTCGGCGAAGAGGCCGAGCGCCCCGTACGACACCACCACCGGTACGGCGTCGCGCAGCCACACCCCGTGGAAGGAGACGGGCCGGCGCGCGTAGTAGATGCCGTAGTTGGCCAGGGGCGTCTCGTGGTGCAGCACCTCGACCACCGCGTCCATGACGGGGCGGGCGCCGCTGGTGAGGGTGGAGTAGTAGAGCGGGTTGCCCAGGATCCGCGACAGGGTGTTGGACAGCAGGTTCGCGGTCGGCTCGTAGCCGGCGCCGAGGGTGAGGAACACCTGCCAGGTGACCTCCTCGCCGGTGAGTCCGGCGGGATGGCCGAGGAGCCGGCTGGGCAGGTCGTCGCCGGGCCGCCCGGTCTTGGCCGCGATCAGCTCCAGGACGTACCGGGCGTACTCCGCCTCGCCCTCGGCGGCCTGCGCACCGCCCTCCATCATCTTGCCCAGACCCGCCTCGAGCCGGTCGCCGGCGCTGTCCGGCAGCCCGAACAGGTCGTTGAAGACCAGCGCCATCAGCGGCCGCGAGAAGTCCGCGACGAGATCGGCCGTGCCGTGCGGACCGATCCGGTCCACCAGCAGGCGCACCGCACGGTGCACCCGCGCCCGGAGGTCGTGCGGCTCCACCAGGTCGAACACGTCGATGAGGGTGGTCCGGTAGCGGACGTGCGCGGCGCCGTCGGCGAACAGGGCGTTGGGCCGCCACCGCATCATGCCGAGCACCGGGGAGTCCGCCGGGACGGTCCCCTCCCAGGCGCGCGGATCGTGCGAGAACGTCTCCTCGTCGTGCAGCACGTCCAGCGCCGCCCGCCGGTCCGTGACCAGGTACGCCGGCACGCCGGGCGCCAACTCCGCCCAGCCGATCGGGCCCTGGGCCCGCAGGGCGGCGTAGTGGCGCCGCGGGTCCGACGCGAAGCCGTCCTCCCACAGGCGCACGGGAGCCGAACGCGAGAAGTCGTGCCGGTCCGGGGGATAGGTGGTCACCGGGCCTCCGCCGGGTCGCGGGCGATCAGATGGTCGACCAGCGCGAGCAGCGCGTCGACGGAGGAGTCCGCGTCCCGCGCGTCGCAGGTCACCAAAGGGGTGGACGGCTCCAGGTCCAGGGCGCGCCGCAGCCGCTCCTCGCCGTGGTGCAGGGGCGCGTCCGGGAACGCGTTGAGGGCGACGGCGTACGGCAGTCCGCTCTCCTCCACCAGGCCCAGCACGCCGAACGACGCGTCGAGCCGGCGGCTGTCGACCAGGACGAGCGCGCCGAGCGCGCCGTGGGCGATGTCGTCCCACAGCGACCGGAACCGCTCCTGTCCCGGGGTGCCGAAGAGGTAGAGGACCACCCCGCCGGGCAGGCTGATCCGGCCGAAGTCGATGGCGACGGTCGTCGTGGCCTTGTCCCGCGTCCCGGCCAGGTCGTCCACCTGCGCGGACGCCTCGCTGAGGGGTTCCTCGGTGTGCAGCGGGCGGATCTCGGACACCGAGTCGATCAGGGTCGTCTTGCCCACCCCGAACGGTCCGGCGACCAGGATCTTCACCAGGTCACGGGCGGTGTCGGGCTGGTGGACCGCGCCGGGGACGCCGGGCCCCGCCTCTCCGGCGCGGTCCGCGGGACGGGGGTCAGGCGTGCTTGAGGGCGCGGAGGCCATCGGCCACTCTCTTCAGCAGGTCGGGGTCGAAGCGGTCGGCGGGCGGAATCGGCGCGCGGGTGTGGATCAGGTCCCGGTCGGCGAGCCCGGCCGCCAGCACCCGGACCGCGGAGACCGGCAGCCGGAGCAGCGCCGCCGCCTCCACCACCGCCAGCGAGCCCTCCTCCAGGGCGTCCAGCAGGGCGAGCTGGGCGGCGGGCAGGCCGGGCGGCGGATGCTCACCGGTGCGGGCGAGCACCGAGAGCCGCTCCAGACGCGGGTGGCCGGGCCCGGCCACCCCGCCGGTCGACAGGTACGCGGGAACCAGGGGACGGCCGGCCGGGCGAGCGGTCACGCCGGAGTGCGGTCGTCGGCTCCCCGGGGCGCGGCCGTCATGGCCTTCCCGCCCAGTCGCGCCACCTGCGAGTGCACCCGGTGCGCCAGCAGGTCCAGCCGCACCTCGCCGTCGCCGTACGCGGCGACGCAGGTGCCGTGGTCCGTCGGCACGATCAGCACGTAGCCGTGGTCGGACTCGATGACGACCTGGCGCACCTCGGCCCCCTCCCGGTCGGCGAACGCCGCCGCCGCGGTCCGGCACGCCCCCTGCACGGTGCTGGTGATCGCGGCCACCCGCTCCGCCGACGGCTGCGACAGCGCGTCGGTGTACCCCGTCACGAGCCCGTCGCGGGTCAGCATGACGGCGGCCACCACGTGCGGCACCTGGAGGATCGGCTCCAGCACCCATGCCGTGTCACCCGTGTTGCGGCCGGTCATGCCGCACCCCCTTCGTGGTCGATGTCGTCGGTGCGGTCGGTGCGGTC
The DNA here is from genome assembly GCF_055580685.1 of Streptomyces sp. NPDC031554. Classification (NCBI taxonomy): domain Bacteria; kingdom Bacillati; phylum Actinomycetota; class Actinomycetes; order Kitasatosporales; family Streptomycetaceae; genus Streptomyces; species Streptomyces sp. NPDC031554. Next base: position 224,848 of record NZ_JBVIKX010000007.1, on the reverse strand, counting down.
GGTGCGGTCGGTGTCGCGGGCCGTCGGCCGGGCGGCGCCCGCGGGTGCGGCGCCGGCGCGCGCCGCCGTGGTGCCCGTCTGGAGCGCGCCGAGCACCGCCGCGGCCTCCTCCGGCCGCCGGGCCTGCCGCGCGGGCCCGGGCACGGCCGGCCCGGGCGCGGGGACGGCGGGCGCGGGGCGGGTGCGGCGCCGCCGCCGCGGCAGCCCGTCCTCGTCCGTGGGGGCGCGGTGCCCGGGGGAGTCCGGTACGGCGTCCTCCGTGCCGTAGGCGTGCGCCGGGGCGGGAGCCGGAGCGGAGGCGGCGGGGGTGGCGGGGGTGGACCTGCGGGTGGTGCGCGGCGCACTCGGGGCCGGGGGCCGGTCCGCCGGGTCGAGCCGGCTCAGCAGGTGGCTGCCGACCCGCAGGACCGCGCGGACCCCGCCGTAGGGGGAGGCCGACGAGACGTCGACGGACAGGTCGAACTGGCGGGTGAGACGGCCGATCGCGGCCAGGCCCATGCGCGGCGGGTCGCCCAGGTCGGTCAGGAGGATGGGGGCGTCGCCGGCCACCAGCCGCTGGGCGCGGTCGCGTTCGTCGCGGGTCATGCCGAGGCCCGCGTCGTCGACGGTGACGCACACCCCGTGGTGGACGTGCTCCAGGCTCACCACCACCTCGGTGTCGGGCGCGGAGTGCCGCAGCGCGTTGTCGAGGAGTTCGGCGACGATGATGGCGACCGGCTCCACGGCGTGCGAGACCAGGGCCGTGCCGGGCTCCAGGTGGTTGTGGACCTCGACCCGCTGGTAGCCCGCGAGCCGCGCCTGGCCGCCGGTGACCGCGTCCACCAGGTGCGACTCCTCGCGGGCGAGCCCCACCCAGGCCCCGCACACCACCGCGGCGACCTGGGCGCGCCGCAGCGACTGCTCGTTCTCGTGGTCGAGCTGGAACAGGGTCTGCGCCAACTCGGGGTCGTCGTAACGCTGCTGGAGTTGCCGCAGGGCGTCCTGGAGCCGGTACAGGGCCGCCTGGATCTCCCGGGTGGCGCCGCGCATCCCGGCCTGGGCGGCCGCGTCCACCCGGGTGCGCTGGGCGGTCACCTCGGACCGGAGCGCCGCGAGCACGTTCTCCAGGGCGATGCCGAGCGGGGTGCCGGCCGTCAGCGGCTGGAGCGGGCCGGGCACCGCCAGGTGCGGATGGGCCGTCTGCCGGGCGGCGGCGGGCACCCGGTGGGCCGCGAGGTGCTCGACCTCGGCGGTGAACGCCCTCTGGGAACCGTCGAGCCGGGTGCGCAGGGCGGCGATCTCCGCCCGCTGCCGGGTCTGTCGCCGTCGTAACCGCAGCAGCCCGCCGCCGAGGGCGAGCGCGGACAGTGTGCCGGCGGCGAGGCCGCCGGCCACCAGGTCCGGTAATTCGATCATCGATTCGGTTCCAGGGAGGGTCGGTGTTTCGGGGAAGGGCGGGACAGGGGTGGACCCGGGAGACGCGGACCGGGCACCCGCAGCACAGTACACACTGTCATCGTTCGATTTCGCACGGTCGAGCGAGACTCCGCGCCGAAAGTGTCCGCTGTCTGTTCGCTTCTGTGCCGACTGTCGGAATTGCCTTGCGGTGCAAGGGGGTTGGCCCTGTCCCGGAGTGACCGGTCGCTGCCGTGCGTCCGGTCAGCCGTTCGGCAGGATCACCGCGCGGCCGTCGATCCGTCCGGCGTGCAGCCGCTCGTACGCCAGCGGCGCCTCGTCGAGGGAGAACGTCTCGGTGTGCACCGACACCGCTCCCGCGCGGGCCAGTGCCAGCACCTCCGCCAGCTCGCCACGGCTGCCCCAGTACGGCGCGTGCACCGACACCTCGAAGGGCAGGCTGCCGAAACCGACCGGCAGCGCGCCACCGCCGATGCCGACGATCGCCACCTCGCCCTCCACGGCCGCGACGGCTCCCGCGGTGCGCACCGTGGGCTCCGCGCCGACGAAGTCGAAGACCGCCTCGGCGCCCAGGCCGCCGGTGAGTGCCCGCACCGCGTCGGCGGCCCCGGCGTCCGACAGCACCGCCTCGTGCGCGCCCACTTCGCGCGCCAGACGCAGCTTGTCCTCGCTCACGTCCAGCGCGACGACCCGTGCGGGCGTCAGCGCGCGCAGCAGCTGCACGGCGACGTGCCCGAGTCCGCCGGCGCCGATGACCACCGCGGTCGACCCCGGCACCAGCCGCGGCAGCGCCCGCTTGATCGCGTGGTACGGCGTGAGTCCGGCGTCCGTCAGCGGCACGGCCGCGACCGGGTCCAGGCCCGCCAGCGGCACGAGGTGGCGCACGTCGTCCACCAGCAGGTACTCCGCCATCGCGCCGGGCGAACCCAGGCCGGGCGGCCGGATGCCGAGGGCGTCGGCGCGCAGGCAGTAGTTCTCCTTGCCCTCCGCGCACTTGACGCACGTCCCGCAGCCCCAGGGCCCGTAGACGGCGACCTCGTCGCCCTCGCGCACCCCGCTCACCCCGGCGCCGAGCGCGGCGACCGTGCCGACGCCCTCGTGGCCGAGGGTCAGGGGCAGCTCGTAGGGGAAGCCCTCCGCGGGCCAGCTCATCACCGCGATGTCGGAGTGGCACACCCCGGCCGCCGTGACCTTCAACAGGACCTGGCCGGGCCCCGGTTCGGGGTCGGGGACGGTGACGACCTCGGGAGGGGCGCCGATCGCGCGGTACTGAAGTGCCTTCATGACCTGACTCCTTGTGCCGTTCCTCTTTTTCGGTTTTCCGTCGTTCCGTCGTTCCGTCGTTCCGTCGTTGCGTCGTTCCGGGTTCAGACGGCCGTGTAGGCGCCGTCGACCAGGTGGTGGCCGCCCGCGACGAACGAGGCGCGGTCGGACAGCAGGAAGACGATCAGCTCGGCGACCTCCTCGGAGCGGCCGAGGCGGCCGGCCGGGTGCAGGGCGACGAGACCGTCGTAGGCCGCCTGTTCCATGCCCTCGAGCAGGGGCGTCTCGATGAAGCCGGGGCCGACCGCGTTGACGCGGATGCCCTTCGCAGCGTACTCGGCGGCGGCCGACCTGGTCAGGCCCACCACGCCGTGCTTGGCGGCCACGTAGGCGGGCGAGCCGGCGAAGGCCACCGAGCCGAGGACGGAGGCCACGTCGACGATGGCGCCGCCCTTGCCGGCCGCCTCGATGACGGGCAGCTCGTGACGCATCGAGGAGAAGACGCCGTCGAGGTCGGTGCGCACGACCCGGTCGTACGCCGCGATGTCGTACTCGCCGGTCGGCGCGCTCGGACCGCCGATGCCCGCGTTGTTCACGGCCAGGTCCAGACCGCCGAAGGTGTCGACGGCGAACCGCACGGCCGCCTCCGCGCCCGCCCCGCGGGGCCCTTGGCTGCGCGGTACCGCTCCGCGCCCGTCCCGTCGCGGAGCGGCGTGTCCGCGGCCGGACCGTGCCCGCCCGGCCCGACGCGCGGGGGACGTCCTCCGCCGGGCTCCCGTCACGGGGGCGGCCCGGCGGGAGCCCGGCCGTGGTCCCGTTCACGGGGTCGGCGCCGGGCTCGGTCCGGGGGCCGTGACGCGCTACGCGCCGTGCCGCGGGGTGAGGACGGCCATGGTGCCGTTGGCCTGCCGCAGCGCGAGTTCCAGGGCGCCGGGGGAGTGCAGCGCACCCGATCCGTCCGGCGGGACCAGCCACTCCAGGAACCGGGCCGGGCGGTACGGCGGGGGCACCGCGACCCAGGAGCCCCGGCCCGCCTGCCGCAGCCCCTCGCCGACCCAGCGGCTCGCCGGGTCCGGCGGCAGGAAGAAGCCGATCCGGTGGGCCGCGGTGTCCACGAGGGTCGGCCCCGGCACCGGCAGCGACGGCTGCCACAGCAGGTCCAGGGTGAGCAGCCCCAGGCGCTCGGGCACGCTCAGCACGTCCCAGTAGCGGCCCGCCTCCAGCAGGGCGATGCCGTGGCCCTGGTCCCACTCCCGCTTGCAGTTCCGCGGGTCCGTCGAGGCGGCGGCCAGCCACTCCACGCCGCGCGCCCCCATACCGTGACTCATCGTCCGACTCCGTCCGACTCCGTCCGAGTCCGCCCGGAGCCGGCGCGCGAGGGCGCCACCGGCACCGGGGCCCGGCCGTCGGCCGCACGCAGACTCGGCACATGCATGCTGGTGGATGTCCCTCCGTGGCGGAAGGGGTGGCGAGCGGTGGCGTTCGGGTGCGGTCCGTTCGAGGCCCGCACGGCCGTTCGGCGCGGCTGGTGCACGCGGCGAGGACCACCACCTCGCCCGGTACGCAGAGGCGTACGCGAACGGCGGGCCACGTCCGGAGGCCCGCGTCCGGGACGCGGGAAAGATCCGAGGCCGCTCGGCCCGCCCGGCTCGCGTCCGGAACGCTGGACGCGGGAAGGACCCGAGCCCGCCCGCCCGGCCTGCCCGGTCCGCGTCTCCGGCCGCCGTACGACCGAGGCCGCGGCGGCCGGAGACGCGGTGCGCGCTCGGTGTCCCGCTCGGCCCCGCCGGCCGTCAGGGCAGCCGCGAGCCGCCCTGCGGAACGGGCAGCGGCCGCGCCGAGGGGACCGACGGACCCGATGACGCCGCCGGAACCGCGGGCGCCGTCGGATCCGACGCCGCCGACGGATCCGACTGCCGCAGCTCCGCGAGCAACTCGTTCCGCCCGGCCAGCAGTTCGGTCAGGATCCGGCGGGCCGCGCGGAGCAGTTCGGCGACGTCGCCGCCGGCCAGCGCGTAGCTGACCGTCGAGCCCTCCCGGATCGACACCACGATCCCGGACCGCCGCAGCACGGCCAACTGCTGGGAGAGGCTGGACGGTTCGATCTCGATCTCGCTGAGCAGGTCCCGCACGGCGACGGGCCCGCCCTGAAGCAGTTCGAGGACCCTGATCCGCACCGGGTGCCCCAGCATGCGGAAGAACTCGGCCTTGGCCTGGTAGAGGGGGACCTGCATGGTCAATCGCTCGCTCCCTGCCGCTCTCGGGGTCCTGCGTCCGTCACGATCCTGGTGACTGCGGGCTCCGCACGCCCCGGTGATGCACTGATGTGGATGTGTCGAGATGAAGAAATTTTCAATTCACGGGCGTGCGAAGCCGCAGGTCGCGAAATGGGCTACACCTCGAGGTCCGTCTCGATGCGCTTGAGCTGGTGACGCGCCATCGCCAGGTTGGACCGCTCGCGGTCCAGGACGAGGTAGAGGAACAGTCCGCTGCCCTGCCGCCCCTTCAGCAGCCGGATGAGGTGGTACTGGCTCCCGAGGGTGATCAGGATGTCCTCGATCTCGCCCTTCAGACCGAGGTGCTCCATCGTGCGGACCTTGGCCCGGATCACGTCGGTGTTGCCCGCGGCGGCGACGGCCAGGTCGAGGTCCTTGCCGCCGCCCATGGTGCCCAGGGCCATGCCGCTGGTGTAGTCCACGACGGCCGCGCCCAGCGCCCCCTCGATCGAGGTCATCGTCTCCTTGAGGGAGATTTCCACATTCGCCATGGCGGTCCTCCTGCCGGTTGCACGGGACCGGGCTCCTCCGGCCCCGTTCGTGTTCCGACCGTACGGAGGGGGTCGCCGGGAAGGGTGACGGCTTCCGGGACTGGCGCAGAGAGAACCGGAACGTGCTGATGCGTGCCGCCCTTTGATCGCACGCGGTGCGGAATCCGACCGTCTCGTGCGTCTCGTGCCCCACGCGCGTCCCGGGACGGGGCGGGGGCGCGACGGGAGACGGGACGGGGGAGCCGAAGCGGGGGAGGGGCAGCCGCGCCGGGGCCGCACGGTCCCGTCCGGATCGCGTCGGCGCCGCGGCCGTCGCCCCGGTGCGAGGGCCGGTGGGGCGCCCGGTGCGGACGTCGCTTGCGGCGGGCCTCCCGAGCGGGCAGGGTTCGATGCCGTGGCCACTTTGCTGATCGTTCACCACACGCCCTCGCCGAACTGCCAGGCGATGCTCGAAGCGGTCGTCCGGGGCGCGACGGCGCCGGAGATCGAGGGGGTCCGCGTCGTCCGCCGGGCCGCCCTCGCCGCCACCGCCTCCGACGTCCTGGCCGCCGACGGCTACCTGCTGGGCACGCCGGCCAACCTCGGCTACATGTCCGGCGCCCTCAAGCACTTCTTCGACCAGGTCTACTACCCCTGCCTCGACGCCACCCGCGGCCGGCCCTTCGCCTACTACGTGCACGGCGGCAACGACGTCACGGGCGCCGTGCGCGGCATCGAGGCCGTCACGACCGGCCTCGGCTGGCGGCGTACCGCCGAACCCGTGACCGTCACCGGGGAACCCGGCAAGGCGGACGTGGAGGCCTGCTGGGAACTCGGCGCGGCGACGGCCGCGGGCCTCACCGCGGCCGGGTGAGGGACACCGCGGCGCGGCCGGACCCGCGGGGGGAGCCCGTCCCGTGCGGGACCCCGCTCAGTCCCACAGGGGGTAGGTCATCACCTTCGCGAACTGTTCCGGCCGCTGGGCCGGGTACTCCAGGGTGATGCGGCCGTAGCGTTCCGTTGCGGGGTCCTTCTCCCACGACTGCGCCCTGTCCAGCCGTACGACCACCGGGTACGAGCGGAAGGTGCCGGCCGCGCAGTAGGGCTTGCAGTCGTTGACGACGTTGACGCCCCTGGCCTTCGCCGACCTGTCGTCCCACCGGACCCACTTCAGCGAGACGAGGCGGCTGTTGCCGTCGCCGCAGGCCAGTACGAAGTCGTCGGGCCGCACCTGCGGGTGCTGGAAGCAGTCGACCAGGACGGGGGGCGCGCTCCGGCGCGCGACGGGCCGGTCGGCGGGTGGTGACGCGGCGGGCGCGGCCGAGGCCGTCCCGACCGCCGCGGTGAGTCCCAGTGCCGCGCAGAGCAGCGCCGCCGTCCTCGTCGTCCTGTGTCCGTGCATGACCGCTCCCGCCCGTCTCGGGACCCGGCTGTTCCCCGCGTCCCGTGGAGGTTCTCCACCGACGCTACGACGGCGAGCCGACCGGGACCACTCGAACGGCTCAGCGGCAGCGTGCGGGCGCCGCCGACGGCGTACCGCGGCACGCCGGAAACCCACCCCGGGCCCCCGCCCCGGGTACGCCCCGGACGCCCTTCGCGTCCGGCCGAAAAAGAGTGCCAGGATCTCCAACTCCCTTCGCACCAAGGCGAATTCAAGCCGTTGTATTGGCATTCCCATGACAAAACTGTGAGGTGGGTGCCACGCTGCTGCCGAACGTTCACCCTTCCTTCACGCCTCTCAGGGGTGACATCCCACCCCGCCCCCCACTCCACCCCCACCCTTCGCCACCCGACGGACGCCCGCACACCGCACCCGCCCTGCCGTGCGCGCGTTCCGGACCGTGCCCACCCCGCCGGTCCGCCCCCACCTCGGCCCGCACGACGGGCCGACCGTCGCAGAAGGAGAAGCCGTTGTCCCGGCGACCCCGTTTTGCCCACCGGCGCAGACACGCCGCCGCCCTCGCCCTCACCGCCGTCGGCACCCTGCTCGCCCTCGGCGCGCCCGCGCTCCCCGCCGCGGCGGCCCCCGCCGACCCGGGTCCCGCCACCCTCGCCGCCACCCCGCGGGCCGGCGCCGCGCCGGCCGTGCTCCCGCCCGCCCGGCGGGCCGCGCTCGTCCGGAGCGCCCAGGCCGCGGCCGGCGCCACCGCCCAGCGCCTCGACCTCGGCACCCGCGAGAAACTCGTCGTCAAGGACGTCGTCCAGGACGCCGACGGCACCACCCACACCCGCTACGAACGCACCTACGCCGGACTGCCCGTTCTCGGCGGCGACCTGGTCGTCCACCTCCGGAGCGGCCGCACCACCGTCTCCCGGGCGAGCGAGGCCGCCCTCGCGGTGCCGTCGCTCACCCCGAAGCTGTCCGCCGCGAAGGCCGGCGGCAAGGCGCTGGCGGCCGCCCGCGAGGCCGACATCACGCGTTCCGCGGCCGAGGGGGCCCCGCGCCTGGTGGTCTGGGCCGGCGAGGACAGGGCCGTCCTCGCCTGGGAGTCGGTCGTCGAGGGCGTCCAGCGGGACGGCACGCCCAGCGAACTCCACGTCGTCACCGACGCGGCCTCCGGCAAGGAGATCCAGGTCTCCGAACAGGTGCACACCGGCAGCGGCACCGGCCAGTACAACGGCACGGTCACCGTCGGCAGCACCCTGTCCGGATCGACGTACCAGCTGCTCGACGGCGACCGCGCGGGGCAGCGCACGTACGACCTGAACCAGGGCACCTCCGGCACCGGCGCCCTCTTCACCGACGACAACGATGTCTGGGGCGACGGCACACCCGGCGACCGCCAGACCGCGGGCGTCGACGTGGCCTTCGGCGCCGCCGCCACCTGGGACTACTACAAGGACGTGCACGGCCGCAACGGCATCCGGGGCGACGGCGTCGCCGCCTACAGCCGCGCCCACTACGGCAACAACTACGTCAACGCCTTCTGGCAGGACAGCTGCTTCTGCATGACCTACGGCGACGGCTCCGGCAACACCCACCCGCTGACCTCGCTCGACGTGGCCGCCCACGAGATGAGCCACGGCGTCACCAGCGCCACCGCGAACCTGACCTACTCGGGAGAGTCCGGCGGCCTCAACGAGGCGACCTCCGACATCTTCGCCGCCGCGGTCGAGTTCCACGCCGGCCTCGACGCCGACGTCCCCGACTACCTCGTCGGCGAGAAGATCGACATCAACGGCGACGGCACCCCGCTGCGTCACATGGACAAACCCTCCAAGGACGGCGACTCCCGCGACTACTGGAGCTCCACCCTCGGCAGTGTCGACGTCCACTACTCCTCGGGCCCCGCGAACCACTTCTTCTACCTCCTGTCCGAGGGCAGCGGCGCCAAGACCGTCAACGGCGTCGCCTACGACAGCCCGACCTACGACGGACAGGCCGTCACCGGCATCGGCATCGACAACGCCGCCGCCGTCTGGTACCGCGCGCTGACCACGTACATGACCTCCTCCACCAACTACGCCGGCGCCCGCACCGCCACCCTCCAGGCCGCCGCCGACCTCTTCGGCGCCTACAGCCCCGCCCACCTCGCCGTCGCCGACGCCTGGGCCGCCGTCAACGTCGGCAACCGCATCGCCCTCGGCGTCAACGTCGCCCCGATCGCCGACCAGACCAGCGGCGTCGGCCAGGCGGTCTCCCTCCAGGTGGACGCCTACACCACCAACAGCGGCTCCGCCCTCACCTACACCGCCGACGGACTCCCCGACGGCCTGGCCGTCGGCGACACCGGACTGATCTCCGGCGTGCCCACCACCACCGGCACCGCCCCGGTCACCGTGACCGTCACCGACGCCACCGGAGCCTCCGCCACGGTGGGCTTCGACTGGCGGGTGGCCCACGTCTACGCCGACGCCACCCGCGTCGACATCCCCGACGCGGGCGCCGCCGTGGAGTCCTCGATCACCATCGGCGGCCGCGGCGGCAACGCCTCCCCGGCCACCGAGGTGCACGTCGACATCGTCCACACCTACCGCGGTGACCTGACGGTGGATCTGGTCGGCCCCGACGGCACCGTTTACCGGCTGCTCAACCGCAGCGGCGGCGCCGCCGACAACGTCGACCAGACCTTCGTCGTCGACGCCTCCGCCCAGCCCGTGGACGGCACGTGGAAGCTGCGCGTGCGGGACCTCGCGGCGATCGACGTCGGCTACATCCGGAGCTGGCAGCTCACTCCCTGACCCGGGCCGGACGGGCCCCGGACCCCATCGGGCCCGGGGCCCGTCCGGGCGGGAGCGCGGGGCCCGTCCGGACCGGAATGGGTGTCGGACCCGATGGTCCGCGGCACCGGCCGCGTGCGACGGTGGGGAGGCCGGAGGCGCCGCACGGGCGCACCCCGGGACCCCGAGGAGGACCGCCCATCCATCCCCGTCACACACGATCGATCAGACTCCCCCTCCGCGGCGGGGAGGTGACGCATGGGACACGCTGACACGCTGCTCGCCCTCGGCGGCGCCTTCCTCGCCGCGGCCTTCCTCGCCCGCCTGGGCAACCGGATCGGCCTGCCGACCATCCCGCTCTTCACCCTCGCGGGCATCCTCCTCGGCCCGCACACCCCCGGACTGGTGATCGTCGAGGACGCGCACGACTTCGAGATGCTCTCGGCGCTCGGCCTGGTCCTGCTGCTGTTCTACCTCGGTCTCGAGTTCCACCTCGACGACCTGAGGAAAGGCGGACGGCGGCTGGCCCTCGCGGGCGGCAGCTACCTGCTGCTGAACGTCGGCGCCGGCCTCGGCTTCGGGTTCGCGCTCGGCTGGGGCGCGCGGGAGGCCCTCGTTCTCGCGGGCGTGCTGGGCATCTCCTCCTCCGCCATCGTCACCAAGATCCTCATCGACCTGGGGCGGCTGGGCCGCCCGGAGACCCGGCTGATCCTCGGCGTCATCGTGGTCGAGGACATCTTCCTGGCGCTGTACCTCGCCGCCCTCCAGCCCGTGATCGGCGGCGCGCACGGGGCGGTGGCGGTCCTGCTGGAGGTGGGCAGGGCCTTCGCGTTCCTGCTGGCGCTGGCCGCCGCGGCCCGCTACGGGACCCGGCTGGTGGGCCGCCTGATCCACGTCCGCGACGACGAACTCCTCGTCATCAGCTTCCTCGGCGCCGCGGTCCTGGTGGCCGGCGTCTCCGAACTCCTGGGCGTCGCCGACGCCATCGGCGCCTTCATGGTCGGTCTCATCCTCGCCGGGACCCCCTCCGCGCCCCGCATCCGCCGACTGGTGCACCCCCTCAGGGACGCCTTCGCGGCGATCTTCTTCTTCGCCTTCGGACTGGCCATCGACCCCGGCGACTTCGCCGTCGTCCTGGTCCCGGTGGCCGTCGCCGTCACGCTGACCGTCGTCATGAACGTGGCGGCCGGCCTGATCGCCGCCCGCCTGTACGGCTACGGCCCCGAACCCGCCGTCAACATCGCCACCACCCTGCTGGCCCGCGGCGAGTTCGCGCTGATCCTCGCCGCCATGGCCGCCGGCGCCGGCCTCGACGACCGCCTCGCCCCCTTCATCGCCGGATACGTCCTCGTCCTGGCCGTCCTCGGCCCGGTCGCCGCCGGACGCGTCCCCTTCCTCCTGCGGCTGGTGCCCCGCAAGGACGCCCCGGCCGCGCGACCGCACGGCACGCCGCCCCGCACCGACGCGGACCCCGACACCGATGCCGCCGCCGCCGGTGCCGGTGCCGGTGCCGACGAGGAGGGGGGACGGCCGTCCCCGGTGCCGACGACGAACGCCTGACCACCGGGCCGCCGCCGGCCCGCCATGGGCCCGGCCGCCCGCCGGGTCTCTCGTCGGGAGCGGGGCGGGGCGCGCCGGCCCGGGCCCCGCACATCGGGGCCCCGTCCGCCGGCCGCCGGAGCCCCACGCCGGCCGTCGGGGGCGTGCCGCACACCCGGGGCCGGCCGGCTGCCCGGCCGACCCCGGCGCGGCGGCGCGTACCGCCGGCTCCGGCGCGGCGCCGCGGACGGTCCCTCGGCTCCGGTGCGGCGGTGCGGACGGTCCCTCAGCTCCGGTGCGGCGGTGCGGTTCAGGCGCGGCGTCGCGGTGCCGGGGTGCCGAGGCCCGTGATCTCGGCCAGCGGGGTGCCGCCCGCCCACAGCAGCAGGCGGGCGCCGTCGAGAAGGCGGACGTCCCCCTGGCGCGCGGCCCACACCTCGTCGCGGTGCGAGAACGTGCCGCGGTGCACCACGAGCCGTACCGAACGGGCGGACCTCCACCGCGACCGGCACGAGCAGGCGTCCTCCTCGTCCGGCAGCGGCTCGGCCACCGGCCGGAACGACACGTCGAGCAGCCGGCCCCGCCGGTCGCGGGCGGCGAGGTGGACGGCGTCGTGCGCGGACGGCGGCAGCACCCGCCAGCCGTCCCGCCGCAGCATCCGCGCCACCGCGACCATCAGCCCCGGCTGGTCCAGATCCGCCAACTCCTCGGCGGTGTAGTAGCCGTGACGCCGCCGTGCCGGGCGCCGGGACCGCCGCAGCGCGACGACGGCGACCACGCCGAGCACCGTCAGCGCCAGGGCCGGGACCCACGGGCCGACGGCCCGGCCGGCCAGCGCCAGCCCGGCGGCCGCCCCGCACACGACGGCGGCCAGCACGGTGAGGCCGGGCAGCACCTCGCGCAACCGCGGCCCGTGGCGTCCCGACGCGCGCAGTTCCCGCACGGCCCGCCGCCGGGCACGCCGGGACCCGCCCGCCGACGCTCGCTGTCCCCTGCGTGTCCCCAGGGCCGGCACCCCCCACCCCGTACCCCGCGATGTGCCAGGACCGGATGCATACCCGCCGTGGGGGCGAAATGCCCGTGCTCGGCGCTTTTCGGCCATCGCCTTGGCCGAAGGGCGGTCCGGCCGCCGACGGCTCGACGGGCCGTTGTCAGTGACGGATGCGAAGCTGCTGGTCATGGACGAGGCTGACTTCATGCGGGGCCGGGTCTACGGCGCCGACCACGAGGATGCGGCACCCCGCCCGGACCGCGAGTACGCGGAGCTGGTGGGCGGCCCGCTGGACGGGCTGCTCCTGGACGTCACCGACCGCCCGGACAGCGACCTGCACGAGGTGGCGCTGACGACCGAGATAGGCCGCTACGGCCCCGGCGGCTGGGCCCTCTACAAGGAACGGCCCGGCGGCGCCCGTCGCTTCGACTGGTGGGGGGACGCGCCCGGCGCCCCCTGAGGCCCGAGCGGGCGACGGGGCGGCGGGGTGACGAGGCGCCGAGCCGAGAGGCTCGTCCGATCGCACGAATCCTCCTCCGCGGGGGTTACCCCGTGCGACCGGACTTGATAGGAAACCTTCCTGTCGGTCGCAGCGCGAAAACCCCCTCTCCACCCACCCTCCACCCCCCACTGGAGTCACCGTGGTGCACACACCCCCGGGCGCGCGGGGTCCGGCCCTCCGGACGGCCGCCGCCCGCCGCAGGGTCCTCGCCCTCCTCGCCGTCATGACGGCGACCCCCTTCCTCGCCTCCCCCTCGGCGTCCGCCGCCCTCGGCCCCCGCGGGCCGGTGGGGCTCGACGACCCGGCGAAGAAGGAGATCGCCATGAAGCTGGTGTCGAGCGCGGAGAACTCCTCGCTCGACTGGAAGGCCCAGTATCGCTACATCGAGGACATCGGCGACGGCCGCGGCTACACCGCCGGCATCATCGGCTTCTGCTCCGGCACCGGCGACATGCTCGACCTCGTCGAGCTGTACGCCGCCCGCAGACCGGGCAACGTCCTCGCCGGGTACCTGCCCGCCCTGCGGGCGGTCGACGGCGGCGACTCCCACGCCGGCCTCGACCCGGACTACCCGCGGGACTGGCGCGAGGCGGCCCGGGACACGGTGTTCCGGCAGGCGCAGGACGACGAACGCGACCGCGTCTGCTTCGATCCGGCCGTCCGCCGTGCCAAGGCCGACGGCCTGCGCGCCCTGGGCCAGTTCGCCTACTACGACGCCATGGTCATGCACGGCGAGGGCGGTGACGCCGGCTTCGGCTGCATCCGCCGGCGCGCGCTGGCCGGGGCGAGGACCCCGGCCCAGGGCGGCGACGAGACGGCGTACCTCGACGCCTTCCTCGACGCACGCGTGTGGGCGATGCGGCAGGAGGAGGCGCACAGCGACACCAGCCGCGTCGACACCGCCCAGCGCGTCTTCCTCCGCGAGGGCAACCTGGACCTCCGACCGCCCCTGGACTGGAAGGTGTACGGCGACGGCTACCACCTCGACTGATCACGGCGCGCCCCGTCCCGGCCGGTGTCCCCCGCGGTGACACCGGCCGGGGCGGGGCGCACGCCACCGGACACCGGGAGCGGGGCCGTCGCGGCACCGGGCGAAAGAGTGGTGCGGCTGGGGCGTAGGAGTCGGATTCAGGGGTATGCGCGCGGTCATGAACGGGGTAATGAAGGCGGTCCGCATGGAACCTGTCCCTCCCGACGAGGGTTTCCCGGGTCCTGAGCGGAGCCGGATCGAGAAAACGGTGGCCCTCGACGGGCAGAGCGGCTGCATCGCCGGCGCACGGGAACTGACGGGCGACTTCCTTGCGGGTGCGCAGCGCGAGCACGGGGTGCCGGTCTCGGCCCGCACCATGGACCTCTCGCAGCTCGTGGTGAGCGAACTGGTCACCAACGCCCTGCGGTACGCGCCCGGCCCGGTCATGCTGCACCTGCGCATCGTGGGGGACGCCGTGGAGATCGCGGTCTGGGACAGCGACCCGGCGCTGCCGGTGCCGCGCGGCGCCGATCCGACGCGGGTGGGCCAGCACGGCCTGGAGATCGTGATGGCCGTGGCCCAGGGCGTCGACGTGGTACCGGAACCGGTCGGCAAGCGCGTCGTCGCCCGCCTCGGGCTGCTCGACGGTCTGTAGGCGACGGACGGTCTGTGGGCGAAGGTCAGGCGGAGCCCGCCGCGTCCTCCTCCTCGAGGACGCGGAACGTGGCTCCGCCGAGGGTGAGCACCCCGTCCGACAGGGGAGTGCACCGCACCCCGCCCCCGCCGCGCAGGGCACGCTGCGCGCCCGGCCCGACCGTGACGTCCAGCCACGCGCACGGCCTGGCCGGGCGGTTGACGGCAAGGGTCACGGCGCCGTCCCCGGAGTCCAGGACGACGGTCCTGCCGACGAGGGCGTCGATGTCGACGCCGCGCAGCAGGACGTTGCGGCGGGTGTGCCGCAGACCGGCGGCGGGGGCGATGTCCCGGGGGAGGCGCTCGGCCGCCATGAGGGTCACCGAGGCGTCCCGGTGGGCGGGCCGGCCGAAGTAGCGGTCGCCCACCACTCCGAGACCGGCGCGCACCCGCACCGACCGCACGAGTTCGTCGCCCGGGCCGCCCGAAGGCCCGTCCCCGGGACGCCCCGAGAACCGGTGCACCGGCGACACCAGCAACTGCACGATCTCCACCTCGGCCATGCCGTCCACCCTAGGCCGCGTCCGCGAGGTCCCTCCCCCGGAGGGGGGTGCCCCCAGCCCCTCCGGGCGGACGACGGGCCTTGCGGGCGCGACGACGGCGGGAGCCGGGGCCGGCGCGGGCGTGGTCCCCCGGGCTCAGGGCCTGTACGGCAGCGTGGCGCAGTCGGAGCCGGCGGGCCGGCCGTCGAGGCGGTCGGTCAGCCAGGAGATCGCGTCGCCCTGGTCGGTGAGCAGCGGTGCGAAGTGGTTGAGCAGGGCGTTGCCCAGCGGCAGCAGGACGACGGGCTTGTAGGTGACGTCCGCCCCCTTCGCGCACCACGCGACGGCGAGGTCGCGGGCCTGCCCGTGCGGCACGAGGTCGTCGGCGGTGCCGGTCGCCACCCGCACCGGGGACGCGGGCCTGATCCTGCCGATGAGCTGGTCGGCCAGGAACGCCTTGAGCGCGGGCTCCTCCTCGATGACGGCGCCCAGGGAGCTCCCGTCGGTGGTCCAGGCGGTGCTGCGCGCCGAGTTGTAGGCGAGCAGGGCGTCCCCCACGCACATGGTGGACAGGTCCTTCAGGGCCGCCTTGCCGGCCGCGCTCAGGTGCGCTTCCGCGATCGGCTTCAACTCCGGGTCGGACTCCAGGAAGCCGTTGACCGACCAGCCGAGCGCCCCGGCGAGGTCGCTGCCGTCGATGGCCGCGGTGACGGCCACCAGGTCGGCGGGCGGAGCCCCGGAATAGGTGCCGGCGAGCGGGACGTCGGGGGCGTACGCGGGCTGGAGTTCGGCGGCGGCCGCGGTGGCCCCGCCGCCCTGGCTGTAGCCGAACAGCGCCACCCGTGAGCCGTCGGTGAGGGACGTCCCCTCGAGGGAACGGGCGGCGCGGGCGGCGTCCAGCACGGCGTGGGCCTCGTCGACCCGGTTGACGTAGGTGTGCAGCCGGTCCGTGGTGCCGAGGCCGGTGTAGTCGGTGACCACGACGGCGACCCCGCGGGCGAGCAGCCGGTAGACGGCCAGGTTCTCGTAACCGACCGACACGGTCTGCCCGTTGAGCGCGAGCGGGTGCTCCAGGCCCAGGGAGGCGGCGCACTGGTCGCCCTGCCCCATGGTGCCGGGCGCCACGACGACCAGCGGCCGCGCTCCACGGCCCCTCCAGGCGGCCGCCGGCTCGATGTAGGTGCCGGTGACGGCCATCGGCCGGCCCGCCGAGTCGGTCGACCGGTACATCAGGCGGGTCGCCCGGCCGGGCAGCGGACCGTCGATGCCGGGCAGGCTCAGGGCGAGGGGGAGCCGTTCGGTGCGGATCAGCGCGCCGTCGGCGGCCGGCAGCGAGGCGGGCGGGTCGTAGAAGGCGGGGATGGTGACGCCGCGGGAGACCACGGGGGCGGCCGGTGTCGCGGCGGCGGCCGGAACGGCTGTCGTGCCGAGGCAGGCGGCGGCCGTGACGGCCGCGGCGAGCAGACGGGCGGGGGCGGGCATGACGGACCTCCGGTGGGGAGAGGGGAGGCCGAGCCTGAGACTGCGGCTCGGGTGACACGCGGTCCGGTGAGGACGGACCGCCCGGCACGCGGCGCCGGTCGTCCACCGCCGTCGCGTGCCGTGCTCGGAACGTTCCCGGAACGTTCTTAGACGAGTTGTCAGGACGGTAGCGGTGCGGGAGTTACCCGGGGTAGCGGTCGGTAGGTTACGGTTCAGTAATATGGCGTCGGGGGACAGGACCGTCCCGTCGCGTTCGTACCGCGGGCCCGCCGACCGCCCCCGACTCCCGCGGTCACCGGTGTGATTGACTGCGGGCGTGGTGCACGAGTCGGTCTTCCGGACCCAGGACCTCCCGGCGGCCGACCGGTTCGAGGCCTGGATCCAGCGCATGGGCCGTACCCATGCGCCGATGCAGCTGAGCAGCGAACACGCCCGGGACTACGACGGCTCCCAGCGCGCGATCCTCCTCGGCGACGTCACCGTGTGGCCCGCCACCTTCGACCCCCTGGTCTTCCGCAGGACCCCCCGGCTCATCCGCGACTCCGACCCCGAGGTCTACCACCTCTCCCTGCTCCTCAAGGGCGAGGGGGCGGCCAGTTGGGGCAGCAGCCGGCAGGCGGTCTACACGATGAACGACTTCCACGTCAGCACCTCCTCGCGCCCCTTCGAGATCCACACCGGAGCCGACCCCGTCACCATCGTCGGGGTGGAGATCCCCCGCGCCCAGGTGCCCCTGCCCGGCCGGCACTCCGACCAGGTGATGGGGCGCCGCATCTCGGCGACGGAGGGCATCGGCGCGCTGCTGGCGCAGTTCCTCCTCCGGCTCGCCGCGGACACCTCCTGCTACCGGCCCGCCGACGGGCCCCGCCTCGCCACCGTCGTCACCGACCTGGTCGCGGCGGCCTTCGCGCACGCCCTCGACGCCGACCCGGGCCTGCCGCCGGAGAGCCACGACCGGACGCTCGTCCTGCGCGCCAAGGCGTTCGTCCGCCACCACCTCGCCGACCCCGCACTGACCCCCGCGGCGATCGCCGCCGCCCACCACGTCTCCCGCAGCCACCTGTACCGCCTCTTCCGGGCGGAAGGGCTCACCGTGGCCTCGTACATCAGGGACCAGCGGCTGGAGCACGCCCGCCGCGACCTCCTCGACCCCGCCCGGAGCACGATGCCGATCCACGCCGTCGCCGCGCGCTGGGGCTTCCCGCGGGCCGCCGAGTTCACCCGCGCCTTCCGCACCGCCTACGGCCTCCCGCCCAGCGAACTGCGCGCCCGTGGACACCCGCGGTCCGGCCCGCCCGGAGACGCTCCGCCAAGCGGTCGTGGACGCCTCGCCAACGACACGGCCCCCGGCTCCGGGGCATCCTGGTGACTCCACGGCGGCGGACCGCCGCCGGAGCCGGGGCGGCGTGCCAGGACCACGGGGGAGTTCTGGCACGCCGATGCCCGACGGGCGGGTCCCCGCCGCCGGAACGGGCGACGGCCGGGCGGACGGCCCCGGTGATCGAGTGGTGACCACCCGGACCGCGGCGTACGGTCGAACGGTGAACACGACGGTGGACGCGATCGTTCACTGAACCCCCAGGGGCCCGCCCCCCGTGCGGGCGACACACCATGAGCACATCCCGGCAGTCCTCCTCCGCGTCCCCGACCTCCGCGCGTCCCGCGGGCGGTGACAAGCACACGATGGCACTGTTCGTCATCGCCTCGTGCCAGCTGATGGTGGTCCTCGACATCACCATCGTGAACATCGCGCTCCCCGACATCCAGCGCTCCCTGGACTTCTCCACCGCCAACCTGTCGTGGGTGGTCAACGCCTACACGCTGACCTTCGGCGGTCTGCTGCTGCTCGGCGGCCGGGTCGGGGACATCCTCGGACGCCGGCGGGTCTTCGTCCTCGGCGTGCTGCTGTTCGCCCTCGCCTCCCTCCTCGGCGGACTCGCCCGGGGCCCCGGCCAACTCCTGGCCGCCCGCGCCCTCCAGGGCGTCGGCGGGGCCGTCGCCTCCCCGACCGCCCTCGCCCTGATCAGCACCACCTTCCGCGAAGGACCCGAGCGCAACCGGGCGTTCGGCGTGTTCGCCGCGGTCTCGGCGGGCGGCGGCGCGATCGGACTGCTCGCCGGCGGCATCCTCGTCGAGTGGCTGGACTGGCGCTGGGTCTTCTTCGTCAACGTGCCCATCGGCCTGCTCATCGCCCTCGCGGCACCCCGCTGGATCAAGGAGTCCGCACGCCACCCGGGCCACTTCGACATCGCCGGCGCGGTGACCTCCACGGCGGGCATGGTCCTGCTGGTGTACGGCTTCATCCGGGCCGCCCAGGACGGCTGGCGCGACGCGCTCACCGTGGCCTCCTTCGCCGGGGCCGTCGTCCTCCTCGCCGTCTTCGTCGCGGTGGAGAAACGCTCCCGGCAGCCGATCACACCGCTGCGCATGTTCGCCGACCGCAACCGCGCGGGCACCTACGGCATCATGCTCTGCCTGGCCGCCGCCATCTTCGGCATGTTCTTCTTCCTCACCCTGTTCGTGCAGAACGTGCTGGACTTCAGCCCCCTGCGGGCGGGCCTCGCCTTCCTCCCGGTGAGCGCGGTCATCGCGGTCGGCGCGGGGCTGGCCTCCCGGTTCCTGCCGACGTACGGCCCCAAACCGTTCATGGTGGCGGGCGCGGTCCTGGCCGCGGCGGGACTGGGCTGGCTGACCCTGACCGACGTCCACTCCACCTACGCGGGCAGCGTGCTCGGCCCGATGCTGGTCTTCAGCCTGGGCATGGGCATGGAGTTCGTCTCCCTGACCCTGATGGCCCTGTCCGACGTCCCCACCCGGGAGACCGGCGCCGCCTCCGGGATGCTCAACGCCACGCAGCAGGTGGGCGGTTCGCTCGGCCTGTCCATCCTGGTCACGGTGTTCGGCACGGCCAGCGGCAACGAGGCGGACGGACAGGTCCCGGCGTTCCTGTCCCAGGCGACTCCCGCGGAACGCCTGGACTTCCGGCGCACCGGTGAACTCCCGCCGCCCTGGGGCGACGAGGTCCTGACGGCGGGCGTCTCCGCGGCCTTCGTGGCAGCGGCCGCCTTCACGCTGGTCGCCGCCCTGATCGCCCTCCTCGTCATCCAGGTCCGTCCCTCCGACCTCGAACGTCTCAAGGGCGCCGGAGCGGGGCCGCCCGGCGGCTGAGCCGAGGCCCGCGCACGCCACCCGCCGGGCCCCGCCGGGGTGGCACGCGCGGCGGGACCGCGGGATCGGTAGGGTCCGCTCATGGTTCGTCGAGACGTGGGGATCCTGCACCCCGGTGACATGGGCGCGAGCGTGGCGGCGCAGGCGATGGCGGGGGGCGCCCGGGTGTGGTGGCTGCCCGCGGGACGGTCGGCGGCGACGCGACGGCGGGCGGACGGCATCGGCCTGCGGGCCGCGGCCGGCCCGCGGGAGCTGGTCGAGAGCTGCGAGGTCGTCCTGAGCGTCTGCCCGCCGGCCGCCGCCCTCGCCGTGGCCGAGGAGGTGGCGGGGGCCGGCTTCCGCGGTGTCTACGTCGACGCCAACGCGGTCAGCCCGCAGCGGATGGCACACATCACCGAGGTCCTCGCGGACGGCGGCGCCACGGTGGTGGACGGCGGGATCACCGGCCCCCCGCCGCGCGAGCCCGGCGCGAGCCGCCTGTACCTCTCCGGCGACGCCGGGGCCGTCGCCCGTGTCGCCGCCCTCTTCGCCGGCACCGCGCTCGCGCCCGTCCCGCTGGCGGGTCCCGTCGGCCGCGCCTCGGCGCTCAAGCTGTCCTTCGCCGCCTACAACAAGATCGCCTACGCCCTCGCCGCGCAGGCCTGCGCGCTGGCCGACGGCCACGGCGTCCTCGACGAGCTGATCGAACTGACCGCCGGGGCGCTGCCCGGCACACCGGTGGCCGGACCCGAGCGGCTGGCCGGCGCGGGCCGCAAGGCCTGGCGCTGGGAACCGGAGATGGCCGAGATCGCGCGCGCCTGCGCGCAGGTCGGCCTGCCGACCGGCTTCGCCGACGCCGCCGCGGAGACCTTCGCGCGCTGGGAGGAGCACAAGGACGACCCGGCCGTGACCGGCGCCCGGCTCATCGCCGACCTGCGCCGGGCCGGACGCCGCGCGGAGCCCGGCACACCGTGAGCGGCCCGGGTGCGGCGGAGGGAGCCCCGTCCCGCCGCACCCGGGCGCCGGCTCAGTCGTCGAGCGCCGTCAGGACCTCGCGCAGGTCGACGAACTTGAAGTTCGTCGCCGGGCGGTCCTCGGCCCGCCCGGCGTCGTCGTGACCGTCCTGCACGACGAGCAGACCGCCCGGGAACCTGCGGCCCAGCGGGGCGTCGAGCGCCGCGGCGCCGTCGCACTCCTCCGAACCGTCCGGGCCCGTCGCGGTGGCGGCGACCCGGAAGCCGCCCTCGTACTCGTTGTCGTCGCCGCGCTCGCGGTCGTAGGCGGCGAAGGTGTCGTCGCCCTGGCTGGAGGCCAGCAGGTAGCCGTCGCCGTCCGCCTGAGTGACCAGGGTCAGGCCCTCGACGTCCGCCGCGATCCGCGTGCCGCCGTACCCGGGGTCGGCGCCGCTCACGCACTCCTCGGCGGCCTCGTCGTAGGTGCCGGGGACGCCGTACTCCCGCACGGTGTCGACGAGCCGGGGCGTTCCGTCGAGGGAGGCGGGCATCCGCCAGATGCCGACGTCCTCCTGGCCCGCGTACAGCGTGCCGTCCGCCGGGTCGACGACCATGCCCTCGACCTGCGGCAGTTCACCGGGCTCCGCGCACGGCGACCAGGAGGTGCCGTTCGGCAGGCGGAAGGAGGACGGCAGGTCCAGGGTGCGGATCCTGCGGTAGCCGACCCGGCCGCCGGCCTTCGGCGTCAGTTCGAGCAGGGCGACGGTGGTGCGTTCACGCCGGCTGACGAGCGCGTAGGTGCGGCCGCTCGTCCGGTCCGTCCAGGTGGCGAGGCCGTACGCGGTGCGCTGCTCGTTGATCTCCGCCTGGTCGGCGGAGAAGACCGGCGCGGCCGCCGGGTCCGTGACGTCCGAGAGGGGGCGGCGGGGCGAGGAGGGGTCGATGCGGTAGATCCGCAGCCGGTCGTTGCCCCGGTCGGTGGTGACCGCGAGGTCGGCGCGCCCGGTGGACAGCTTCAGGCCCCGCACCACGTCCACGTTGTTGTAGCGGCCGGGCGCGTCCCGGGGCCCCGGTCCGGCGGGCGCGGCGAGCGACTGCACGAGCCGGGCGCCGAGGTCGTACACCCGCAGGCCGCCCTCCTTCGCGGTGGCGACGACCAGACTGGCGTCCGGGTCGGCGGCGTTGCGCCAGATCGCCGGGTCGTCGGCGTCGGAGTCGCCGCCCGCCTCGTCGTCGTACAGGGCCGGCGTCTCGACGCGCGGGAGGACGGCCGGCAGGGCCTCGTCGTCCTCGGCGGAGGCGGGAAGCGCGGCGGTCAGGGCGAGTGACGCCGCGAGGACGGACACGGCGAAAGTCCTCGGGAGCGATCTGGCCACGTCGACCTTCCTTCGATCGGGGGCGAGGGGAGCGGGGCCGAACGTGATGATCTTGGTGGTGCGGGTGAACGGCGGGGCGGCGCGGGGGTGAAGGGCGGACGCCGGTACGGGGAACAGCTGCCGTGCGCGGCCGGTCCGGGCCGCGGGGCCGGGGCCGGGCCGTGAGGAGGGGCCGGGGTCACGAGGGGGAGTGGGCGAGCAGGTGGTCGACGGCTCGCGGGACGTCGGGGGCGCGGTGATGGGGGACGGTGAGGCCCTCCGGCCAGGGCCGCCCCGTCACCCAGATCGTCCGCAGGCCCGCCAGGTGGCCGCCCCGGATGTCGTTCTCCGGGTTGTCGCCGGTCATCCAGTCGCCCGCACCGATCTGGGTTCCGCAGCGTGCCGCCGCCAGTTCGAAGAGGCGCGGGTCGGGCTTGCGGACGGCGATGTCCCCGGACGCGGCGATCCCGTCGAGGAGATCGGCGAGCCCCGTGGCCCTGACCTTGGCGCGCTGGATGTCGGAGGACCCGTTCGTGGCGACGCCGATGCTCCAGCCGCGCTCGCGCAGCCGGGCCAGGCTGTCCAGCACCGCGGGACGGCAGGTGACGGCGGCGGCCATGCGGTCGACGTAGACCCGCCACAGGTGGTCCGCCGACTCGCCCAGCCCGAACGCGGCGCGCAGCCGCGCGAAGTCCGACCGCTCGGCGTGGTCGGCGAGTTCGGTCAGCAGCCACCGCTCGATCTCCGGTCCGTACGCGTGGTCGTGGCAGAGTTCGGCGACGGCGTCGGCGAAGGCGGACGTGCGGTCCACCAGGGTGCCGTCCAGGTCGAAGAGGGCGAGGCGCATGACCGGGACCCTACCCACGAACCGTGCGCCGATCCGTCCCGGCCGGACGCGGGCGGCACACGGGCACATGGCGGGTTTGCGGCCCGGGGGAGCGGCAACGCGAAGTCCATGACTGAACCGAACACGGACACCAACGAAGAGCGCGCCACCAAGGGCGCGACCGCATCCAAGGCCCGGCGCGCGGCCGGCAAGGCGACCGCTCCCGCCGCACGCGCCGCAAAGGGCGCCGCGGACAAGGCGGATGACGCCGCGTCGGCCGCCGGCTCCGGGGCCGGGCGCGCCGCCGAGAAGACGGCGGGCGTGGCGCAGGGCGCGGCCCGTGGCGTCGAGGCGGGCCGCCAGGCGCTCGTCGCGAGGACCGGTCAGGTCGCGGCCACCGCCAAGACGGCCACCGGCCAGGTCGCGGCCACCGCGAAGACCGCCACCGGTCAGGTCGCCGCCACCGCCAAGACGGCCTGGACGGTGATCGCCCACCGCAAGGTGATCGCGGCCGGGGTGGGCGCCGGTGTGACCGCGCTGACCGCCGTGTCGTACGCGGCGGGCCGCCGCTCCGGCCGTCAGACGCTCGGCCCGATCACCCGGCTCACCGGCGGCCGCATCTGACGTCCCGCACGCGCGGTGGGACGCGCCCCGGCACGTCCGGGCCCACCGCGCGGAGCCGTGGAGGACGCCGCCGGCCGCACCCGCGAACCCGGGCGGCCGGCCGCGTCGTGTCGGGCGGGAGACCCGGCCGCGTCGTACCACTCGGAGCGGGAGACCCGGCCGCGCGGCACCGCCCGCGAAGCGGCGACCGGCCGAGCCGAGCCAAGCCGTGCCGTGCCGTGCCGAGCCGTGCCGTGCCGCCCGCACGGGGCCGGGCGATCGGTCACGGTGAACCGCCCCAGCCGGGGCACAAGCCCAGGTGATCTTCACCGAAGACCGCCTGGGAGAGACCATCACCGTGACCACACCCACCCGCCCGATACGCCCCGCACGTCGCCGCCCCCGCTTCGACCTGCGCACGACCGCCCTGTTCTTCGTCCTCCTCGCCATCCTCCTCACGCTCGCGGGCGTGGTCGCCCGCACCGCCGCCGCCGCGGCCGAACGCCGCCCCGCCTGGGCCGTGACCCTGGTCGTCCTCGGCATCGCCACGGCCGTCGCCTGCTACCGGGGCCGGCGCCGGTGGTCGGCCCGCAGACTCGTACGGCACGCCACCGAGGCCCTGGAGGAAGCGGCCGAGACGGCCGTCGACGCGCTCACCGAACCGCCCGCCCTGGCCGGACCGGCCGGACCGGCCGGAGTCGCCGAGCCGGCGGGATTCGCCGGACCGTCGGGAGTGGCCGGACCGGTGGGGGGTGCCGAACCGGTCCTGCCGTCCGGCACCGACGGCACGGCGGAGACGCTCGTCATCGGGACGGCCCCCGCCGCGGACACCACCTGTGTCACGGACTACTACGCCCTGGATCCCGACGAGTTCGAACAGGCGATAGCCGACCTGTGCGCCCGCGACCACTGCACGGACGTCGAAGTCGTCGGCGGCGCGGGTGATCTGGGGGCCGACGTGACGGCGGTGGCGCCGGACGGACGCCGGCTCGTCCTCCAGTGCAAGCGCTACGGGGACGGGAACAAGGTCGGTTCGCAGGACCTGCAGCGCTTCGGCGGCACCTGCTTCACCGTCCACGAGGCCGACGTCGCCGTCGTCGTCACCACCAACGACTTCACGGCGCCCGCCGTCGAGTACGCGCGGCAGTGCGGCATCGTGTGCGTGGACGCCGAGGGACTGAGCGCGTGGCACTCCGGCGTGGGCCCTCGCCCGTGGGAGCCGGCCGCCCAGGAATGACCCCGCGAGCTGCGAGGGCCGGCGACGCGGCCACCTGCCCGCACCCGGGTCCACGAGCAGGCGGCTGGCCACCTTGCCCGCACCCGGGCCCACGAGCGGGCGGCGTGGCCACCTGCCGGTCCCCGGCCAGGGGACAGACACCCCGGCCTGCACGGCCGTGGCGGAAATTCTTCGCGTTCATCCCGGTTCGCCGTCCCCGGTGTGGGCACTTGGCGGTGAGCGAAGGACGAGTAACAGGAGGTCGTCGTGGCGGTCCGGCATCGGCTGATCAAGACATCCCCGCGGCGGGTGTGGGCCGTCCTCTCGGACGGTGACCGGTACGCGGACTGGGTGGTGGGCACCGCGGAGTCCACCCCGGTGCAGGGCCGCTGGCCCCAGGTGGGCGCGGAGATCGGCTACGAGGTCCGGATCGGACCCGTCCGCCTGAACAACCGGACCGTCGTACGGCGCTGCGAGGAGGGCACCGTCCTGGAGCTGGAGGCCCGGGCGGGCGTGCTCGGCACGGCACGGGTCGCCATCGAGCTGCGGCCCTGGGGCGAGCACTGCCTGGTGCTCGTGGACGAACACCCCCTGCAGGGGGTGGGTGGGGCCCTGCACAACGCGGGCGTGGAGGCGCTGATCCAGCTCCGGCACCGCGCGATGCTCGCCCGGCTGGCCGAGGTCTGCGAGAACGAGGTGCCGGACGCCGGGCCGGGACCGGTGCCGGTACGGGCGCACGGCGGCGCCGATGCCTGACGCCGTGGTGATCGGGGCCGGACCCAACGGCCTGGTGGCCGCCAACCTGCTGGCCGACGCCGGCTGGAGCGTGGCGGTCCTGGAGGAGCAGCCCGAACCCGGCGGAGCGGTGCGGCACGACAGGGAAGTGGACCCGGACTTCGTCAACGACCTCTTCAGCTCCTTCTACCCGCTGGCCGCCGCCTCCCCGGTGGTGTCGGGTCTGCGCCTGGAGGAACACGGCCTGCGGTGGAGCCACGCCCCCCACGTCCTGGCGCACCCGCTGAGCGACGGCAGGTGCGCGGTGCTCGACCGGCGGGTCGGCACCACCGCCGCCTCCCTCGACGCCTTCCACGACGGGGACGGCGACGCCTGGCGCCGGCTGCACGAGATCTGGGAACGGCTGCGCCCCGACATCCTCGACGCCCTGTTCACCCCGTTCCCGCCGCTGAAGGCCACCGGGCGGCTCGCCCTGCGGCTGCGCACGGCGGGCGGCCTGCGACTGGCCCGCACCCTGGTGCTGCCGGTGCGGCGCATGGGCGCCGAGGAGTTCGGCGGCGAGGGCGGCCGGCTCCTCCTCGCCGGGAACGCGCTGCACGCCGACCTCGCCCCGGAGGCCGCCGGCAGCGGCGGCTTCGGCTGGCTGATGTCCATGCTGGGCCAGACGTACGGCTTCCCCGTCCCGGCCGGCGGCGCCGGGGCCCTCACCGAGGCGCTGGTGCGCCGGCTGCGCTCCCGCGGCTCCACCCTGCACTGCGGGCTCCGCGTGGACCGGGTCGTCGTCCGCGACGGACGGGCGGTGGGCGTGCGCACCGCCGACGGCGGCACCGTCACCGCCCGCCGCGCCGTCCTCGCGGACGTCTCCGTCCCCGCCCTCTACGGCGAGCTGGTCGGACCCGAACACCTTCCGGACCAGCTGCTGGCCGACCTGAAGCGGTTCCAGTGGGACTTCGCCACCTTCAAGGTCGACTGGGCCCTCGACGGCCCCGTGCCCTGGCGCGCCGAGCAGGCCGCGCGGGCCGGCACCGTCCACCTGGCCGACGGGGTCGACGAACTCACCCGCTTCGCCGCCCAGATCGCGATGCGGCGGATCCCCGACCGCCCGTTCTGCCTGTTCGGCCAGATGACGACGGCCGACGCGTCACGCTCGCCCGGCGGCACCGAGTCGGCGTGGGCCTACACCCACGTGCCGCACGAGGTGGCCGCCGACGCGGGGGACGAGGGACTCACCGGCGCCTGGGACCCGAAGGAGCAGGAGCTGATGGCCGACCGGGTGGAGCGCCAGGTCGAACGGTTCGCACCGGGCTTCCGCGCGCTGATCCGGGCCCGCCGCGTCCTCGCCCCGCCCACCCTCCAGGCACTCGACGGCAATCTCCACGCGGGCGCCATCAACGGCGGCACTGCGGGCATGCACCAGCAGCTCGTCTTCCGTCCCCTGCCCGGCACCGGACGGCCCGAGACACCCGTGCGCGGCCTGTTCCTGGCCTCCGCGGGCGCCCATCCGGGCGGCGGCGTGCACGGCGCGCCGGGCGCCAACGCGGCCCGCGCGGCACTGCGGCGGCGCCGGTCGCCGGGCCTGTCCGGGCTCCAGCGCGCCCTCACCCACCGGGACCGCGCGGGGGACGTACGACCCAGCTGACGACGGACAGCCGACGATCGGAGCACGCCGTGGCGCACACCCCCCGCAGGACCGCCACCCGCGCGAGCGCACCGCACCGCGGTGTGGCGCACGGCCCCCTGGAGAACCGCACCGTCGTCGTCACGGGCGCCGCGCGGGGGGTGGGCGCGGCCCAGGCCCGTGCCCTCGCCCGCCGCGGGGCACGCCTGGCCCTGCTCGGCCACGAGCGGCCGGCCCTGGAGGCGGTCGCGGCCTCGCTGCCCGTGCCGGCCCTCGCCGTGGAGGTGGACGTCACCGACGAGGCGGCCCTGGGGGACGCCGCCGAGACCGTCCGCGCCCGGTTCGGCCCGCCGTCGGCCGTCGTCGCGAACGCGGGCATCGCCGAGGGCGGTCCCTTCGTCGGGACCGGCATGGCCTCCTGGCGCCGCGTCGTCGACGTCAACCTCGCCGGCAGCGCCTTCACGGCCCACACGTTCCTGCCCGACCTGCGCGAGACGGCGGGCTACTACCTCCAGATCGCCTCCCTGGCCTCCCTCGGCGCCGCCCCGCTGATGAGCGCCTACTGCGCTTCCAAGGCCGGCGTGGAGGCCTTCGCGCACGCGCTGGGGGCCGAGGAGGCGCACCGCGGCGTGGCGGTCGGCATCGCCTACCTGAACTGGACCGACACCGACATGATCCGGGACGCCGACCGGTACGCCGTCCTGCGGGAACTGCGCGACCACATGCCCGCCCCCGCCCGGCGCGTGTACCCCGCCGAGGCCGTCGCCGAGGTCCTCGCCCGTGCCGTCGAACGCCGCAGCACCGCGGTCTACGTGCCCGCCTGGCTGCGCCTCGCGCAGATCGCACGGGCCGCGCTGCCGCCGCTGGTGCTGCGCGTCGCCCGGCGCGAACTGCCCCGGCTCGAGGCCGAGGAGCCCTTCCGCCCCACGGGACTGCTGGGGGCCGGCGGGCAGGCCGACCGGAACGCCCGGCCCTGACCCCGGCCCCGCGGCCCCGGCCCGCCCGGCCGTTCGTCCCGTGGCCGTGGCCGTGGCACCGGCGCCGCCACCGGCCGGCCCCGACCGGTGGGGTGACCGGCGTCGACCGGTTCCGGCCGGCTCAGAAGGCGTAGCGGACGCGCAGCCACGGCGCGTGAGCGGCGATCAGGCCGCCCAGGTCGCTGAGCGCCTCGGCCTTGACGTGGTTGCGGTAGCGGACGTTCAGAGCGCCGTTCTCGGAGCGTTTCGCCTGCTGGAGGTCCGGCCGCCACAGCACCTCCTCGGCACGGGGGTGCCAGCCCAGGTTCACCTCGTGCAGCTCGCGGTTGTGGGTGAGCATGATCACCTCGGCGGCCGCCTGCCGCTTGACCCGGTCGGGCAGCACGTCGTCCAGCCGCCGCAGCAGGTCGGCCCAGTCCTCCCGCCAGCCCGGCCGCAGGACGACGGGGGAGAAGTTGAAGTGCACCTCGTAGCCGGCGTCCAGGAAGTCGGCCGCGGCGGCGATCCGGGCGGCCACCGGCGAGGTGCGCACGTCCAGGAGGCGGGCGTCGGCCCCGGGCATCAGGGAGAACCGGATCCGGGTCCGGCCCCGCGGCTCCAGCGCGAGCAGGTCGGGGTTCACGAACTTCGTCGCGAAGGACGCCTTGGCACCGGGCCAGTCGCGGAAGGCGTGCACCAGGTCGGCGGTGTTGTCGCAGACCAGGGCGTCCACCGAGCAGTCGCCGTTCTCCCCGATGTCGTACACCCACGCCGTGGGGTCGCACTGGTTGGGCTCCCGCTTGGGGCCCTGGCGCGCGAGGTGCCGGCCGAGGTGGGCGATGATCCGGTCGATGTTGGTGAACACGGTGATGGGGTTGGCGTAGCCCTTGCGGCGCGGCACGTAGCAGTAGGCGCACGCCAGGGCGCAGCCGTTGGACGGACCAGGGGCGATCCAGTCCGCCGAGCGTCCGTTGGGGCGGACGGTGAAGGTCTTCCGCTCGCCCAGCACGAGCGTCTCGCCCTTGACGCGCACCCACCGCTCGACGTTCCCCTCGTTGCCGTGCAGTCCGGGGACGCGCCAGTGGGAGTCGATCTCGACCAGACGGGCGCCGGGGAAGCGGGCGATGATCTCGCGGCCGCGCGCGGAGGCCGCGGCGGCCGGTTCGGCGTGGATCTCCCGTACGGGCAGCAGCCGGCGCGCCGTGCCGGAGTCCCGGAACGACGTGCGGGGGCGGGCGCGGGAGGGGGGCGGTGCGAGGGCGTCGAGTCCGAACAGCGCGTCGGGTTCGCCGTCCGGGCCGACCGGCGGGGCGGGCATGGGGACTCCGAAGGGGTGACGTGCGACCACGGACGTCCCACTCTACGCATTCCGGGCAGGTGGTCGCTCCGGACCGGGACCGCGCGGGACCCGGGCGACAGCCGCGGGGAAGCCCGCGGGAGCTCGCGGGAGTCGCGCGGGCGGAGCCCGTCAGGGCCCGTCGGGGCCGGGCGGCCGTCCCCCGGCGCCCGGCCGCCTCCGCAGCACCATCAGGGCCGTGTCGTCGCCCGGCGTGCCCGCCGCGTGCCGGCGCAGATCCCGGTAGACGGTCGCCGGCAGATCCCCCGGACGGACGTCGTCCCAGGCCGCGGCCCGCTCCTCCAGCGGGTAGAAGCACCCCGACGGATCGCGCGCCTCGGTGACGCCGTCCGTGCACAGCAACAGCGTGCTGCCCTGCGGGAAGGCGAACCACTCGACCGTGCGGGGCCGCGGGGAGAGGGCGTCGAGGCCCAGCGGGACGCACGGCTCGTCCTTCAGCACCGGACCGTCCCGGCCGCCGTGCAGCATCAGCGGCGCGACGTGACCGCAGTTGATCGCCTGGACCTCGGTGTCCGGGCCGACGCCGAGGACCAGCGCCGTCACGAACCGCTCGCTCTCGCCGGTCCGCGCCGCGAAGGAGTTGTGCCGCAGCACCGCGTCCTCCAGGGCGTCGACGACGGCGGTCAGCGTGGGCTCGGCGACGGCCGCCTCCCGGAAGGCGCTGAGCACCGAGAAGGCCGCGCTGATGGCGGCCAGTCCCTTGCCCTGGACGTCGGCGATGAAGACCCGGCTGCCGTACGGCGAGGACACCACCTCGTACACGTCGCCGCCCACCCGGCTGTCCTCCTCCACCGGCTGGTAGACGCCGTGCACGATGAGCTGGTCCGTCATCAGCGGGAACGGGCGCAGCAGCTGCCGCTGGAGCGCGGCCGCGGCGGACCGCAGCCGGGCGATCTCCCGTTCGCCGCGGATCCGCTGGGCGGCCCGCGCCACGCTCAGCCCGTTGAAGACGAGGGCGAAGACGACGGTGGCCGCCGCCGCGCCGACCGTGTCGTCCGCCGTGTCGAACAGGGCCGCGACGATCATCACCGTGACCCAGGCCGAGGCGACGGCCGTCTGGCGCACGCTGCCCCGCCCGGCGATCAGGGCGGGCAGCACCACGAGGAAGGGCGCGAGCCTGGTCTCGCGGTCCAGGAAGACCCCGGTGACCGCCAGCAGCACCGTGACGGCGACGAGCCAGAACAGCACGACCGGCCACCGCAGCGGCGGCGCGCCCCGGCTCTCCCCGCCGGCCGCCGACGCCCCGCCCGGTTCTCTCGACGCGCTCACCGTCTCACCCGTTCCGTGCCCGGCCCACGGCGTCCCGCCCGGAGCCCGGCGGCGGGAACACCCCTCCTCTCAATATCCGCCTCCCGCGCCGAGCCCGCCGGTCGCGGCACGGTGATCGCACGACCGCGCGCGCCGTCCCGTTCGCCGTCCCCGGCGCCACCGGGGGCCGGGGGCACCGGCCTGGGGCCGCCGCACGCCCCGGTCCGGCGGCCCGCCCGGGCGGCCGGCGTCGCTGGTGCCGCGCCGTTCCGGGCCCTCGCCCCGGTCGACGGGCCCGTGCGCCCCCGCCGCCCGACCGCGGCCGGCGCCGGTCGGGCAGGATGTGCACCGGGGGCGTCCGGTCGGCGGAGCCGGGGAAGGAGCGGTGCGTGAGCGAGGAGCCGGGCCGCGCGTGGACGGCCATGACACCGGGGGACTTCGACCGGGAGGCGCCGCTGCGGCTGAACGTCCGCACCGGCGGCGCCGCCGTCCCCGCCGAACCGGACGAGTGCGGGACGGAACCCCTCTTCGGCGACGAGGCGCCCGCCCGGCGGCCGGCGGCCCGGCCCCGCCGGCGCGACACCACGGCCCACGAGCAGGAACGCCTGTTCTGACCGCCCGCCCGTGCGGCTCCAGGCCGGCGAGCGCCCGGCGGCAGTCCGTCCCGGGCCCGGCGACCGCTCAGCGGCGGCCCGTGAAGCGCAGGACCAGCAGCGCCACGTCGTCGGTGCGCCGCCCGGCCGTGCCGGACGTCCGCAGCAGGGTGTCGGCGAGCGCGTCCAGGTCCCCGTCGTCGGCGCGGTCCAGCTCCCCGGCGAGCTGGTCCATGGAGTCCTCCAGGTCGATCCCCGGGACCTCGATGAGCCCGTCCGTGTAGAAGGCGAGCATCAGCCCCGGCACCAGCGGGATCCGCGTCACGGGGAAATCGGCGTCGGGGTCGATCCCCAGGAGCGGCCCCGGCTGGATGCCGAGGGGCCGGGCGGCGCGGCCCGGCAGCCGCAGCAGCGGTGGCGGATGGCCGGCGCTGGCCAGCGAGACCTGCTGCCCGGTGAGGTCGAGACAGGCGTAGAGGCAGCTGGTGAACAGGTCGGGGGAGAGGTCGGTGAGGAGCCGGTTGGCTCCGGCGAGGACCCGGTCGGGGGGAGTGCCGAGGGCGGTGTGGGCGTGCACGCCGATGCGGACCTGGCCCATCAGCGCGGCGGCGGCCACGTTGTGCCCCTGGACGTCGCCGATGACGGCGGCCGCGGCGGTGCCGTCGAGGCTGATCAGGTCGTAGAAGTCCCCGCCGATGTCCATGCCGCGGGTGGCGGGCAGGTAGCGGGCGGCGACCCGCAGACCGTCGATCGACGGCAGCGTGCGCGGGAGCAGCGCCTGCTGGAGGCCGTGCGCGACGTCGTGCTTGGTGTCGTACAGCCGGGCCCGGTCCAGGGCCTGGGAGACGAGTCCGGCGAGCGAGGTCAGCACGGCGCGTTCCGCGGCCGGGAAGACGTGCGGGTGCTCGTAGGACAGGACGCAGATGCCGATCGCGCGGCCCGAGATGACCAGCGGCAGGAAGGCCCAGGCCTGCTTGCCGCTGAACCGCGGTGCGTCGGGGTAGACGCGCCGCATCTCCTCCTGGTCCGCGAAGAACGCCGGGATGCCGCTGTCCAGGGCGCGCCCCGCCGGGGTGAACCGCGTGTCCAGCGGCAGCACGTCGAAGCGCTCGATGGTCCGCGACGAGTAGCCGCGGTGCCCGATGATCCGCAGCCGGCCGGCCTCGGCCGTGGACAGCACCAGCCCCTGGGCTCCGAAGGCGGGCATGATCTGGTCGGCGACCAGGTCGACCACGTCCTGGACGCCGACGACCTCGGTGAGCGCGGCCGCCAGATGGGTGAGCTGGTAGAGCTGCCCCATCCGGGCCGGCGCGGCGCTCACCACCTGGCGGGGCGCCGGCGTGGCCGGAGCCTGCTCACCGCTGACGACGATCCGGACGCTGATGCCGCTGGCGTCCGGGTAGAGGTGGAACTCCAGCCACCGGCCGGGCGGCCGGCAGGCGGTGAAGGACACGGGGGTGCGGCTGAGCACCGCGGCGCGGTAGCGGTCCTCGTAGGTGGGGTCGTCGAGCCAGCGCAGCGACTGCCACGGCAGGGTGCCCAGCAGCTCACCGGCGTCGTGCCCGAGCAGTTCGCACGCTCCGGAGCTGAGGTAGGTGAAGCGGCCCCCCAGGTCCAGGGCACAGCTGCCGCCGGGCAGCCGTTCGACGAAGTCGGCCGCCGCCATCTCGGGTCCCGTGTCCGGGCGCCCGGTCCCCGTGGACAGGACCCGCGGCCCGTCCGCCCGGGCCGACGGCCCGCCGTGCCCGTCGGTCTCCTCCAGCAGCCGCGCCAGCCGCCGGCAGCTCGACGCGATGTTCCCCCGCTCGCGCCCGGTCATGTAGGGCGGACGGGTGGCCGGCCACATCAGCAGCAGGGCCCCCCAGCGGCGGACGCCGGTGACCGGGGCGGCGGCCAGCGCCAGCGGATAGGGGAGGGCCAGCGCGGTGCGCGGATAGGACCGTGCCAGCTCGCTCTGGCTGCCCATCCACACCACGCGGTCCTCGCGGACCGCGTCGGCCACCGGCGCCGGAGCCGCCATCGGCACGCGCGTCCACGGTTCGGCCAGCTCGGCGGGCGCCCCGCTCAGCACGTCCAGGGAGAGCACCTGCTCGTCGGGGGAGAGCAGGTAGAGGGCGCCGATCGACGCGCCGGTGCGGCGCACGGTCTCGGCGAACGCGGCGTCCAGGCCGTCGGCGTCGACGGCCGGGTCACCCGGGTCGGTCACGGGGCACCTCCAGCGCCGAGGGGAGTCTTCCGCACCGTCGCGGGCGGCTGCCGGCTCCACGCGCGGTGCGGCCCACCCCCGCGGGACGTGCCGCACCCCCGTCACCAAGGACGCTACGCCGATCCGGGACGACCGGCACGTCCCCGCCGGGGTCTCAGCCGAGGACGGAGAGCGCCGCCAGCAGCCGGTCCACGTCCTCGGCGGAGCTGTACGGCGCCAGCCCCACCCGTACGCCGCCCCCGTCCCCCAGCCCGAGGTGGCGGGAGGCCTCCAGCGCGTAGAAGGAGCCGGCCGGCGCGGCCACCCCGTGCCCGGCGAGGTGCCGGGAGACGTCGGCCGGGCGGTGGCCCGCCACCGTGAACAGCAGGGTCGGGGTGCGCCGCGCGGCCCGCGAGTACACCGTCACCCCGCCGATCTCCGACAGGCCGGCCTCCAGGCGCTCCCGCAGCGCCTCCTCGTGGGCCTCGACCGCCGCGAAGGAGGCGGCCAGCCGGGCCCGTCGGCTGTCGTCCCCGGCGCCCGGCACCAGCGCGGCCAGCACGTCCACGGCGGCCCGGACCCCGGCCAGCAGTTCGTACGGCAGCGTGCCCAGCTCGAAGCGTTCGGGGACGGTGTCGGCGGACGGCAGCAGCTTGTCCGGCCGCAGGGACTCCAGCAGGTCCGCCCGGCCGGTGAGGACCCCCAGGTGCGGACCGAGGAACTTGTACGGCGAGCACACCAGCGTGTCCGCGCCGAGCGCGGCGAGGTCGACCGTGGCGTGCGAGGCGTAATGCACGGCGTCGACGTGCAGCAGCGCGCCCGAACGGTGGGCGAGCCCGGCGACGGCCGGGATGTCGGGACGGGTGCCGATCAGGTTGGACGCCGCGGTGACCGCCACCAGCCGGGTGCGCGGGGACAGCAGATCCCCGATCCGCTCCGGTGCCAGCTCGCCGGTGCCCGGGTCGAAGTCCGCCCGGCGCACGGTCGCGCCCGCCGCCTCGGCGGCCTGGATCCAGGGCCGTATGTTGGCGTCGTGGTCGAGCCGGGTGACCACCACCTCGTCACCGGGACCCCAGCCCTTGGCCAGGGTGCGCGCGAGGTCGTAGGTGAGCTGGGTGGCGCTGCGGCCGAACACGACGGTGCCGGGGTCGGTGCCGAGCAGGTCGCCCATCGCCCGGCGGGCCGCCAGCACGATGTCCTCGGCGTTGCGCTCGCCGTCCGTGAGGTGCCCCCGGTTGGCCAGCGGGTGCGCCAGGGCCTCGGCCACGGCGTCGATCACCGGCTGCGGGGTCTGGGTGCCGCCGGGGGCGTCGAAGCGGGCCGTGCCGGACTTCAGGGCGGGGATCAGCGCGCGGATCGCGTCGACGTCGAGGTGCATGCGTACTCCTGCGGGGCGAAGGGGCGGACGGGGCCGGGGCGCGTTCCCGGCCGGACCGGGAGCCCCCAGGCATGATCGCAGCCCTCCGGGCGCCGGGGCGGCCGCCCGGACGCGAAACCGTGCGCGAGGGGGAGTGTGGAGATCCGTTTCGCGGGCAGACGCGGTCCGTGAGGCGGGGCGGTGCGCCTGGGGAGGTCTGCACCGCCCCGCCCGATGCGCCCGCCCCGCGGTGTCCGGCGGGTCCGGCCCGCGGCCCGGCGGGGCCGGCGGGGGTCAGCCGGGGAAGCGGCCCGTGGAGCGCAGGTGCCAGCGGCGTTCGGCGTACGCCAGGTCGTCGCGCCACAGGCGTCCGGCGGCCGCCCGCATGAAGGGCCGCAGCAGCGGCGTCACCGTACGGGCCACGGCGAATCCCGGGCGGTCCGAGGCCGCCACGATCGCCTCCACGACCGCGGTCCGCGGCCGGCCCCGCTCGTCCGTGCCCAGCGGTGTCGCGTGCGTCTCCACGACCGACCCCCGGCCCTCGCCCTCCGTGATGTGCATGACGACCGTGCGCGGTTCGGGCGCCGTGAACACCGCCCGCACCGGCACGACCAGCCGTCC
The DNA here is from genome assembly GCF_055580685.1 of Streptomyces sp. NPDC031554. NCBI lineage: Bacteria > Bacillati > Actinomycetota > Actinomycetes > Kitasatosporales > Streptomycetaceae > Streptomyces > Streptomyces sp. NPDC031554. Next base: position 189,854 of record NZ_JBVIKX010000007.1, on the reverse strand, counting down.
CGCGAGCTTGAAGGAGACGTCCACCGTGAAACCGTCCCCGTCCCCGTGCCCGTCCGCCTTCCCGTCGTCCGCCGCCGGGCCCGTGCCGGCCGCGCCGCCGGCGTCGTCGGCGACGGTCAGGTCGACGAACGAGTACGGGTGGAACCAGGCCCCGTGCCACGGGTCCAGCCGGTTGGCGACGACGTCCTCCGGCTCGCACGTGCCGACGCCCACGTAGACCGCGGACACGGCGCCCGACAGGGCCGGCCGGACCGGCACCACCGGCGCCGCCAGCGGCGGCTCGCCGCCCACGTCGTCCAGCCGCACCCACACCAGCACACCGTCGTCGTGCACGGGCAGCGGCTCCCAGCCCGCGAACGGACCGCCCCGCAGCGCGAGCCCGTGCCAGTGGCAGACCAGGGTGCCGCAGCGCACCGGACTGTCCCGCAGCGGTGCGCCCAGGTGGGGGCAGACGCCGGGCCCGGCCACCAGCCGGCCCCCGGCGTCGCGCCAGACGACCAGTTCCCGTCCGGCGACCGTGCGCGCCAGGGGGCGGTCGTCGCGGACGTCCCGGGCGGCCCCCACGACGTACCAGTTGCCGGACGGGCGCGCCTGCGCCCGCTTCAGCGCCCGCGCGATCACGGCGGGCCGCGCCTCGCGCCACGTCGGGCGCTGCCGCTCCCAGGAGACCGGGTCGCGGCGCAGCGACAGCGGGTACCGGCGGCGCCCGCCGGAACGGTCGGGACTCATGCGACCTCCTCGTGCTCACGTTCCGGCGCGGGCGCGGCGCCGTGCGCGGCGGGCAGTCCGGTGGGCGGCCGCGGCGCGCCGGAGGGGGCGCCACGCCGTGCCGCGGCCCGGGCGGCCGCCACCCGGACCAGTCCGTCGAGCGCCACCGCGGCACGCCGCCGGCGGGGCACCACGGCACGGCGGTGCACGACCGCGTACCCGTCGTCGGCGACGGAGTCCAGGATCCCGCCGTACAGCACGAACGCCGTGCGGATGCAGGGGCGGGCCACCGGGTCGAGCATCGCGAGCCCCGGCGCCGCCTCGCGGTACACGCCCCGCGTCAGGTCCTCGAACGCCCTGAGCGCCTCGGTGATCCTGGGGTCCCGCCGTCCGGTGCGGCGGGACCACAGCAGCAGGTCCCGGTCGACGCCGTGGCCGTGCAGCAGGTCGGCGGGCAGGTAGACGCGGCCCCGGTCGAGGTCCTCGCCCACGTCGCGCAGGAAGTTGGTCAGCTGGAAGGCGACGCCGAGGGCGGCCGCGTGCGGGGCCGCCTCCTCGCGCGGGACGACGGTGCCCAGCACCGGCAGCATCTGGAGTCCGATCACGGCCGCCGAGCCGTGCATGTACGCGCGCAGGTGGCCGTAGGTCGGATAGTCGGTGACCGTGAGGTCGCTGCGCATGGCGGCCATGAAGTCGTGGAAGTGCGGGTGGGGGATGCCGTACCGGCGGGCCGTGTCGGCGAGGGCGAGGACGACCGGGTCGTCGCCGCCACCGCCGCGCAGACCCCGGTCGAGTCCCTCCCGGAGGGCGGCGAGGGCGGCCGCGCGGCGGTGCGGCGGGACGTCGCCCTCCAGCGAGTCGACGATGTCGTCGGCCCAGCGCGCGAAACCGTACAGGGCGTGCACGGCCGGACGCCGCTCCACCGGCAGCAGCCGGGTGGCCAGGAAGTACGTCTTGCCGTGCCGGGCGTTGAGCAGGCGGCAGCGCGTGTAGGCGGCGCGCAGGGCCGGCTCGGTGATGCCCGCCGCGTCCAGTTCGCGGGCGGTCATGACGGGGTCCCTTCCGGGGTGACGAGCGCGGAGCGCCCGCGCGGGGAGGACGACGACGATGCCGACGAGGGCGATGAGGATGACGACGGCGGGGCCTGGGCCGCCGTGCGGCCGGTGACGCGGGCCGCGGCGAGCTTGCCGGACAGCAGGACGGTCGGCACGCCGACGCCCGGCGTGGTCCCGCAGCCCGCGAGCACGGCGTTGTCGGTGCCGCGCACCAGGTTGCGCGGGCGGAACGGGCCGGTCTGCGCGAAGGTGTGGGCGGCCGAGAAGGGCGTGCCCGCCGCGTGCCCCTGGGCGTGCCAGTCGGCCGGCGTGACGAGGGTCTCGTCCTCGACGGCCGCCGCGATCCCGTCGAACCCGCGCCGCTCCAGCTCCCGCAGGACGCTGTCGCGGTAGCGCGGGCCGAGCTCGCCCCAGGCGGCGGCGTCCGGTCCGATGTCCGTGTTCGGGCAGGGGGCCAGCACGTAGTGCAGGTGGTGGCCGGGCGGGGCGAGGGACGGGTCCGTGGCGGTGGGCCGGGTGATCAGCAGCGACGGGTCGCTCATCAGCTCGCCCGAGCGGGTGAGTTCGTCGAACGTGCTGTGCCAGGCGGCGCCGAAGGAGAGCGTGTGGTGCGCGAGCGCGGGCCACGTCCGGTCGGTCCCGGCGTGCAGCACGACGGCCGACGGCGCGTGCCTGATCCGCAGGGGGCGGCGGGGGGCGCGGCCGAGGAGGCGGTGGGCGACCGGCAGGTCCGGGGTGAGGACGACGGCGTCGCAGGCGATGCGCTCGTCGGCGGTGACGACGGCGGTGATCCGGCTTCCGGAGCGCTCCAGCCGGACGACGTCCCGCCCGAACCGCAGGTCGGCGCCCGCCCGCGCGGCGGCGTCCGCCATGGCCCGCGGCAGCGCGTGCATGCCGCCGCGCGGGAAGTACACCCCGGCGACGGTGTCCATGTAGGCGATGACCGCGTACGCGGCCAGGGCGCGGGCCGGCGGGACGCCCGCGTACAGCGACTGGAAGGAGAAGACCCGGCGCAGTCGTTCGTCGCGCAGATGGCGGCCGATGCGGGCGTCGAGCCGCCCGAAGCCGCCCAGCGCGGCCAGCCGGGCCAGGTCGGGCGTCAGCAGCTGCAGGGGCGAGTCGAAGTTGGTGTCGATGAACCGCCGCATCTGCGCCCGGTAGAGCCGCTCCAGCCAGTGGCGCAGCCCGCGGTACCCCGCCGCCTCCCGCGGCCCCGCGAAGCGCTCCACCTCCGCCTCCATCGCGTCCGCGTCGGTGTGCACGTCGATGCCGCTGCCGTCGGCGAACAGCGCCCGGTAGGCCGGGTGCAGGGGGATCAGGTCGACGCTGTCGCGCAGGTTCTCGCCGACCGCCGCGAAGGCCTCGTCGGCCAGGTCCGGCATGGTCAGCACGGTCGGACCGGTGTCGATGCGGTAGCCGCCGCGCTTCAGGAGCCCCGCGCGCCCGCCGGGCAGCGCGTCGCGTTCGACGACCGTGACGCGGCGGCCGGCGCCCAGCAGGTGGAGCGCGGCCGACAGGCCGGAGAGTCCGGCACCGACCACGACGACGTGGTCGGTGCGTCCGGGAACGGTCCTCATCGCGGGGCCCCTTCGGTGAGCAGCAGCGGGACGGGCATGCCCCCGTCGGGGGGAGGAGGTGCGTCGTCGTCCGGGGCGGCCGGACCGTCCCAGAGGCCGGACAGCTCGGTCGGGACGGACGGATCGGCCGGGCCGGCCGGGGCGGACGGATCGGCCGGGGCGGAGACGGGGGGCGCGGGGGGCGTGGCCGGGGACGTGCCGGCGGTGGCGTGGAACAGTCCCACCAGGCGCCGCCTCGCCACGGGGTCGAGCACGGCCGAGTCCAGGTGGCGCATGCCCTGGGCCACCAGCCGGTCGATCTTCGCCTCGACGACGTCGCGCGCGCCGACGGAGACGAGCACGTCGCGCACCTCGGCCAGGCCGCTGTCGGACAGGTCCGCGCGGCCGACGGACCGGCCCAGCACCGCGAGGGCGCCGAGGTCGCGGTCCGCCTCCGCGCGGGCCCGGGCCACGGCCATGAGGTAGGTGGGGCGGCCCGTCCGGATGTCGCCCCCGGCCGGCTTGCCGGTCCGGCGGTCGCCGCCGAACGCGTCGAGGAGGTCGTCGCGCAGCTGGAAGGCGATGCCCACGCAGCGGCCCGCCGAGCACAGCGCCCCGGTCCGCGCGGAGTCGGCGCCCGCCAGGGCGGCGCCGAGGGCCAGCGGACGCTCCACCGAGTACAGGGCGCTCTTGAGGCACGCGGCGCGGATCGCCCGGGCGAGGGAACGCGACGACGTGGCCTGCCCCTGCACGTCCAGGTACTGGCCGGCCACCATCTCGGTGCGCATCGCGCTCCACACCTCGCGCAGCGCGCGGGCGGTGGCCGGGGGCACCTCGGTCGCCGCGACGACGTCGTCCGCCCAGGCCAGGGCCAGGTCCCCGGCGAGGATCGCGGCGGCCTCGCCGAACCGGGGACCGTGGGCCGACGGCACGGTGCCGGCGTACTGGGCGGCCACGTCCGCGTGCAGGGCGGGGCGGCCGCGGCGCAGGACCGAGCCGTCCATCACGTCGTCGTGGATCAGCGCGCACGTCTGGATCAGTTCGAGCGCGGCGCCGACGCGCAACGCGCCCCGCGCCTCGGCCGCCCCTCCGCCGCAGGCGCGCAGGGCCCACCACACGAACCGGGGCCGCATCCGCTTGCCGCCGTCCAGGGTGAAGCGCCTGACGCGTTCGGCCAGGTCCCGTGCGAACACGGGGTCCAGCGCGGCGGCCTGCTCCGCGCGCTCTGCCAGGAGGTCGTCGAGGAGGCGTCCGACGGCTCCGGGCACGTCGTCGTCGAGGGCGGACAGGTCGTTGACGTCCAGCGGGAAACGGGCGGGCATGGCGCCTTCCGGTCGACTGTCGGGGGAGGGGCCGCGACCGGCGCGCGACGGCGGCGCCCCGGTCGGACCCGGTCGGGGCGCGCGGGAGGAGGCCGGCGGCGCGTCCGCCGCGGGATCGTCTCCCGCCCTGCTGGGGCACATACCGGTGTTCCTCCCGCCGTGATCGCAGTGGGCCCTGACTGAAGGCATTCCGCGCCGGGGGCGCGGACGGATGCGCCGGACGGGGGACTGCGGGCCGTTTCCCGCCCCGCCGGAGGCCGGAGGGGAGCGCGCCGGCGAGGGGAGCGCGGAAAACGATGCAAAGACGCTGCGAGTTGTCGCGGCGGTGCGCCGCTCCGCAGGGTGAGGAGACCGGGGCCGCTCCGAGCGACCCCGGGTCCCGGCTCCGACGGGCACGCGCGGCCGCACCGGCCGCACCCGGACGAGAGGCGGACGACCGCCCGCAAGAGGAGCAGCCACCATGACGGCACAGCAGGTCACCGAGCGGACCCTCCCGACCGCGGCACCGGGTCCCGGCGGGACGTCCCCCGCCGACGAAGAACTGGCCGAGGGTTTCGCCAGGGGGGACGAAGCCTGTCTGGCCGCCGCCTACCGCCGGTGGGGCCTCCTGGTCCACACACTGGCGCGCCGCAGCCTGGGCGACGCCCGGGAGGCGGAGGACGTGACGCAGACGGTGTTCCTGGCCGCCTGGCGCGGCCGCCTCGGGTTCCGGCCCGAACGCGGCCCGCTGTCGGCCTGGCTCGTCGGCATCACCCGGCGCAAGATCGCCGACGCCCTGTCGGCGCGGACCCGGCGGGCCGATCTCGTCGCGGCGGCGGGAGCGCGGCTGGCCGTCACCGCCGACGACCGGCACACCCGGCCCGACGCCGTGCTCGACCGCGTCGTGCTCACCCGCGAACTGGCGAGGCTGCCCGCTCCGCAGCGCCGCGTCCTGACCCTCGCCTTCTACGGCGACCTCACCCAGAGCCAGATCGCCGAGCTGACGGGCTGGCCCCTGGGCACCGTCAAGAGCCACGCGCGCCGCGGACTGCACCGGCTCGGCAGCCGCGTGCGCGAGGAGGACCCGCGGGCCGACGCCGGCTGACACGGCACCCCTCGCCGACAGGCCCGACACACCCCGCCGGCGGACCCGACGCGGTCCGCACGGCCGGCACGACGGATACGTCGCACGATCGACGCGACCTCACGCACCGGCCCCGGAGAGGTGTGCGCGGCCGAGTGCGCGCCGCGCGGCCGCCGACGGTCCGCGGGCCGTGCCGCGCCCGGAGAGCCGCCCGCGGTGCGCCGCACGGCCGACTGTCCGGCCCGGCCTGCATCCGTCGGGCCGTCCGAAAGGGAATGCTCGGCACAGGACCCGTCACGGGGCCGGACCCCGGCCCCGGGGTACGGAGCCGGTACGGAGCACCGGGCACGGCACCCGGCACCGGGCGGGGCACCCGGCCGGACGGACAGGACAGGGAGGGCGCGACACGTGCGGGACGCGGACGTCGCCATCGTGGGCGCCGGAGCTGCCGGGCTGTCCCTCGCGTACCGGCTGGCCCGCGCCGACCCGGCCCGCCGGCCGTCGGTCCTCCTCTTCGAACCCCCGCCCGGCCCGCCGCGCCCGCCGAGCCGCACCTGGTGCTTCTGGGAGCCGGGTCCGGGCCCCTACGACGCCGTCCTGACCGCCGCGTGGCAGCACCTGCGGGTCCACACCCCCGAAGGGCGCGCCGTCGAGGACGGCATCGCGCCGCTGCGCTACAAGATGATCCGCTCCGACGACTTCGAGGCGTTCGTCGGGCGGGAACTGGCACGGCGCGACCACGTCCACCGCGTCGAGGCGACGGTCGAGACGGTGGACGGGACCGCCGACGGGGCGGAGATCCGGGCCCGTACCGCCGACGGCCGCCCGCTCACCGCGCGCGCCCGCTGGGTCTTCGACTCCCGGCCGCTCGGAAGCCTGCCGGCGGCCCGCACCACCCTGCTGCAGCACTTCCACGGCTGGTTCGTCCGTACGGCACGGCCGGTGTTCGACCCCCGTCGCGTCGACCTCATGGACTTCAGGGTCCCGCAGCCCGCGCACGGACTGGCCTTCGGGTACGTCCTGCCGACCGGTCCCCGCGAGGCCCTCGTGGAGTACACGGAGTTCTCCGGCGCGCCCCTGTCCCGCACGGCCTACGAGGCCGCGCTCGACCGGTACACCCGGGGCGTGCTGGAACTCGGACCGTTCGAGGTGACCGCCACCGAGACCGGCGTGATCCCCATGACGGACGCGCGGTTCGCGCGCCGGACCGCGCCCTCGGTCTTCCGGATCGGCGCGGCGGGCGGCGCCACCCGGCCGTCGACCGGCTACACCTTCGCCGCCGTCCAGCGCCAGACGCGGGCCGTCGCCGCGGCACTGGCCGCCGGCCGCCGGCCGCTGCCCCCGGCCCCCCACTCGGCCCGGTCCCGCGCCATGGACGCGGTGCTGCTGCGCGCCCTGGACAGCGGACGCGTCGGCGGCGCCGAGGTCTTCTCGAAGCTCTTCTCCCAGGTCCCGGCGGAGCGGCTGCTGCGCTTCCTGGACGGCCGGACCCGACTCCACGAGGACCTCTCCGTCGGCGCGCGCACCCCCGTGCTGCCCATGCTCCGCTCCGTCATGGACCTGCCCCGCCTGCCCCGCAGACCCTTCCCCGCCCCCTGACCGCCCACCCGGCGCGGCGCCCGCCCGCCGCCCGCCACCACCCGCCCCACGCCCCACGCCCCGAGGAGACCTGATGACCCTGCTGCGCGACGCGGATCTGGCCGCCGCGTTCGACCGTGCCGCCCGCAGCTACGACACCCTGGTGGCCGCCAACCCCGGCTACCACGCCCACCTGCGGCGCTCCGCGCGCCGCCTCGGCCTGCCGCACGGCGGGGCCGGTCTGCGCGTCCTGGACCTGGGCTGCGGCACCGGCGCCTCCACGGCCGCCCTGGCCGCGGTGTTCCCCGAGGCGCGGATCACCGCGGTGGACGCCTCCGCCGGGATGCTGGAGGAGGCGTCCCGCAAACGGTGGCGGCAGGACGTGAGCTTCGTCCACACCCCGGCGGAACGCCTGGCGGAGGTGGGGGCCGGCGGACCCTACGACGCGGTCTTCGCCGCCTACCTCTTCCGCAACGCCACCGACCCGGACGCGGTGCTCGCCGCGGTGCGCGGGGCGCTCGAGCCGCGGGGCCGGCTCGCCGTCCACGAGTACACCCTCAGCGGCCGGGCCGCCCACCGCGCGCTGTGGACGGCGGTGTGCCGGGGCTTCGTGCTCCCCGTCGCCACCGCCCTCGGCGACGGCGAGCTGTACCGCCACCTCTGGCACAGCGTCGTCCGGTTCGACACGGTCGACGCCTTCGCCCGCAGGGTCCGCTCCGCCGGCTTCGAGCAGGTGCGGGCGCTGCCCCTGCCCGGCTGGCAGACCGGCATCACCCACACCGTCGTCGCCCGCCGGCCGGGCTGCGCCACGGCGGCCGGGCGATGACGGCGCCGCGCCGCCCCGAGGCGGCCCGCCGCGGCAGGGACCGCATGGCCCGCACGATCCGCCCCCGCCCCGGAGCACCCGCGCTCACCGGCGACCACCGGCCGACCACCGCCGTCGTGGGCGGCGGCATCGCCGGTCTCGCGGCGGCGACGGCCCTGGCCGAACGAGGCGTACGCGTCACCCTCCACGAACGCGGACCGGCCCTCGGCGGACGGCTGGCCGGGTGGCCGACCACGCTGGCCGACGGCAGCACCGTCACCATGAGCCGCGGTTTCCACGCGTTCTTCCGCCAGTACTACAACCTGCGCGGACTGCTGCGGCGCACCGATCCGGGGCTCCGCCGCCTGACCGGCCTGCCCGACTACCCGCTGCGCCACAGCAGCGGCACGCACGACAGCTTCCGGCGCGTTCCGCGCACCCCGCCGTGGAGCGCGCTGGGGTTCGTCGCGCTGAGCCCCACCTTCGGCCTGCGCGACCTCGCCCGCATGAACCCGGTCGCCGCCCTGCCCCTGCTGGACGTACGGGTGCCGGACGTGTACGCACGCCTCGACGACGTCAGCGCCCACGACTTCCTGCGGTCGATCCGCTTCCCCGAGGCCGCGCACCACCTCGCGTTCGAGGTGTTCTCCCGGAGCTTCTTCGCCGATCCCCGCGGCCTGTCGGCGGCCGAGATGGTGCTGATGTTCCACATCTACTTCCTCGGCTCCGCCGAGGGGCTCCTCTTCGACGTGCCCGACGAGCCCTTCCCCGCCGCGCTCTGGGACCCCCTGGCCGGCTATCTGGAGGGCCACGGCACCGAACTGCGGACCGGCACGTCCGTCGAGGCGGTCGAACCCACCGGGGACGGCGGCTTCCGCGTGGCCGCCGCGGGCGAGGAGCGGCGGTACGACAGCGTGGTCCTCGCCCTGGACACGGCCGGCCTGCGTTCGGTGGTCGCCGGTTCCCCGCGGCTGGCCGACGCCGCGTGGCGCGAACGCGTGGCCGGGCTCCGCACCGCCCCGCCCTTCCTGGTCTCGCGCCTGTGGCTGGACCGTCCCGTCGCCGCCGACCGGCCCGGCTTCCTCGGCACCGGCGGCTACGGCTCCCTCGACAACGTCAGCGTGCTGGAACGCTGGGAGGGCGAAGCCGCGCGCTGGGCCGCCCGCACCGGGGGCTCCGTCGTGGAACTGCACGCCTACGCCCTGCCGGAGCGGGCCTCCCGCGACGCCGAACAGCGCCGCCTGCTGGAGCAGCTGCACCGGGTGTACCCGGAGACGCGCGCGGCGAGGATCGTCGACGCCCGCCACGAGTGGCGGGCCGACTGCCCGCTGTTCCCCGTCGGCGGCCACGGCGACCGGCCGGCCGTGCGCACCACCGACCCCGGACTGGTGGTCGCCGGCGACCTGGTCCGCACGGACCTGCCGGTGGCCCTGATGGAACGGGCCGCCACGAGCGGCTTCCTCGCCGCCAACGCCCTCCTGGAACGCTGGGGGGTCGCGGGCCAGACCCTGTGGACCGTGCCCGACCGCGGACGCGGTGCGCTGCTGCGCGGGCTCGCCCGTGCGGGAAGGGAACGGGGGCACGAGGTTGCGCACGCCGTGCCGAGTGAGAGACGGTTGTCGTAGGACAACATTTTCCAGTCGTAGGAAGGGGGTGGGGCGCGCACCGCGCGTCCCCCCGCTCGTGATCTCCTCACCAGGTTCCCCCACCCGCTCCCACGGTGGCGCCGGCAGCGTCGGCGCCACCTGGAACGACGCCCCGTACCCGGTTCTCGTCATGGGACGCGAGGGTGACGTCGTCGAGATCAACGACGCCGCCCGCTCGATCCTGCCCCGGCCCGCCGGCGACGACCGGCCGGAGCGGTGGTCCGTACCGTCCTGGCTGTCCGACGCGCACCGCGGGCCGACGGGGACGGGCGCCGGGAGCCGTCCGCCGGAGCCGGCCGAGGGGACGATCGACGGGCGCACCTTCCGGGCCCATCCGACCACCGGCCCGGCCCTCGGCGGCGACGTGGTGTGGTGGCTGGTCGAGGACACCGACCTCAGGCTCGCCGAGCGGGCGCTGAGGAGTTCACGGGAGCGGGCCGCCGTCTTGGCCGAGGTCTCCAGCGCCCTGCTGTCGTCGCTCAACGTCGACCAGTGCCTGGAGACGATCGCGAGGACGGCCGCCGACCACCTCGCGGACGCCGCCGTGGTCGTCGCACCGGCACCGGGCCGCCGCCATGCCCTGACGTACGCCGGCGGCGGGGGCCGCGTCACCCGGGCCGTCCTCGAGGTCGACACCGACTCGGTCCCCGGTCTGGCCGAGGCGCTCCAGGGGTTCCCGCCCGTCCCCGCCCGCTGGATCAGCCCGGACGACATCCCCGACTGGGCGGTCCCGCCCGGCTTCACCGGCCCCGTCGGCCCGGTGATCGTCGCCCCGCTGCCCGGTCACGGCGTCCCGGCCGGTGCGCTGGTCCTGCTCCGGGCCGGTGACCACGGGGTGTTCAGCGAGGGCGAGGAGGTCTTCGCGCACCTGTTCGCCGCCCGGGCAGGGGCGGCGCTGTCCGCGGCCCGCCTCTACGCCGAGCAGTCCTCGATCGCCGCGGTGCTGATGCGGGAACTCCTGCCGCCGACCGTGCGGCACGTGCACGGCGTCGGCTACGCCGGCCGCTACCGCGCCTCCCGCGACCACGAACGCGTCGGCGGCGACTTCTACGACGTGCACCCCGGCGCGGACCCCTCGCAGGAGACGCTGGTGGTCCTGGGCGACGTCGCCGGCAAGGGGCTGGAGGCCGCCGCGCTGACCGGCAAGATCCGCAGCATCCTCCAGGCGCTGCTGCCGCTCGCCGACGACCACCAACGGGTGCTCACCCTCCTCAACAGCGCCCTGCTCAACTCCCACCACACCCGGTTCGCCACCCTGATGCTGGTCTCCGCGCGGCGCCGGGCCGGACAGGTCCACCTGCGGGTGACCAGCGCCGGCCACCTGCCCGCGCTGATCGTGCGCCGCGACGGACGGGTGGAGGAGGTCGACAGCTCCGGCCAGCTCGTCGGCGCCCTCCCGCAGGTGAGCGCGCGCACCGCGGCGGCCGTCCTCGGGCCGGGCGAGACGTGCCTGCTGTACACCGACGGCATCACCGAGGCCCGCGGCGGCCCCCTGGGCGACCGGCTGTACGGTGAGCACCGGCTGCGCGCCGCCTTCGCCGAATGCGCGAGAATGCCCGCGGAAGCCGTGGTCGAACGCGTCCAGATGCTCGCGGCACAGTGGCTGGGAGGGAGCAGGCACGACGACATGGCGGCCCTGGCCATCACCAACCCGACGAGCGACCGGGGCCGGCTCCACCTCGTGGACGGACCCGCTGTCCGGACCCGGGCCGCGCAGGAGTGGACGGAGGAAGAAGGCGCATGAGCGATGCGCGAACGACCGATCGCGAGATCGCTCCGTTGCGCGAACGGCTGTGGACGGCGGCGGCCGTGGACGCGGACGAGGCGGGCGCGGTCGCCGTCCTGCGCGGCGCCGCACGGGACGGCCGGCCCCGGGAGACCCTGCTCCTCGACGTCGTCGCCGCCGTGCAGCGACGGGTGGGCGAGGAGTGGGCCGCCAACCGGATCACGGTGGCCACCGAACACGCCGCCACCGCCGTCAACGCGGGTGCCGTGTCGGCCCTCGTCCACGACCTCCCCCGGCCCGCCCGGCACCGGCCGCGGGTGACCGTGGCCTGCGTGGACGGGGAGTGGCACGCCTTCGCGGCCCGACTGCTCGCGGAGACCCTGCGCTGCCGCGGCTGGCGGGTGGACTTCCTGGGCGCCCACGTACCCACGCCCCACCTGGTCGCCCACCTGCACGCCACGGGACCCGAGGCCGTCCTGCTCTCGGCGTCGCTCCCCACCCGGCTGCCCACGGCGCACGCGGCGCTCACCGCGTGCCGGTCGACCGGCGTCCCGGTCCTGGTGGGCGGTCCCGCCTTCGGCCCCGACGGGCGCGAGGCCCGCGCGCTGCGCGCCGACGGCTGGGCGGCGGACGCGCGGCACGCCGCCGACCTGCTGGAGGCGGGTCTCGAGAGGCCGCACGCGGCGGCCCGGCACCGGACCGAGGACCTGCCGCACCTGGCCGACCAGGAGTACACGCTGATCACCCGTACCAGGACCGCCCTGGTACGGCAGGTGCTGCACGACCTGTGGGAGCGGTCCCCGGTGATGCGGTCGTACACCGAGGAGCAGCAGGACCGCACGGCCGAGGACATCCAGCACATCATCGAGTTCCTGGCCACGGCCCTCTACCTCGACGACCCGGACGTCCTGGCCCGCTTCGTCGGCTGGACCGCCGGCATCCTCACCGCCCGGGGCGTCCCCGTCGATTCGCTCCACCTCGGCCTGACGGTGCTCGCCGGCCACCTGTACGACTTCCCCCGCGCACGACGCTTCCTGAACGAGACGGCGCTGGGCCTCGACTCGTTCGCCACCCCTCTCTCCGTCACCGGCACAGGAACCCCCGCATGAGCACCCACGTCCCCTTCCAGATCACCACCGCCGTCTCCGTCCCGGACGCCCTCACCATGGCGGTCGTGGGCGAACTCGACCACGACGCCGGGCACTTCCCGGCCCTGCTCACGTGCGCCGTCGACGACCACGCGCGCCGCCACGGGACGACGCTGCGCGACCTCCACCTGGACTGCGCCGGCCTCACCCTGATCGACTCGACGGGACTGGCCATGCTTCTCATGCTGCGCCGGCGGACCTACCCGGCCGGGGTCACCCTGCACCTCGACAACCGGCCCGCCCACCTGGAACGCATGCTCCAGCTCACCGGAACCGCCGAGTACCTGACCGAGCCCCAGCCCGGTGCCGGGCGGTACGCCGACGAGCCGGACAGCGCGCCCGCGCCCTGACGCCGGCCCCCGGGGCACGTCCGGCCCTTCGCGTCGGATCGGCGCGCCGTCGTGTCGGCGCGCGGCACCCGGTGCCGGGGCACCCCCCACGCCGTTCGGGCGGCGGGGAGGCTCCGCGGGTGCGGAGGATCATCCGCGTACGGGGCGCACGCGGGTGATCCGGCGGCGCAGCGTGGGGGCACCCCCGGCCGAAGGCCGGGGGAGTGCCGTGCCGGGCGCCGCGCGCCCGGCGGGAACGGTCGGACACACCCGGGCCGGCACCAGTCGCCCGCGCGCCGACGGCGGAGTCCCACGCCCGGCTCGCCCGTCCCGCCGCACGGCGGCCGAGGCACGGGCGGCGGGACGGGCGATGCACAAGCGGCCGGCCGGGCGGGCGGCGCCGGCCGGCCGGGCGATCAGTCCAGTGCGGCGCCGCGGGCGGCGGCCTCGCGCTCGGTGCCGGCGTCGGCCGTCGCCAGGGTGCCGTTCGCGCTCTCGAGGTGGGCACGGACGAACCACTGGAACTGCTCCAGGTCCCGCAACTGCTCGATCAGCAGGTCCTCGGTGGCGGGATCGAGCTCGCCGACCTCCTTGATCGAGCTCCGTACGCCCTCGATCAGACCGGTGTAGACGACATCGAGGGCGCCGAGGTGCGCGATCGCGCTGTCCCGGCCGATGGAGTAGTCCTGCCAGGTCCGCTCCTCGACCAGCGCGCCGGGCGTGCCCTGCGCGACCCCGCCCAGGGCCGCGATGCGCTCGGCCACGTCGTCGGCCATCTCGCGCACCCGGTCGACCTGGGGGTCGATCATCTCGTGCACGGAGATGAAGTGCGGGCCCACCACGTTCCAGTGCACGTGCTTGAGGGTGAGGTGCAGATCGTTCAGGGCGTGCAGCCGCAGACGCAGCGTGCCGATGAGACGGCCGGCGGTCTCCCGCTCGATGCCCGGAACGGTGTACTTGGGAGTCAGGTCCTTCGCCATCTGCGCAGCTCCTTCAGGTCATGGGGTGTTCGGTGCCCTGGTGCCCCGCACCCGGTGCGACAGGCCTGTGAACCGCGTCGCTCCACCGATCGGACCACCGGATCGGCCGCGGCGCGGGCCGGAGGCCGCCGTACGGGTGTCGGCGCCGCACGGACCGGTCGTGCCCCGGCCGGCGTCCGGGCGGGGTGGGCCACCGCGTGCGGTACCGGCGACATTCCGGACCTGCCGGCCACCCGGACGCACAGGTGTCACCCGGATGCACAGGGAGACCCGTCAGGGCCGTGGCCTGGGCCAGTAGGGTGAAGGAGTGAACGAGGGGAGCAGCGGTGAGAGCGGCGCGTAGCCTGGCGACGCTGGACGAGGTGGAGAGCGGCGACCACGTCTGTCAGTTCCTGGAGCCGGCCGAGGACGTGGTGGAGCGCAGCCGCGCCTTCGTGGCCGACGGCGCGCTCTTCGGCGACAAACTGGTCATCGTCGGCACGGACGAGCCTCCCGCTCCGCACCTCGCCGACACCCCGGCCCGCGTCGTCCTGGACCCGGCCCGCCTGGACGGCTCCCTGCTGGCCGCGGTGCGCAGGGAGGCCGACAGCGCCGGACGCGAGGGTTTCCGGGCCCTGCGGATCCTGCGGCACGTGACGGCCGGTCACCGCGACTCCCGGCCCGACGCCATGCTCCAGAGCGAACTGGACCTGGAGGAGTTCGCCGCGGACAGCGGTGCGATGGTGCTGTGCACCTACCGGCCCGGCGACTGGGACCCGCCGACGCTCGACCAAGTCAGGTGTGTGCATCCCCACCACGTGGGCAGCCGACCGGCAGCGCCTGAGTTCCGGGTGTACACAACCGGAGAGGGCCGTTGGACAGTGAGCGGAGTGATCGATTCCGAAGGTGCCGCGGCGTTCGGCACGGTGCTGCGCAGCCTGGTCTCCCACGCCGCGACGCTCCGCCTGGTCTGCCACGGCCTGGAGTTCTTCGACGCGGCGGGCATGCGTGCCCTGGCCGACGCCGCCAGGTTCCTGCCGGAGCGCACGGTGATCGTCGAGGGGGCCAACGAGACCGTACGCCTGAGCTGGGGGCTCTCGGGATACGCCGTACCGGAGGTGCCGGTGGTGATGGTGCCATGACCGTCTCGTCCCCGAAGGGCTTCACGGACACCTCCGCGGGATACCGGCACGAGCTGTACCCGTACCGGGGCCGCCGGGAGTTCCTCGACGGCACCCTGGACTTCATCCACGAGGCGCTCGACGAGGGCGAGGCCGTCGTCGTGGCCGTGCCCCCGGACAAGGTGACGCTGCTGCGCGCGGAACTTCCCCGGCTGTCGCCGGTCCGCTTCGTCGACACCGGTGCCGTCGCCCACCATCCCGGCCGCCTCATCGCCGCCTGGCAGCGGTGGGTGGGGGAGTACACCGCCCAGGGCCGGCCCGTGCGGGGCATCGGCGAGTCGCCCTGGGACGCCGCCCGCAGCCGGGCCGAGGTGCGCGAACTGCAGTACTACGAGTGGCTGCTCAACAAGGCCTTCGCCGACAGCCCCGCCTGGTGGCTGCTGTGCCCCTACGACACCGACGGCGGGCACGCCGACCTGAAGGCGATGGCCCGCTGCCACCCCGAGGTGCGCCGGGACGGCCGCTCGCAGGCGAGCGAGGCGTACGACGCGGAGGCGGTCTACCGGTTCGAGCCCCTCGACCGGCCGTGCGACCCGTACGAGGAGCTGCCCTACGTCGGCGGAGAGCTGTCGGCGGTGCGCGCGAAGATCGCCGAGTGCGCCCGGCGGCACGGTCTGGGCGGCTCGCGGCTGAGGGAGCTGTCCCTGGCCGCCACGGAGATCGCGGGCAACAGCATCAAGCACGGCGGCGGCCACGGAGTGCTCCGGACCTGGGTCGAGGACGACCGCATGATCTGCGAGTTCCGCGACCGCGGTCACCTGGACGACCCCCTCGTGGGCCGGACCGGTCCGGACGCCGCGCAGGTCGGCGGCCGCGGACTGTGGCTGGCGCACCAGCTCTGCGACCTCGTCGAGATCCGCTCCACCCCCGAGGAGGGGACGACCGTCCGCCTGCACATGGCGCTGCACGCCTGAGACCGGCCGGCGGAACCCCCGCCGGCCGGCCCCTCCCGCCGCCCGCCGTCAGGGCAGCGGTGTGCCCCCGGTCGCGTTGAGGATCTCCGCGGTGATGTAGCCGGCCTCCTGCGAGGCGAGGTAGACGTAGGCGGGCGCCAGTTCGGCCGGCTGCGCCGGACGGCCCATCGGGCTCTGCTTGCCGAACTCGGTCGTGTCGGGCATCGTCGCCGGGATCAGGGGCGTCCACACCGGGCCCGGCGCGACCGCGTTGACCCGGATGCCGCGCTCCGCGACCATCTGCGCCAGCCCGTGCGTGAACGTGACGATCGCGCCCTTCGTCATCGCGTAGTCGAGCAGATGCGGACTGGGCTGGTACGCCTGCACGGACGTGGAGTTGATGACGCAGGCGCCCCGCGGCATGTGCGGCAGCGCGAACTTGGTGAGCCAGAACATGCCGTAGAGGTTGGTGCGCAGGACGCGGTCGAACTGCTCGGTGGTGATCGCCTCGATGCCGTCCGGCTGGGACATCTGGTACGCCGCGTTGTTGACCAGGACGTCGATCCCCCCGAACTCCGCGACCGCCCGGTCGATCAGCGCCCTGCACCGGCTCTCCTCGCGGATGTCGCACGGGACCGCGACGGCCTTGCGGCCGGCGTCCTCGACCAGCCGGGCCGTCTCGCGGGCGTCGTCCTCCTCCTCGTCGAGGTGGGTGAACAGCACGTCGGCGCCCTCCCGGGCGTAGGCGAGGGCGACCGCCCGTCCGATGCCGGAGTCCCCGCCCGTGACGACCGCCCTGCGGCCCTCCAGCCGGCCGGAACCGCGGTAGGACTCCTCCCCGTGGTCGGGCGGCGGGTCCATCGGCCCGGTCCAGCCGGGGTGCGGCTGTTCCTGGGAGGGGAAGTCCGGCCGAGGGTGCTGGGTGGTGGGGTCCTGCTGCCTGCGGTGGTCGTCCGTCACGTGGACCTCCTCGTCCTCGGGATGCGTGGACGGGCCGGGTTCCCCTTCACGGACGGCCGAAAAGTACTCGTCGCACGTCCGCCCGCAAGCACTCCGATGTCCACCCGCAAGCACTCCGAATGTTTCGGAATGGTTGCGCCCCGTCAATGGATCTCCGCGACGCCCCTTCTTCCCCGCCCTTTCCCGGAGATCAACCTGGTGAGAGCTCTGGTCTGCTGAAATGCCACCCCTTTCCCTCTCCCTTTCCCGTCCGAACGTTTCGAAAGGAACATCGAAAGTGTTGACTGTTGACGCGGACAGCTCAACACTTTCGCCATTCCCGTCCCCGAAGGAAGAGGCGCGCACATGACCGCGTTCATCCATCCGAAGAGCCGCGGACGCGGGCGGTTCCGCCTGCTCGTCCGAAGTGCCTGGGCCGTCGCCCTGGCCGCCGTGGCGGCGATGCTGCTGCCGGGAGCCGCCCACGCGGACACCGTCGTCACGTCCAACCGGACCGGCACCGACAACGGCCACTACTACTCGTTCTGGACCGACAGCGCCGGGACCGTGTCCATGAACCTGGGTGCCGGCGGCTACAGCACCTCGTGGCGCAACACCGGCAACTTCGTCGCCGGCAAGGGCTGGAGCACCGGCGGCCGCAGGGCCGTGACCTACTCCGGCACCTTCAACCCGTCCGGCAACGCCTACCTGGCGCTCTACGGGTGGTCGACCAACCCGCTCGTGGAGTACTACATCGTCGACAACTGGGGCACCTACCGGCCCACCGGCACGTTCAAGGGCACGGTCACCAGCGACGGCGGCACCTACGACATCTACCAGACCACCCGGTACAACGCCCCCTCGATCGAGGGCACCCGCACCTTCAACCAGTACTGGAGCGTCCGGCAGTCGAAGCGGACCGGCGGGACCATCACCACGGGCAACCACTTCGACGCCTGGGCCCGCGCCGGGATGAGCCTGGGCACCTTCAACTACATGATCCTCGCCACCGAGGGATACCAGAGCAGCGGGAACTCCTCCATCACGCTGGGCGACGGCGGTTCGGGCGGTGGCGGGGGAGGCGGTGGCGGTGGCACCGGTTGTTCCGCGACCCTTTCGGCGGGTCAGCGGTGGGGTGACCGGTACAACCTGAACGTGTCGGTGAGCGGGTCGAGCGCCTGGACGGTGACGATGAACGTCCCGTCCCCGGCGAAGATCCTCTCCACCTGGAACGTCAGCGCCTCCTACCCCAGCAGTCAGGTGCTGACCGCGAGGCCCGACGGCAGTGGCGACAACTGGGGCGTCACCGTGCAGCCCAACGGCAACTGGACCTGGCCCACGGTCTCCTGCACATCCGGCTGACCCCGCCGTCCCCGAGTGGAGGACCGATCCCCATGAGCACCAGAGCACGTCTCGCGACGCGCAGGCCGGGCGCGGCCCTGGCCGTCCTCGCGCTGGCCGCCGCCGGCACCCTCACCGTCCAGGCGGCCCCGGCCGGGGCCGCCGCCTGCAACGGCTACGTCGGACTCACCTTCGACGACGGCCCGTCCGGGAACACCCCGGGCCTGCTCAACGCCCTCAAGCAGAACGGGCTCCGGGCCACCATGTTCAACCAGGGGCAGTACGCCGCCGCCAACCCCGCCCAGGTGCGCGCCCAGGTCGACGCCGGCATGTGGGTGGGCAACCACAGCTACACCCACCCGCACCTGCCGCAGCTCTCCTCGTCGCAGATCGACTCGGAGATCTCCCGCACCCAGCAGGCGATCGCCGCCGCGGGCGGCGGCACCCCGAAGCTGTTCCGGCCGCCGTACGGCGAGACCAACGCGACGGTGAAGTCGGTCGAGGCCAAGTACGGCCTCACCGAGGTCATCTGGGACGTCGACTCCCAGGACTGGAACGGCGCGAGCACCGACGCGATCGTCCAGGCCGCCGCGCGGCTCACCGACGGCCAGACCATCCTCCTGCACGACTGGTCCGCCAACACCCTCGCCGCCGTCCCCCGCATCGCGCAGGGCCTGGCGGGCCGCGGCCTGTGCGCCGGCATGATCTCCCCCCGGACCGGCCGGGCGGTGGCACCCGACAGCGACGGTGGAGGAGGTGGTGGCACCGGTTGTTCCGCGACCCTTTCGGCGGGGCAGCGGTGGGGTGACCGGTACAACCTGAACGTGTCGGTGAGCGGGTCGAGCGCCTGGACGGTGACGATGAACGTCCCGTCCCCGGCGAAGATCCTCTCCACCTGGAACGTCAGCGCCTCCTACCCCAGCAGCCAGGTGCTGACCGCGAAACCCAACGGCAGTGGCGACAACTGGGGCGTCACCGTGCAGCCCAACGGCAACTGGACCTGGCCCACGGTCTCCTGCACATCCGGCTGACCGTACGTCCGAGCCCGGCTCGCGGCGGGGCGTCCGGGACCCCGGGTGCCCCGCCGTGCCGCACGGCCGCGTCCGTCTCCCGCTCGCCGGGACCGGCGCCGCGCTCTCCGGCCGGCCCGTGGCGCCGCCCGGCTCAGCCCTTCGGACCGGGCGGCTCCGGAGACTCCCCCCAGGGCAGCTCCAGCACGGCCCGCAGCTCCCGCACCGACCGGCCGCCGATGCGCTCGGCCAGCGTGCTCTCGAGCGCGT
The DNA here is from genome assembly GCF_055580685.1 of Streptomyces sp. NPDC031554. Classification (NCBI taxonomy): domain Bacteria; kingdom Bacillati; phylum Actinomycetota; class Actinomycetes; order Kitasatosporales; family Streptomycetaceae; genus Streptomyces; species Streptomyces sp. NPDC031554. Next base: position 170,325 of record NZ_JBVIKX010000007.1, on the reverse strand, counting down.
CGAGCACACCCGTCGCGCGGTCGTGCGCGCGCCGGCCCGCCGGGGTCCGGCGGATGAGCAGCTGCCGGGCCGAGGCGGGGTGGGGGGCCTGCTCCAGCAGGCCCAGGGCGACCAGGGTGTGCACGGCCTTGTGCGCGGTCTGCCGGGTGACGCCCATCCGGCGGGCGAGCTCGGACACCGTCGTGCCCCGCTCGTCGAGGACCGCGAACAGCTGGAGCTGAGTGGACGACACCTGCTCGGCGCCGTCCGCCTCCAGGGCCGCCAGCAGGGCGTCGTCGAACCACCGACGGGCCTCGCCCAGCAGCTGCGGCAGGCTGCGGCGTCCGGCGTCCATGCGCTCTCCAGGTCGGACGAAGAAAAGGTCAGCGAAGTCTTGCACGCTCCCGAACCATTATGTCAGCCTGGCTGACATCTGGCGTCGGCGCGACCGCCGCACGTCCGCGCACGCCGGCGGCCGGCCGCGGCGTCGCGACCGTCGCCGGCTGTCGCGCGACCACCGCGCGACCGACCGCCGTCGGCCACCGCGCCACGCGCCACCGCACCACCGAGGAGAGCCGTGACCATCGAGTACGCCACCCAGTACCGCCGTGCCTCGCAGATCCCGCCCGACCCGGGCAAGCCGTACTTCATCGAGCGGGGCATGGGGGACCGCGCCCTGCTCTTCACCGACCTGTTCACCGTCTACGCGGGCGGCGAGCAGACGGAGAACACGTTCAACTTCTTCACCTGCGAGGGCCCCAAGGGCGACACCATCCCCGCCCACCTCCACCCGGACACCTACGAGGTCTTCTTCGTGACGGACGGCGCGGTGCGGCTGTTCGTCGAGGACACCGCGGGCGAGCAGTACGAAAAGCTCCTGACCAGCGGCGACTTCGGCTTCGTCCCGAAGAACTGCCCGCACGCCTACCGCATCGAGCGCCACGGCAGCCGGATCGTCGGCGTCGCCGCCGGCCCCGGCGGCACGTTCGAGCGCTTCTTCGAGAACCTCGGCACGCCCGTCGAGGGCCCCGGCCTGCCCCCGGCGCCGTACGTCCCGGAACGGAGCAAGTTCGCCACCGTGCCCCAGCAGTACGACGTGCGGTTCCTGCCCGGCCACCAGTGGCGCACCCCGTGACCGCGCGCGCCGACCTGCGCGCCGTCATCGCGGCCCCCCACCCGGACGAGGCCCCGCTGCCGCCGGCCGCGCACCTGGAGGACGGGGTCCGTCTCCTGCGCGGCGTCCCCTACGCGGACGTGCCGGGGACGCGGCCCCCCGAACTGGACCTGTGGCTCCCGGAGCGCCGCCCCGGCGCCCCGGCCGTCCCGCTCGTGCTGTTCGTGCACGGCGGGGCCTGGCGCCGGGGGAGGCGCGAGGACATGGGCCACCGGACGCGGGACTGGAGGCCCGGCCCCTTCGCCCGGATCGCCGCCGCCGGACTGGCCGTCGCCTCCGCCGACTACCGGCTCAGCGGCGAGGCCGTCTTCCCCGCCCCGCTGGACGACCTGCGCGCCGCCCTGCGCTGGCTCGTCCTGCGCGCCCCCGAACTCGGCGTGGACGCCGACCGGACGGCCGTGTGGGGCGAATCGGCCGGCGGGCATCTCGCCGCCCTGCTGGCCCTGTCCGAAGGGGCGTCCCGGCTGAAGGGCGCCGTCGCCTGGTACGCGCCCAGTGACCTGACCCGGCAGGGCCCCGGCACGCCGGAGGCGCTGCTCCTCGGGGCCGCCCCCGCCGACGTGCCGGAACTGGCCCGCGAGGCGAGCCCCGTGGCCCGGGTCCGGCCCGGCGCGCCGCCGTTCCTGCTGGCCCACGGCGAGGACGACTCCATGGTCGACTGCGGCCACAGCCGCGCGCTGGCCGCCCGGCTGACGGAGGCGGGCGTCCCGGTCGACCTGTGGACGGTGCCCGATGCCGACCACGTCTGGCACGGCCTGCCCGACGAGCGGGTCGAGGACCTCTTCGTCCGCACGCTGGACTGGGTCCGGACGGTGACCCGGTAGGGCCCCGGCGGAGGACCGCGCCCACGGGCCCCGGTGCGGCCGACCGTGTCCGACCTCTTGACCTGGTCCGAACGGCCGGTTTAGCGTTCCCGCGTCGATCATGATTGAAACGATTCAATCATGAGTTGTTCTCCCGGACTCGAGGCGCACCATGGATGAAGGCATGACGCAGAGCGGCGGCATACCCCGGCGGACGGCCCTGGCCGCGGGACTGGCGGCGGGGGCGGGGGCGACGGTCCTCGGCGCCCTGCCCGGCGTGGCGGCCGCCGCCCCCGCCGCGGCCCCCGCGACCGGAGCCACGGCCTCCGCGGCCGCGGAGGCCGCTCCCGGCGCCGACTGGTTCGCGAAGCCCCCGCGGTCCGTGCGCCCCAAGTTCCGCTGGTGGTGGCCGGACGGACTGGTCGACCCGGACGAGATCGCCCGCGAGATCGACCAGATCGCGGACGCCGGCTTCGGCGGCATGGAGATCGCCGCCGTCCACCACAGCGTCAAGGACAAGTCGGTCCTGGACACCGCCCGGCACGGCTGGGGCGGCGCGGCCTGGCGGGACGGCGTCGAGGCGGCCCTGGGCAGAGCCGCCAGACGCGGTGTCACCGTCGACCTCACCCTGGGCCCCGCCTGGCCCGTCGCGGTCCCCGGCGTCACCCCCGACGACGAGAGGGCCGCGCAGGAACTCGCCCACGGCCGGGCCGCCGTGGCCGGCGGAGCGGTGTACGAGGGCCCGGTGCCCCCGCCCGTCCACGCGCCCGCCCCCGGCGTCACCCGGCAGCGGCTCCTCGCCGTGCAGGCGGCCCGCGTCGACACCGCCCACTCCACCCGCAAGGAGACCGGCCTCGACCCCGCCAGTGTTCTCGACCTGACCTCACGGGTCACCGACGGAACCCTGTCCTGGACGGCCCCGCAGGACGGCGACTGGGTGCTGATCTCCTACTGGCGACGCGGCTCGGGACAGCAGCCCGAGTCCGGACCGCACACCGCGCCCGCGGCCTACGTCGTCGACCACTTCAGCGCCGCGGGCACCGGGGCCGTCACCGGCTTCTGGGAGCGGGAGATCCTGACGTCCCGGCTGCGCGGGCTGCTGAAGGCGGCGGGCGGCGCCTTCTTCGAGGACTCCGTGGAACTGGAGACCGACGGCCTGTGCTGGACCTCCGCGCTGCCGGAGGCCTTCGAGAGGCGCACGGGACGGCCGCTCCTGCCGTACCTGCCGGCGCTCGTGCTCGACAACAGCAACCAGGTCTTCGCGTTCGAGGCCCAGCTCACCCGGCAGATCCGGCACGACTTCTGGGCGACCGTGTCCGACCTGTTCAACCGGCACCACGTCCGCGCCCTGCGGGACTGGGCGCACTCCCTCGGCATGGAACTGCGCGCGCAGCCCTACGGCCTGCAGACCGACGCCATCGCCTCGGCCGCCCTGCTCGACATCGCCGAGGGCGAGTCCCTCGGCTTCAAGAACCTCGACGACTACCGCTGCCTGGCCGGCGGCCGGGACATGGCCGGGCACACCGTCCTGTCCTGCGAGGCGGGCGCCTACAACGGGTCCGCGTACAGCACGACCTGGGACCGCTTCCTGCGCACCATGGGCGGCGCCTACACGGCGGGCGTCAACCAGACGGTCCTGCACGGCTTCTCGTACGCCACCGCACCCCAGGTGAGCTGGCCCGGTTTCGCCGCGTTCAGCCCGTACAACGGCACCTCCGGGTACGGCGAGTCCTGGGGGCCGCGGCAGCCGACCTGGCGGCACGTCGCCGACATCGCCGACTACCTCGGCCGGGTGCACCGGGTGCTCCAGACGGGCACCGCCCGCGCCGACGTGGCGATCCTGCGCCAGACCGGCTACACCGCCACCGGCATCGGCGCCTCCTGGTTCACCGCGACGGGCGTCCCGCTCGGCTGGACCCACCAGTTCCTCAGCGGCCCCCTGCTCGACCTGCCCTCCGCCACCGTGCGCGACGGCCGCCTGGCGCCCGACGGCCCGGCGTACAAGGCCCTCTTCGTCGAGGGCGACTTCTTCTACGGCTCCACGCCCACCCTCGCCCTCGACGACGCCCGCAAGGTGCTCGCCCTCGCCCGCGCCGGACTGCCCGTGGTGCTGCTCGGCGCCTTCGACCAGGCCCTGACGCCGGGTGTGCCCGCGGACGGCGAGACCGACCGGCTGCGGGACGTCCTCGCCCGGCTGCTCGCCCTGCCGAACGTCGCCCGCGTCGCCGACAAGGCGCTCGTCGGCGACGCCCTGGCCCGGCTCGGCGTCACCCCGGACGTCCGCCACGGCACCCCCTCCACCCTCCTCAACGCCCACCGGGCGACCCCCGCGGCGGACTTCTACCACCTCTGCAACGGCAAGCACGCGGAGACCGTGAAGCCCGCCGTCGCGGTCGTCGACCACGACGTGACGCTGCGCCGCACCGGTTCCGGGGAGGCGGTGCCCTACCTCCTGGACCCCTGGTCGGGCGAGGTCGTCCGGCTCGCCCGCTACACCCGCGACGGCGACGACTTCACCCTGCGGATCACCCTCCGGCCGGGGGAGACGGCCGTCGTCGCGCTGGGCCGGCCCGGACTCTTCGGGGACCGCCACGGCGCCCGCCCGCACGTCGTCGCCACCGACGCCGACGAGGCCCTGTTCACCGACGAGGGGCTCGTCGTGCGGGCGGGCGCGCCCGGCACGTACACCACCCGGCCGGACCGGGGGCGGCCGGTCACCACGACGGTCCGTGCCGTCCCCGCGGTGATCACCCCGGGCCGGTGGCGGCTCGACGTCGAGGACTGGCGGCCCGGCACCGGTGCGACCCGCACCGAACACGTCGAGGTCACCGTCACCCTGGACGCGCTGCTGCCCTGGTCGCGCATCCCCGAACTGGCCGACAGCGCGGGGATCGGCCGCTACCGCACCACCCTGGACCTCCCCGCCGACTGGACCGCCTCCCACGGCGCCCGTCTGGAGCTCGGCCAGGTCAGCGACACGTGCCGGGTGAGCGTCAACGGCGTACGCCTCGGCCCGGTCGACCGGCTGCACCCCGTCGTCGACCTCGGCACCGCCCTGCTGCGGCCCGGCCCCAACGTCGTCGAGGTCGAGGTGGCGACGCCCCTGATCAACCGCCTCCGGGTGGCGCAGCCCGCCGTGTTCGGCGGCGTCGCCCGCCAGGACCACGGCCTGGTCGGACCGGTGCGCCTGGTGCCGTACGCGCAAGAACGCGTGTCCTGATCCCCGGTGCCGCGAGCGGGGGCCCGCCCGGTGCCCCCGCTCGCGGCACCTCGGGCCGTCGTCAGTCCGTGCGGACCAGGTGGACGGCCGCGCTCGACCAGTCGCCCCCCGGCAGGTCCAGGCACAGGCCGTACTCGGCGAGGACGGTGGCGTGGTGCACGGCGCCGGTGCGGGTGTCCCGGTAACGGGCGCCGGGCGTGAGCGCCGGCAGGCGCACCGGCAGGCGCGGCACGCCGTGCCGGGGCCCGCGCTGCCAGGCCAGCACGAGCAGCTCGGCGGCGTCCTCGCCGACGTACTGCACCACCGTCGGACGGTCCTCGCCGAGCGGCTCGGACAGCCGGTACAGCGCACCCTGCTGCACGAGGTGGCGCACCTTCTTGTACTCGGCCACCAGCTCCGCGCCCTCGGCCAGTTCCTCCTCCGACCAGCGGGTGAGGTCACCGCCGATGCCCAGCAGCCCGGCCATGGCGGAGTGGAAGCGGAACCGCAGCGGCACCGTGCGGCCGGTGAGCTGGTTCGGCACGTCGGTGACCCAGGCGGACATCGCGCGGGCGGGGTAGACCTGGCCGAAGCCGTGCTGGATGACCAGGCGGTCGACGGCGTCGGTGTTGTCCGACGCCCAGGCCTGGTCGGTGCGCGCGAGGATGCCGAGGTCGACGCGCCCGCCGCCCCCGCTGCACGTCTCGATCCGCAGCCCCGGGTGGTCGGCGCGCAGCCGGTCCAGGACGCCGTAGAGGTTGGTGACGTACGCGCTCCACAGCCGGTCGCCGTCCGGGGCGGCGCCGGGCCAGCCCGCCTCGCTGAAGGCGCGGTTCATGTCCCACTTCAGGAAGTCGACGGCGTGGTCGGCGACCAGGGCGGTGAGCCACCGGTACGCCCAGTCGGCCACGTCGTCGCGGGCGAAGTTGAGGACGAGCTGGTTGCGCAGCTCGCTGCGGACCCGGCCGGGGACGTGCAGGACCCAGTCGGGGTGCGCGCGGTACAGGTCGCTGTCGGGGTTGACCATCTCCGGCTCGACCCAGATGCCGAACCGCATGCCCAGCCCGTGCACGGTGTCGGACAGCGGGCCCAGGCCGTCGGGGAAGCGGTCGGGCGCCGGCGTCCAGTCGCCGAGACCGGCGCGGTCGCTGCGGCGCGAGCCGAACCAGCCGTCGTCGACGACGTACAGCTCGACGCCCAGCGCGGCGGCCCGCTCGGCGAGGGCCTTCTGGCTCGCCTCGTCGACGTCGAAGCCGGTGGCCTCCCACGAGTTGTAGAGCACCGGCGCCGTCTCGCCACCGCGCGGCAGGACGTGCGCGAGCGTGTACGCGTGCCAGGCGCGGCTCGCGGCGCCGAACCCGCCGTCGGTGCACAGGCCGGCGAACACGGGGGTGGCGTGCTCCTCGCCCGGCGCGAGCGGCAGGCTCACGCCCTCGTGACCGGCGCCGCCGGTCCAGCCGGCCCGCCCGTCGGGGGTGCGCTGCACGGTGACGCGCCAGGTCCCGGACCAGGCGAGGGCGGCGCTCCACACCCGCCCGTGGTCCTCGGTCGCGTCGCCGGCGTCGAGCATCACCCACGGGTTGGCGTGGTGGCTGGTGATGCCGCGCCTGCTGGTCAGCACGGTCTCGCCGTAGGGGAGGGTGTCCCGGCGCAGTTGGCTCTCGGCGGACCACTGCCCGGTGACGTGGCTGAGCCGGTAGTCGGGCAGCGCGGGCAGCGTCCAGGCGGCGGAGTCGGCCCGCAGGAGCTCGACGCGCTGGTCCCCGGCGTTGCGCAGCACGGTCCGGCGCTCGATGACGTCGGTGTCCTCGTGCACCCGGTAGTGGAGCGCCACGTGCAGGGGGTAGAGGCGGTCGCGGAACTCCAGGACGAGTTCGGCGCTGCCGGGCGCCGGCTCGTCCACCCGGTGTCCGACGGGCTCCCACTCGAAGGCGCGGGAGCCGTCGGCGTGACGGACCTGGAGGGAGGGCGGGCCGAAGCGGGTGCCCCCGTCGACGGGGAGTTCCTCGCCCACCGGCGACCGCCCTCCGAAACTGTCGCCCGCCGGTCCGGCGGGCAGGGGGAGCCCCTCCGCCTCGGCGAGGGTCAGCCGCGGCCCCCACGCCAGGTGGCAGGGCGCGCCCGTCTCGTCGATCCGCAGGGCGTACGACGTCCGCGGGGTGGTCAGCAGCCAGATCCCGGTGTCCGGGGAGAAGGAGATCATCGGTGTCGGGCCTCACGTGGATGAACGGGCGGAGGGGCGGCGAAGCGGCGCGAAGCCCGGTGTGACCTTCGATCACATGAGGGGACTCCGACTCTCGTCGCGGCTTCCAAAGGAGATCACATGCCCTGGCGGCCGTTCAAGGGCTGGCGGGTTCTTTCATTGACAGCGGAAAATAAGGGACCTAGGTTCCCGGCCATGCCCTCGCCCCTCGACGCCGAGACGTTTCCCGCCACCACCCCGGCCGCCTCGCACGTCTTCACCACCGTCCTCTCCCACGGCCCCCTCACCCGGCGGGAGGTGGCCCGGCGGGCCGGTCTGTCCCCGGCCGCGGTCACCAAGGCCGTCCGTCCCCTGATCGAGTCGGGCTATCTGGTGGAGGACGCGGACGCGGAGGCCCGGCCGGCGCTCGGACGGCCCGCCGGCCTGGTGCGCGTCGACGGCGGCCGCGCGCTCTTCATCGGCGTGAAGCTCACCGGTGACGAGATCATCGGCGTGCTCACCGACCTGTGCTGCCGCACCCTCGTCGACCGCCGCGTGCCGCTGGCCGACCGCTCCCCCCGGGCGGTCCTCGCCGCGACCGCGGACCTCGTGCGCGAACTGCTCACCGAGGCGGACGGCTACGGCGTCCGCGTGGCCGGCCTCGGCATCGCCGTCTCCGGTGACGTCGACCGCGCCGAGGGCGTCGTGCGCTACTCGCCGTTCCTGGAGTGGCGTGAGCTCCCGCTGGCCGCACTCGCCGCCGCCGTCACCGGGTTGCCGGTGACCCTCGACAACGACGTGCGGGCCCTCACCGTCGCCGAGCAGTGGTTCGGCGCCGGCGTGGGCCTGTCGGACTTCGCGGTGGTCACCGTCGGCGCGGGCATCGGGTGCGGCCTCGTCGTGCACGGCCGGGTGGTCGCCGGAGCGCACGGCGTGGCCGGCGAGATCGGCCACGTGACCGTCGACCCGGCCGGGCCGCCCTGCCACTGCGGCAACCGCGGCTGCGTGGAGGCCGTCGCCGCGGACGGGGCGATCCTCGCCCGCATCCGCGAGACGGGCGGGGCCGAGGTCGCGGGCACCGCCGAGGCCGTGGACCGGGCGCGGCGCGGGGACGCCCGGGCGCGCGAGGCGTACGCCCGGGCCGGGAACGCCATAGGCCGCGGCATCGCCACCGTCGCCAACCTGCTCGGACCCTCCCGCGTGATCATCTCCGGCGAGGGGCTGGCCGCCCACGACCTGTTCGCCGAGCACATCCGCGAGGCGTTCACGGCCGCCGCGTTCGGCTCGGCCGCACGGTGCGACGTGCAGACCAGGCCGCTGCCCTTCGAGGAGTGGGCGCGCGGGGCCGCGGCCACGGCCATCCAGTCCTTCATCACCGCGCCCGACTGACGGGGAACGGTCCGATTGACTCCATGTCAGGCAAACCGCCGGAAAAGCCATGTGGACGGTCGTAGCCGGTGAAAGCGGACCGGAGCCGCACACGGGGCGGAGTGCGTGGCCGAAGGCCGGGTACCCGGGGCCGCGTGACATCTCCGACCTCCCGCATCCCCGCGACAGGGGAGCGCGTGTCCGTACAGCCCCGGCCGCCGACGGCGGAACACCCCCGCGAGGGGCTGGTGCTGGCGGGCCGTTACCGGCTGGGCCCCCTGGTCGGGCGGGGCGGTGCCGCCGACGTCCACGCGGCCTTCGACCTCCGGCTCAGGCGCCGGGTCGCGGTCAAGGTGTTCCGGGGCGGCGCGGCGCAGTCGGAGAAGGGTTTCACCGACGAGGCGGTCCTGCTCGCCGGACTCCAGCACCCCGGCCTCGTCACCGTCTACGACTCCGGCCGCGACGAGAACCTGCCCTTCCTGGTCATGCAGTTCCTCGAGGGCCCGACCCTGCGCGCCCGCATAGGGACGGGCCCCCTGCCCCCCGCCGCCGTCCGCGACCTCGGCTCCGCCCTCGCCGAGGCACTCGCGTACGTGCACGCCGCGGGCGTGGTGCACCGCGACGTCAAGCCGTCCAACATCCTCCTGGACACCGCCGGCGCGCCCCACCTGTCCGACTTCGGCATCTCGCGCCAGGCCGACGGCGCCGGGCAGACGGCCCCCGACGTGCTGGAGGGCACCGCGGCCTACCTGGCGCCCGAACAGGTCATGTCCCGTCAGGCCGGCCCCGCCGCCGACGTCTACGCCCTCGGCCTGACCCTGCTGGAGTGCGTCAAGGGCGAACTGGAGTACCCCGGCGCGCCGCTGCAGGCGGCGATCGCCCGGCTGCACCGACCGCCGGTCCTGCCCCGCTTCCTCGACGACGAACTGGCCGGCCTGCTGGCGGCCATGACGGCCGAGGACCCGCGGGCCCGCCCCGAAGCCGCCTCGTGCGCCCGCGCGCTGGCCGCCATGAGCACGCGGGACGCCGGCGACGCGGCCGGGACCCCCGGCATCAGGGGAGCGCTCCTCGGCCGCGCCGGGCGGTCCCGCGCCGCGGACCGGACGGCGGCACCCGGTGTTCCCCGCCGGGCGGGCGGGCGCACCCTGGCGGTGGCGGGCGCCGCGCTGGCCGCCGTGCTCGGCGTCACCCTGACCGGGTCGATCGGGGCGTCGCCCGACGCCGGCACCGCCCGGGCGAAGGACGCCGGTACCGGCGCACCGCCCGCCACCGAGCCGGCGGACCCGCCCGCGACCACCCCGGACACACCGGCCGGCCCGGTCTCCGGCACCCCCTCCGCGGTCCCGGACGGGACCGTGCCCGCGACCCCCGCGACCCGCGCCCCCTCGTCCGGGCGGGACGGCCGGGCCGGTGACCGGACGCAGGACCCCTCGGCGACCGGCGTTTCCCGGACGCGCGGCGGACCCGGCACGACCCGGGGACCGGCCGAGAACGCCGCCGAGCACGCCGCGGAGAACGCCGCCGAGCACGCGGCCAAGGACACCGCCAAGGACACCGCCAAGGACAACGCCGAGAACGCCGCCGGGAACGCCGCCCAGGGCAAGGGACAGGGCAGGAACAAGCGGAACCCGGCCGCGGAGCAGTGACGGCCGGCCGGCCCTCCCTACTGCACATGGCAGCCCCGGACGTCCCCCGAAGCCGCTAAACCTTCCCTCCTCCGGCATCTCTTCGCGTCCCACGGGCAAGGCCTCGCGTCATCCGACCCCGACCCGAGGAGACACTCCGCATGGTTGCCCGACCCGCCGCCGGCAGACGCCGCGCCGCCCTGACCGCCGTCAGCGCCCTCGTCCTGGCGGCCGTCCCGGCGGTCGCGGCCGCCGGACCGTCGCACTCCGCACGGCCCGGAACCGCCGCCGCCCGCACGCCCGGAGCCGAGCAACCCCCGCGGGAGGTGCTGAGCGCCCTCCAGCGCGACCTGCGCCTGACGCCCGGGCAGGCCGTCGCGCGCCTGGCCAACGAAGCCGAGGCGGGCCCGCGGGCCGGCCGGCTCCACAACGCGCTGGGCGCGCGCTTCGCCGGGGCGTGGGTGACCGGCCGGACCTCCGACGGCCTCACGGTCGCCACCACCGACGCGGCCGACGTCCCCGCGATCCGCGCCGAGGGCGCCCGGGCCGCCGTCGTCACCACCCCCCTCAGCGGCCTGCTCTCCCTCAAGGAGACCCTCGACGGGGCGGCCGGCCGGGTCCGGACCACCGAGACGCCCGTCTGGTACGTCGACGTCCGGGCGAACCGGGTCGTGGTCCAGGCGACCAGCCGGTCGGCCGCGACCGCCTTCATCGAGGCGGCCGGCGTCCAGGGCGAGCGACTCGGCATCCGGGTGTCCGCTGAACGCCCGCGCCCGATGGCCGACGTCGTCGGCGGCGACGCCTACTACATCGACGACACCGCCCGCTGCTCCGTGGGCTTCTCCGTCACCAGGGCCGAGCAGCAGGGCTTCGCCACGGCGGGCCACTGCGGCGACGCCGGGGCCACGACGAAGGGCTTCGACCAGACCGACCAGGGGACGTTCCAGGCGTCCGTCTTCCCGGGCAGGGACATGGCCTGGGTGGGCGTGAACGACGCCTGGACCGCCACCCCCGACGTCAAGGGGGAGGGCGGCGCGAGGATCCAGGTGTCCGGCTCGGTCCAGGCGCTCGTGGGCACGGCGGTGTGCCGCTCCGGCTCGACGAGCGGCTGGCACTGCGGCACGCTCGAGCAGCACGACGTGAGCGTCACCTACCCGCAGGGCACCGTCGACGGCCTGTCCCGCACGACGGTGTGCGCCGAACCCGGCGACTCCGGCGGGCCGTTCCTGGCCGGGACCCAGGCCCAGGGCGTCACCTCGGGCGGCTCGGGGGACTGCACGCGCGGCGGCACCACGTTCTTCCAGCCGGTCAACCCCCTGCTGAGCCAGTACGGGCTGACCCTGAGGACCGCGGGCGACGCCGTCACGCCCGCTCCGCAGCCGGGCACCTCCACCGACACCTGGGCCCCCGGCCGGGTCTACGAGGTGGGGGAGACCGTCTCCTTCGGCGGGGTCGACTACCGGTGCCTGCAGAACCACCAGGCGCAGGGCGCGGGATCGCCGCAGGCCGCCCCGGCACTGTGGCAGCGCGCCTGACCGCCGGCTCGCGCGGGGTCCGGCGGCGGAACGGATTCCGCCGCCGGACCCGGCCGCCCCGTGCCGGATCCGCCCGCCCCCTCCTCCCTCCTCGTCATTCCTGCGCGAGGAGCGCGTAGGCGGTGGCCACGAACGGGTCGCGGGCGCGGAACCGGCGGGTGCACACCGCCGCCAGTGCCGTGCCCGTGTCGGGCCGGAAGCCGAGGAAGGCCTGCTGGCCCATGGTCGCCCCGCTGTGGAAGTACATCGGCCCCCGGTCCGTGGGGTGACGGAACCAGCCCACCGTGTGCACGTGCCGGTGGCCGAGGCCGCGTCGCAGGACCGGGGTACGCACCGACAGCAGCGCGTCGGCCTGCGCGGTCCCGAGCGGGTCGAGATGGGCCTCCAGGAAGGTCAGCAGGTCGTGCGGCGCGGCCCGGACGGCGCCGGCCGCCCCGAAGCCGCCCGCGTCGAAGGGCGGGACGGGGGTGCGGCCGTCCTTGCCGTGCCCGACGGCGTCCTCGCCCGGTCCTCGCGGCCGTGTCCCCGTCGAGCCCAGGGCCAGGGGCTCCAGGACGTGCTCGGCGAGCAGCTCCTCCCAGGGCGTACGGGTGGCCGCGGCGACGGCGTGGCCGAGCACCGCGACGCCGAAGTTGGAGTAGTGCCACCGCGTCCCGGGCCGGTGCCGGGGCCGGTGCCGCAGGAAGGCGTCGACCACGCGCGGGCCCGGGTAGCGGGCGTAGGGGGCGGTGCGCCAGGCGGGCAGGGCCCGGACGAAGAAGTCGGGGGGCAGCGCGGGCAGTCCCGACGTGTGGGTGACGAGATGCGCGAGGGTGACGGGCGACGCCCCCGGCGCCCGGCCCGGGCGCAGACAGGCGACGGCCGGTTCGCCACCGGTCAGCGCGCCGTTCCGGATCAGCCGGGCGAGGACCAGGGCCGTGAACGCCTTGGAGGCGGAGCCCAGTTCGTAGCGCAGGTCGCCGCGGGGCACGGGCGGCGGCGGTCCGGTGCCGCCGCCGCGAAGGACGCGCTGGCCGTATTGGGACACGGCGAAGACGGCGTCGGGTGCCCCGACGGTGTCGACCGCCTCGGCCAGCCGCTCCGCCCAGGGCCGTCCGTCCGGCCGGGCCGACGGGTGCGTGCCGTGCGGCGCCTGGACGGCGTCGTCCGCGGGGAGGCCCGGCCACGGGGCGGTGCGGGCGCTCATGACGCGGCGTGCGCCAGCGCGGACAGGGCGCGGGACGTGGCCAGGGCCGAGGCGAACGCGGCGACCAGCGTGGGGTGGTAGACGGCGTCGAAGACCTGGTCGGAATCGCCGTCGGGCATCGAACGCAGCGCGGGCATCGCGCCGTCGGCCTGCTGTGCCGCGGCGAAACCCGCCCAGGCCCGCTCGTCGAGGGTGGGCCGCGGCAGACAGGCGTCGACGACCAGCAACTCGCCCAGCAGGTCCCAGCGCCGCAGGTCCAGCCAGTCGTCCAGCCACACGGGCAGCCAGTCGGCCAGGTAGGCGGCGACGCGGGGCGGCAGGCCGTCGGGCCGCTCGCCCCAGTCGGTCAGGTGGAACACGGCGTGCGTGACGTCGTAGGCGATGTGCCCCTCCACCGTCCACGGTTCCGGGGTGCGCGCCAGCCAGGTCCCGGTGAAGGCGTCGGCCTCCGGCGGGCGGGGGACCAGCCCGAACCGCCGTTGGAAGGCGGACAGGCCCAGCTGCCGGGTCGGTGTCGTCTCGAACGCCGACCAGCTGCCGGTCCGGTGGTTCAGGACGGTGGCGCGCTCGATCTCGGGCCGGCTGTGGCCCAGTTCCCTGAACGGCAGGTACACCTCGAACGGGACGGGGGAGATCGGCTCGATGCGCTGGGCCCGCACCAGCACCGCCCCGCCGTCGAGCGTGTCCCGCCAGGCGTGGTCGAGGAGCCTGCGCGCCAGCTCGGCCTGCCGGGCCCCCGCCACGCCCTCGCGGAACAGCACCTTGCAGACCAGGGCGAGTTCACCGACCGGCTTGAGCCGGTCCAGGAAGCCCACTTCGGGGTCCACGTCCGGCTCCATGCGGAAGCCCTCGCGATGGGCCCACAGCCACTCCAGGGCGCGGACGCCGACGGTGTGGACCAGCCGGGTGTCGGTCATCCCAGGGCTCCTTCCCTGCGGTCGCACGGAGCGGTCGCGCCCTCGCCGCGCCGGTGCTGCCCGATGGCCAGGGCCGCGGCGAAGGCGGCCATCAGCGTGGAGTGGTAACAGTCCGCGAAGTCGGACGCGGATCCGGGCGGTGCGCCGGAGGGAGCCGTGCCGGACGCGCCGGACCGGCGTTCCTCCGGGAGCGCGCCGTCGGCGTGCCGGGCCGCCGCGATCCGGTCCCAGGCGTGTCCCGCCGCGGCGGGGGAGAGGGGGCCGGGCAGGCTCGCCGCCACGGCGAGCAGTTCGCAGCCGAGGTCCCACAGGCCGGCGTCGAGGCAGGTGTCGAGCCACGCGGGCAGCCAGTCGGCCAGATACTCCCTCAGATCCGCGGGGACGTCCTCCGGGCGGCAGCCCCAGTCGGTCAGGTGGAACACCACGTGGGTGAGCGCGTAACCGGAGGGGCGCTCGAAGGCCCAGGGCTCCGGGAGCCCGCCCAGCCAGGTGCGGCCCAGCGACCGGTGGGCGTCCTCGTGGCGGTGGACGCCGATGCGCCGCTCCGCGGCGAGCACGCCGAGCCGCCGGGTCGGGTCCTGCTCGGTGAGCCGCCAGCCGCGTGAACGGGTCATCGCGGCCGCCGCCGCCTCGTAACCCGCGTGCCGCAGCCCGGCGGAGGCGAACGCGGCGTACACCTCCAGGGGGTAGGTGGCGAAGGGTTCGAACCGCTGCAGGCGGACGAAGAGCTCACCCTCCCCGGTCTGCCGCCAGGCGTGTGCCAGGAGGTCGTGCACGGCGGCGTGCAGGGGGTCGGAGGGCGGAGTGAGCGGGGAGAGGCTCGCACAGACCCGCGCCAGTTCCCCGAGGGGTTTCCAACTGCCGTTCACCGCACCGTCCGGCGCCAACGCGTCCGCGCCGAGGGAGAAGCGGTCGTGGTGCGCGGACATCCAGGCGAGGGCGTCCTCCTCCACCCGGCGGGCCGTGCGGAGGTGGGCGGGCGTCCCGTCGGAGTCCGTGCCCCCGGTGAGCGGCGTCATACGGAGGCTCCGGTCCGCAGCGACCGGGCCGCCTGCACCTGGAGGCCGACGCGCGGGTCGGTGCCGCCCATGAGCTCCACGAAGTCGATTCCGGCCTCGAGTCCGAGTGTCGCGGGCACCCCGTCGAGCAGGGTCAGCCAGCGTCCCGCTCCGGCGGCCTGCCGCCAGTCCCTGCGCCGTACCGCCCGGACGAAACCCCGGGCGACGTCCACGGGCCGGCGGCGGGCGGCGCGGACCACCGCGCAGTCCTCGCCGGGCAGCGCCAGCGCCGCCAGAACCGCGAGCTGGTGCGTCAGGGTCTGCCAGGGGGCGTCGTCGAGCCAGGCCGCGTCCGGTTCCGGCGGTGTGCCGCCGTCGCGCCCGCCCGGACGGGACGGCGCGTACCGGTGGAGCGCGCGGGCCATCGCCCAGTGGCTCCAGCGGATGGCCGGGGCGGTGTCCGCGCGGGGCGGGAAGGCTTCCACGGCCGCGCGGAACAGGGCGAGTTCCGCTTCGTCCGGCCGGGTGCGCAGCAGGACGTGCGGCAGGAGGAGATCGGCTCCCGTCACGCGCACGGCGGCCGGCAGGAGGTGCTCGCGGCTGCCGTCGACGGCCGTACGGCCCGCCGACGGAGCGTGGCCCCCGCCCCGAAGGGCGGAGACCACACCGGCAGCGAGGTCCTGCACCGTACCCAGCAAAAGGGGTGAAGTGCCTGACTGCTCCATTGCCTGCTCCCGTCGCTCCGTCAGCCCTTCTTGGGCCGCGGGGTGGGCGGGGACAGCAGGAGCGAGCCCCCGCCGTGGGCCAGCGCCAGCGCGGCGCACTCCCTGCTGTCACGGAAGACCCCGTCGGGCTCGGCGGGGTCGAGCACCGCCTCGAGGTCGTCGGCCCGCAGGCCGGTGAGCTCGTCGATGCGGTGGTCGGTGGTTGCCATGTCCACCATCTCCCTCTGTCTCTGGATCGGACGGCTTCCGCTACCGAGTTGACTGCATTGACCGAAATGATGCAAAAGTTACGTAGGTTCTGAAAGTAGGTTTTTCAATGTCTCGGACCCTCCGGCGATGGGTGATCGACCGCTGGGAGGCCTGGGCGCGGGAGGGCGTGCCCGGGAGGTGCGGGGCGGTCCCTGACGCGACGTCGACTACGCCGTCCGGGCGATGAGAAGGGCGACGTCGTCGTGGTCCTCGGGGTGGCGCAGGCCGTGCAGGAGCAGGTCGCAGGTCTCCTCCAGGGGGCGCCCCGGCTCGTCGAGGAAGCCGAGCATCACCTCGAGGCGGTCGTCGATGGAGTGGTGACGGGTCTCCACGAGGCCGTCGGTGTAGAGGACCAGCATGTCGCCGGGGACCAGGTCGGTCGTGGTGGTCTCGAAGGCCACGCCGCCGACCCCCAGCGGGGCCCCGGTGGGCAGGTCGAGCAGCCGGGGCTCGTGACCGGGGCCGGCCAGCGCGGGCGGCATGTGGCCGGCGTTGGCGATCCGGCACCGGCCCGTGCGGGGGTCGTAGACGGCGTAGAGACAGGTGACGATGTAGTGCTCCAGGCCGCGGGTGATCCTGTCGAGGTGCTGGAGGACCGATCCGGGATCGAGTTCGAGGTCCGCGTACGCGCAGGTGGCGGTACGCAGCCGGCCCATGGTGGCGGCCGCGTCGATGCCGTTGCCCATCACGTCGCCGACGACCAGTGCCGTCTTGCCGTCGGTGAGGGGGATGACGTCGTACCAGTCGCCGCCCACCTCGCTGGTGGCCTGCGCGGGCTGGTAGCGCGAGGCCAGCTCCAGACCCGGGTGCCGGGGCGGGTGGTCGGGCAGCAGACTGCGCTGGAGGGTCAGGGCGGTGTTGCGCACGCTCTGGAACCAGCGCGCGTTGTCGATGGCCACGGCGGCGCGGCCGGCCAGCTCGGCGGCGAGGACGACGTCGTCCTCGTCGAACGGGAGCGGGTTGCGGGTGCGCTTCAGGTCCAGGGCGCCCAGCACCTCGCCGTGGGCGATCAGCGGGACGGCGAGGTACGAGTGCACACCGGCCCGGGCCAGGAGCGCGCAGGCCTCGGCGCTGCGGGCGATGCGCGGCAGATCGCGCTCGCCCACGTGCGGCACCAGGACCGGCCGGCCGCTGTGCACGCACAGGGTGACCAGACGGTCGCCCTCGTACGTGGTGAGGTCGCCCGGCGGGTCGGCGGCGAGCTCCGCCACGGTGGAGTGGGAGGCCTTGAGCGCGAGGGCGCGGAAGAGCTCGGGCCCGTCGTCCGGCCGGCGTCTGCTGCGGCAGGCCAGCGCCGAGTCGAGGATGTCGACGGCGGCCACGTCGGCGAGTTGCGGCGCGGCGATCTCGGCGAGCTCCCGGGCGGTGTGCTCCACCTCCAGCGTGGTGCCCACGCGCGTGGAGGCGTCGGCGATGAGCGCCAGGCGTCTGCGGGCCCGGTCGGCCTCGGCGGCCGCGAGGTGGCGTTCGGTGACGTCGACCAGCGAGAGGGCCGCGCCCAGGACCTTGCCGCCCGGATCCTCCAGCCGGTAGAAGGACAGCGACCACGCGTGCTCGTGGTCGGGGTCGGTGGGCGGGCGGCCCACGTGGAACTGGTCGAGCAGCGGGGTGCCGGTGGCGATCACCTGCCGCAGCGCCGACTCGACGGTGTCGACGTCGGGCAGGGGCAGCGCCTCCCGCAGGCGGCGCGCGACGTGCTCCCCGGCGGGGATGCCGTCGATGCGCTCCAGCGCCGGGTTGACGAGCAGGTACCGCAGGTCGGTGTCGACGAGGGCCAGGCCGATCGGCGACTGGTCGATGAGCCGCTCGCACAGCGCGAGGTCGGTCTCGACGCGCTGGAGAAGCTGGTGATCGGCCACGATGCCCAGGGCGTAGACGTCCCCCAGATCGTCCTGCAGCCGGATGTTGCGGAACTCCACCAGACGGCTGCCGCCGTCCTTGTGCCGGACGGGGAACGCGCCGGCCCAGCCGCGTCCGGTCTCCAGCACCTCCGCGAACAGCCGTACGACGGCCTGCAGATGCTCGGGGTCGATGAACAGCCGCGCCGCGTACGCGCCCAGGGCCTCCGCCGCGGTGTAGCCGAACAGCTCCTCGGCCTGCGGCGTCCAGAAGACGATGCGTCCCTCGGCGTCGAGGACCACCGCCGCGACGCTCAGCATGTCCAGCAGACCGGTGGTGCGGGGCGGCTCGAAACCGTACGGGTCGCGGCCGGGCCGGAAGGAATCGGACGTCATCCCTGAGCCTCCTCCACCGGTCGGCGCGACGGGGCGGCGACGGTCCGTACCGCCGCGCACCCGGCACGCGGGCACCGGCCCTTCCATGCTCCCCCCGCACGGCGGATCCCGGAAACCGGGCCGCCGACGGCACCGGCCGGACCGGCCGGTGCCGTGCGTATCGGCCGGACTAGCAGGACCATGGTCGTGAAGAGGATGGCAGCCATGGAATCTGCTCGAGACACTCCCAAGGGTCCGCCGCCCGACGGACCCGGACACGTCCCCGGCGGGCCCGCGCCCGTCGGCCCCGGGGACGTGCCCGGCGACCCGCCGCCCGCCGGCCCCGGGGAGGCTCCCGACGACCGGCCGCGTGCCGATCCCGGCGGGGGTTCCGGTGACCGGCCGCGCGACGGCTCCGGAGGCGTGCCCGGCGACCCGTCGGCCGCCGGCCCGGTGGGGCCCTCCGGTGAGCGGGGCGGGGCGGGAGGCGGGGCGGGGGCCGGTGGGCCCGACGGTGTTGCGGACGGGGCGGCGGCCGGGGAGTCCGGCGGGTCGCCGGCCGGTGGAGCCGACGGCGTCCTCGACGCGTCCACCGACGCGGTGGCCGTCGTCACCGTCGGCGGTGTCGTCGTGGGCTGGACCCGCGGGGCCGAAGCGCTGCTCGGCCGCCCGGCGGACGAGGTGGTCGGCGGACCCGCCGCGCGCCTGGTGGCGATGCCCGCCGACCCGGCGCGGGTGGCCGGCGTCGCCGGGCGCTGCCGCGCCGGAATGGGCTGGAACGGGCACGTCTGCCTGCGCCACCGCGACGGCCGTCCCCTCGACGTCGACCTGCGCGTCTCCGCCTCCTTCCGCCTGGGCGACGACGAGTGCTTCCTGCTCTCGGCCCGTGAGCGGCGGACGCGGTGGACGGTCGGCCGGTCCGTCGTCGACGGATTCCTGACCCGCTCGCCGATCGGCATGGCGGTGATGGACCTGGACCTGCGGTACGTGTGGCTGAACGACACCCTGGAGCACTACGGCGGCATCCCCCGCGAGCAGCGGCTGGGACGCCGGCTGAGCGAGTTGCTCCCCGGCCTCCAGGCGGAGACCCTCGAACGCCTGATGCGCAAGGTCCTGGAGACGGGCGCCCCGGTCACCGACTACGAGTACGTGGGATGGAGCTGGGCCGACCCGCGCCGGCAGCACGCCTACTCGACCTCGTTCTTCCCGCTGCTGGACGACCACGACGCGGTCACCGGCGTCTGCTACGTGGTCCTGGACGTCACCGAGCGGTGGAACGCGCGCCGCCTGCTGTCGATGGTCAACGAGGCCGGAACCTGCGTCGGCACGACCCTGGACGTGATGCGGACGGCCCAGGAACTCGCCGACTTCGCCGTTCCGGGCCTCGCCGACTTCGTCATCGTCGATCTCCTGGAGACGGTCCTCAGCACCGAGGGGCACGGCGCGTGGCTGACCGACGCGGGCCCGGCGCCCGCCAGACCGGTGATGCGCCGCGCCGCGCTGAGCTCGGTGCGCGAGGGCTGCCCGGAGGCGGTGGCGCGGATCGGCGACCGGGTGGGCTTCCTCCCGCCGCCGCACGGGATGAACCTGCTGCTGGCGGGGGACGCGATCCTCATCCCGGTCCTCGACCCCTCCGAGGACCTGTGGGTGGCGGCGGAACCCGCACGCGCGGAGCGGGTCCGGGAGTTCGGGCTGCACTCGCTGATCTCCGTGCCGATGCGGGCGCGGAACACCGTCCTGGGGGTCACCACGTTCGTCCGCTCGCTCAACCCGGTCTCCTTCCAGCCCGACGACGTGCTGCTGGCCCGGGAGCTGGTCGCGCGGGCGGCCCTGTGCGTCGACAACGCGCGGCGCTACACCCGGGAGCACACGGCCGCCGTCACCCTGCAGCGCAGCCTGCTGCCGGACGTCCTGATCGGCGGTTCGGCGCTGGAGGTCGCCTCCAGCTATCTGCCGGCCGACCCGACGGACGGCGTGGGCGGCGACTGGTTCGACGTCATCCCGCTCTCCGGGGCCCGCGTGGGCCTGGTGGTCGGGGACGTGGTGGGGCACGGCATCACCGCCGCGGCGACGATGGGCCGGCTGCGCACCGCCGTACAGACCCTCGCCGACATGGAGATGCCCCCGGACGAACTGCTGGCGCACCTCGACGACCTGGTGCTCCGGCTGAGCGCGGAGGGCAGCGACGAGGAGGCGGTCCGCACGGCGGCGGCGACCTTCCTCGGCGCGACGTGCCTCTACGCCGTCTACGACCCCGTCACCCGGCGGTGCTCGATCGCCCGGGCCGGGCACCCGCCCCCCGTCGTGGTCTCGCCCGACGGACGGGTCACCTTCCCGGAGGTGCCCGCCGGGCCCCCGCTCGGACTCGGCGGCATGGGCTTCGAGACCACCGAGATCGAACTCGCCGAGAACAGCCTTCTGGGCCTCTACACCGACGGCCTCATCGAAGGGGCCGACCACGACATGGAACGGGGCATGACCCGGCTCGGCGAGCTGCTGGCCCACCCGGACGGCGACCTCGACACCCTGTGCTCGACGGCGGTACGGCACCTCGTGCCCGCGCCCCGGCCCGACGACGTCGCCCTGCTCCTGGCCCGCACCCACGCCCTGGGCGCCGCCGACGTGGTGTCCTGGGAGGTCCCCGTGGACCCGGCCGCCGTCGCCGACGTACGGGCCCGCGCGACCCGCCAGGTGGAGGCGTGGGGGCTGGGGGACCTCGCGATGACGACCGAACTCGTCGTGAGCGAGCTGGTCACCAACGCGATCCGGCACGCCGTTCCCCCCATCCGGCTCCGCCTGCTCCGAGACGCCCGGCTGACCTGCGAGGTCTGCGACGCCAGCAGTACGGCCCCCCGGCTCCGGCACGCCCGCAGCACGGACGAGGGGGGCCGGGGCCTGTTCCTCGTCGCCCAGCTCGCGCACCGCTGGGGTGCGCGCTACACACCCGGCGGCAAGATCATCTGGGCCGAACAGGAGATCCCGGCGCCCCCGTAGGCGGGGGCACCGAGAGGTTCGGGGCGGACGTTCACGCACAGCCCCAGGCGTTCATGCCCTGCATCGCCGCGAGCCGGCGGGCGACGGCGATCTGCGACTTCCTGCTCGCCAGGTCGGCTCGCGGCGCGTGTCTGAGTCCGCCCGCGGCGACCCAGCTGCGCTGGGAGAACTGGAGGCCGCCGTAGTAGCCGTTCCCGGTGTTGGCCCGCCAGTCGCCGCCGGATTCGCAGCGGGCGATGGCGTCCCAGTCGGCCCGCGCGGGGGCGGCGGAGGCGGCCCCGGCGGCGGGGGCCATGACGGTCAGGAGAGCGGCGGCGGGCAGGCCGAACCACAGGGCGGGGCGGGCCGGACGGAGCGGTCCGCGCGCAGGACGGCGCGTCAGGTGTTTCTGAAGTGAAAACATGACAAGTGACATTAAGTGGAGGAATTCGTCACGGCCCGTCATTGCGCCCGCACGTGGCTCCCCGTACGGCCTTCCGGGTGACGGACCGCCGGTCCGTCCCGTCCGCGGCGGCCGGTCCGTCCCGTCCGCGGGCGGGTCCGGGGGAGGGCTCCTCCCGGTGGGGGAGGGCGGCGGAAGCCTCCCCCGCGCACCCGTCTACGATGTCCTGGCCCCTGCCCGACCGGCGTGGGAGCGAGTCGGCGTCCGGTGACCCGGTCCGACTCGGTGGACAGGGGTCGACACCGGCGTCGACCCGCCCCGTCGACCCTGCCTGTCCGCCGGACCAACTGGCCCTGTCGGGGCCGCCGTCTGCCGAAAGTGACGTCCCTACGTGTTCCAGGAAACGCCGATCTTCCATCGTCTCGTCGCCGAGCGGGGCGACATCCCGACCCAGGTGCGGGGCGAGGCCGAGCGGATCCAGCGCGATCTCGCCTCGGTCATCCCGTCCCCGGCCGCCGCCGGCAACCTGCCCGCGCAGCACTTCCTCGCGGTGCGGGGCCGCCCCGAGTGAACCACCCCGGCCGACCGCGACACCAGGTCGACCGACAGGACTTGCAGACGTCGAACCCGTGCTGAGCAGCCGCTTTGCTTCACGGTTGGACGACGTCTGAAAACACCTTCATCTCTTTGCGCAAGAGGTGAGGAGCCGTGAGGATGACGCGTCAGGACGCTCCACCGTCATCCGACCGTCCGCCCTCACCTCTTGGGGAAGAGTCATGCCGCATCTCCTCGCACAGGCCGCGGCCACGGCCGCCGCCGCACTCACCGTCCTGCTGACGGGTCCGGCGGCCTCCCGTGCCGCGACCGCCGGCCCGGCCGGGACACCGGCCCCCGACTGCGCGCACCACTACGCCGACCGGCGCCACACCACCGTCGTCAACGACTGCGACACCACCGTGAGCGTGACCGTCGACTACGCCGACGGTCAGTGGGCCCCGTGCCGCACCCTCGCACCGCACGACATCGCCACCTTCGCCGGGTACGGCTTCGGCGACAACCGCGTCACCGGTCTCAGCACCTGCTCACTGGAGACCGTCTGACCACACCCGCACCGTCGGGCCGGCCCGCACCGCCTGACCGCATCCGCCCTTCGCTCCCGGTCCCGTTCCCCGGCCTCGCACCCCGCCGGGCGCGGGGCCGAGGAACGCCGCGCCCGTGCCGGTCACGGCGGGCCGGGCCGCCCGCCCGCCCGTCCGGGATCCCGCGACCGGAATCGGCGTGTGTGCGTCGCGGGCGTCGGGTACTCGGCCCGCGACCTGTTCGACGTGCGCGGAAGGGACGGCCGGGATGACGGTGCCGGAAGAGAATCGGACGAAGACCGACACGAGCGACGAAGTGATCGGCGGGGGCGTCGATTCCGGGGGTTCCCCCCGTCCGGGCGCGGCATCGGGCCGCACGATGCGCGAGGCGATGGAAGAAGCCGGTGTCCGCTCCGAGGACTACCGGCCCGCCGGGCGGCCGGAGGGGACGTAGCGCCCCTTCCGCCCGGTACGTCCGGCCGGAGCGCGCGAACCGTTCCGGCCCGACCGGGCCCGCCGCCGTCGGTCACCCGACTGGTGGACGAGCCACTGCGGCGGTCTCCCGACCGTGCCAGATTGATGCACGGAACCACCTTTTCGTAGGCCTTTGTGTGCCTTTGACGTGTGGTCCCCGGCCCGCCGCCACCCGCGAGCAGGTGGCGGCCGACGTCGTACGCCCCCCGCTGCCGTCGGCGGCCGGACCGCCGCGCGGCCCCGGCACACACGCGCTCCACGAGTCGAGAAGCGAAGGAAGCGATGAGCGAGAGCAATCCCATCAAGCGGGCGGCGGAGAAGGTCGTCGACACCCTGCGCGCCGACGGGGCGGGGCCGGAGGACGGGATCCCCGGGAAGCCGGGCTTCCAGTCCCCTCCGGTCGCCGAACCGACCCGGCCGACGGACCCCCTCCCGCCGAAGCCGGACCAGAGCGGACCCGACACGGTGTCCCCGACGGGACAGCCCACGGGAGCCGACCAGGCCCGCGTCGCGCAGTCCGGCAGCTACCTGACGAACGCGCAGGGGACCCGCCTCCCCGACACCGACCACTCGCTCAAGGCCGGGCCCCGCGGCCCCGTCCTGCTCCAGGACCACCACCTGCGCGAGAAGGTCATGCACTTCGACCACGAGCGCATCCCGGAGCGGGTGGTGCACGCCCGGGGCGCGGCGGCGCACGGGGTGTTCCAGAGCTACGGCACGGCGGCCTCCGTGACCAAGGCCGCCTTCCTCGCGGAAGAGGAGGAGACGCCCGTCTTCGTGCGCTTCTCCACGGTGCTGGGATCGCGCGGCTCGTCCGACACCGTGCGGGACACCCGCGGTTTCGCGACGAAGTTCTACACCAGCGAGGGAGTCTTCGACCTGGTCGGCAACAACATGCCGGTCTTCTTCATCCAGGACGCCATCAAGTTCCCGGACGTCATCCACGCGGGCAAACCGCACCCGGACCGCGAGATCCCGCAGGCCCAGAGCGCGCACGACACCTTCTGGGACTTCGTCACCCTGCACACCGAGGCCACCCACCACACCCTGTGGAACATGTCCGACCGGGGCATCCCCCGCTCGTACCGCACGATGGAGGGCTTCGGCGTCCACACCTTCCGCCTGGTCGCCGCCGACGGCGGCACGACGCTGGTGAAGTTCCACTGGAAGCCCAAGCTGGGCGTGCACTCCCTGGTGTGGGAGGAGGCGCAGATCATCAACGGCGTCGACCCGGACTTCCACCGCCGGGACCTCGCCGACGCCATCGAGGCGGGCGCGTACCCCCAGTGGGAGCTGGGCATCCAGACCTTCCCGGACACCCCGGAGCAGACCTTCGAGGGCATCGACCTGCTGGACCCGACCAACCTCGTCCCCGAGGAACTGGCCCCCGTGCGGCCGGTCGGGCTGCTGACCCTCAACCGCAACCCGTCGAACTTCTTCGCCGAGACCGAGCAGGTCGCCTTCCACGTCGGCCACCTGGTGCCGGGCATCGACGTCACCGACGACCCGTTGCTGGCGGGGCGCCTGTTCTCCTACCTCGACACCCAGATCACCCGGCTCGGCGGCCCCAACTTCCCCCAGCTGCCCATCAACCGGCCGCACGCGCCGGTCAACGACATGCTGCGCGACGGCATGCACCAGACGGCCGTGCACCGGGGGGTCGCCCCCTACCGGCCCAACTCCCTGGACGGCGGCTGCCCGTTCACCGCCGGCGCCGACGCCGGTGCCTACATCGAGACGCCGGTGCCGCTGCCCGCGTCCACCAAGGTGCGTGAGGCACCCGAGTCGTTCGCGGACCACTTCAGCCAGCCGCGCCGGTTCTGGCTCAGCATGAGCCCGGTGGAGCGCGAGCACATCATCGGCGCCTACACCTTCGAACTCTCCAAGTGCTACGAACAGGCCATCAGGGAAAGGGCGTTGCAGGTCCTGGCCAACATCGACCCGGAGCTGTGCGGCGAGGTGGCGAAGGGCCTCGGTCTGCCGGCGCCGCAGCCGACCGTGCCGCTCGCGGACGTCGAGCCCAGTCCGGCCCTGTCGCAGGTGGGCCGCGCCTGGCCCACGGACGGCCGGATCATCGGCATCGTCGCGGGCCCCGACGGCGACCTCGACGGGGTGCGCGCCGTGCGCGACGCCGTCCTCGAGGGTGGCATGGTCCCGCTGGTGATCGGCCCGGTCGGCGGCACCCTGGGACCCCTGACCGTGCAGCGCACCTACGCCACCGCGCGGTCCGTCGAGTTCGACGCGCTGCTGCTGGCGGGCACCCCCGCCGTGGGCGGCGACGCCTACGGCGCCCGTGACGCCAAGGGGCTCCCCGTCGCCGCGGGCCCGGCGGCCGTGGACCCGCGTGTCGGCCTGCTGGTGTCGGAGGCCTTCCGGCACGGCAAGGCCCTCGGTGCCTGGGCGGGCGGCGAGGCGGTCCTGGACGCCTCCGGGGTGCCCGCCGACGCGGCGGGCGTCGTCACCGGTTCCTCGGGCACGGCCGTCCTGGAGCAGCTCGCCCCCCTCCTGGGCGAGCACCGCGCGTGGGACAGGTTCACCGCGGCCTGACCGGCCGTACCGAGGCCCGGACGATTGGCCGAAGCCGGACGACCGGCCGAGCCCGACCGACCGGCCGAGGTCCGACCGGTCGGTCGTCCGGCCCGCCGGCCCACGGCGGGCCGTCCCCCGCCCGGGCGGGGGGCCCGCCCCCCCCCCCCCGGGGGGGCGAGGCGCCCCCCGGGCCCCCCAGCGGGCGGCCGGGCGGGACCGCCACCCCCCCCCCCCCCCGCACCCGGCCCCCC
>NZ_JBVIKX010000007.1:70673-144453 GCF_055580685.1 Streptomyces sp. NPDC031554 | reverse complement strand
TGGGCCGACCCGGCCCGCCCGGCCGCCCCCCCCCCCCGGGGGGGGGGGCCCCGGGGGGGCGGGCCGCCCCCCCCCCCCCGGGGGGGCCCCCCCCCCCCCGGCCGCCGCCCGCCCCCCCCGGGGGGGGGCGCCCCACGGCTCCCCGTTCTCCCGTCAGGGGCGGCCTGTGCAGACCTTCCTCCCCCACCCCGACTTCACCGCGACCGCCGCGGTCCTCGACCCGCGCCGGCTGGGGAAACAGCGCGTCGAGACCCTCCAGGTGCTGCGCGGCCTGACCGTGCCCGGCTACGGCTGGCGGCACCATCCGGCGGTCCGCATGTGGACCGGCTACGAGGAGGCGCTGGTCCGCTACGGCCTGGAGATCTGCGGGACGTGGACCGCGGCCGGCCGCGCCGACACCTGCGCCGTCTCCCTGACGGCCGGCCTCACCGACAGCCGCGGCGACACCGGCGTCCGGACGCAGCGGGAGCTGGCCGACGCAGGCGAACTGCCGCCGTGGCTGGGCGACCCGGAGTTCCACCGCAGCCACCGGTCCGCCCTGGTGCGCAAGGACCCGGACTTCTACGGCCGGCTCTTCCCGGACGTGCCCGACGACCTGCCCTACGTGTGGCCCGCCTCGGACCGGACGCCCTGACGCCACGCCCCGAGGTGGCGGGGCGTGGCGTCAGGGCGTCCGGTGGCAGGGCGTGAAACGCCGGAAGCGGCGGCTCAGTCGTTCACGTCCCGGTCGAAGTCCTTCGCGCACTGCTCGCGTTCGGCCTGCGTGCCGGCGTGCTCGACGCAGTCGGAGTAGTTCTGGAACTCGTCCGAGTTCAGCAGCGACACACCCAGGGCCAGGACGACCGACGAGCCGATCAGGCCGAGGGCTCCCGTCACCGCGCCGATGACGGCCATGACGCCGTTGGTCGCGACGCCGCGCCTCGCACGGCGACGCCCCAGGACGCCGAAGACCACGGCGAGCAGGCCGAGGACGATGCCGCCGACGACGGTCCAGAAGGACACGACGGCCACGACGCCCAGCACGAGCGCCGCGATCCCGAATCCGTTGCGGGGCCCGGGTGCCGTGCCGTACGGGGGGCCGGGCGGTCCGTACGGGCCTTGAGCCGAGGTCATGACGGTGACTCCCTCCGGTGCGCGGATCGCTGTCGCGGTGCCGCCCGCCTCCGCGCGGTCGCGGACGGCGGGTGCACGTCGGCTGCCCCCTCCCGCCGGTCCCATGCCCGTGACCGGCGCACCGCCTCGCGAGGGCCGAACCCGCCCGCCGGCCGGGCTCCTTGGGCCTGATCGGCGCCCGGCCGGGTAGACGGTCGAGGACCGGCGACCGATCCGACCCGAGGAGGACGACATGGCCACTGTCATCCAGCGCATCAAGGAGTTCAGCCGCAGCCCCCAGGGCCGCCGCACCATGGAGCAGGTGCGCCGCACGGCCTCCGACCCGCGCCGGCGGGCCCAGGCGCGCCGGCTGCTGGACCGGCTGCGCACCCGGCGGTAGGCGGCCGGGCGGGCGGGTGACCGACTGTTCTAAAGTGACTGCCGTCAGTCAGGATGACCTGGGACGGAGAGGTAGTCGCTCATCATGCCGACCGAAACGTTTGAGTTCCGCGTAGAGGCCCGTCAGCTGCTGCAGTTGATGATCCACTCGATCTACTCGAACAAGGATGTCTTCCTGCGCGAACTCGTCTCCAACGCCTCGGACGCGTTGGACAAACTGCGCCTCGCGGCGCTGCGCGACGACGCGCCGGACGCCGACGTGTCCGACCTGCACATCGCCATCGAGGCCGACGGCGCGGCCCGCACCCTGACCGTGCGGGACAACGGCATCGGCATGTCGTACGACGAGGTGACGGAGCTGATCGGCACCATCGCCCACTCCGGCACGGCCGCGTTCCTCGAACAGCTGCGGCAGGCCGACGACCAGGCCGGCGCCGAGAACCTCATCGGGCAGTTCGGCGTCGGCTTCTACTCCAGCTTCATGGTGGCGGACGAGGTCACCCTGGTGACCCGGCGGGCCGGCGAGGCGCAGGGCACGCGCTGGTCCTCGCGCGGTGAGGGCACCTACACGCTGGAGACCGTGGAGGGGGCACCGCAGGGCACCGCGATCACCCTCCACCTCAAGCCGGCCGACCCCGACAACCAGCTCCACGACTACACCTCGCCCTGGAAGCTC
Source organism: Streptomyces sp. NPDC031554 (assembly GCF_055580685.1). NCBI lineage: Bacteria > Bacillati > Actinomycetota > Actinomycetes > Kitasatosporales > Streptomycetaceae > Streptomyces > Streptomyces sp. NPDC031554. The sequence goes on along the minus strand of NZ_JBVIKX010000007.1, from coordinate 142,286 downwards.
CGGGAGATCGTCAAGCGGTACTCGGACTTCATCACGTGGCCGATCCGGATGGCCCCGCAGGCCCCGGCGGACGACGACGGCGACGGCGCCGCGCGCGAACCCGAGACGCTGAACTCGATGAAGGCCCTCTGGGCGCGGTCACGCGACGAGGTCGATGAAGCGGAGTACCACGAGCTCTACAAGCACATCAGCCACGACTGGAACGACCCCCTGGAGACCGTCCGGCTCCAGGCGGAGGGCACCTTCGAGTACCAGGCGCTGCTGTTCATCCCCGCGCACGCCCCGAACGACCTGTTCACCCAGGGCCACAAGCGCGGCGTCCAGCTCTACGTCAAGCGCGTCTTCATCATGGACGACTGCGAGGCGCTCCTCCCGCCGTACCTGCGGTTCGTGAAGGGCGTCGTCGACGCCCAGGACCTCTCGCTCAACGTGTCCCGCGAGATCCTCCAGCAGGACCGCCACATCCAGCTGATGCACCGGCGGCTGGCGAAGAAGGTCCTGTCCGCGGTGAAGGACATGATGAACGGCGCCCCCGACCGGTACGCCACGTTCTGGCGGGAGTTCGGCCCCGTCCTGAAGGAGGGGCTCGTCACCGACGCGGACAACCGCGACGCCCTCCTCGCCGTCTCGTCGTTCGCCACCACCCACGACGCCTCCGGTCCGACGACGCTCAAGCAGTACGTGGAGCGGATGAAGGACGGACAGGACGCCGTCTACTACGTGACCGGCGACTCCCGCGACGCAATCGAGAACTCGCCGCACATGGAGGCCTTCCGGGACCGCGGCATCGAGGTCCTGCTGCTGACCGACCCGGTCGACGAGGTGTGGACCGACGCCGTCGCCGAGTTCGACGGCAAGCCGCTGCGGTCCGTGGCCAAGGGTGAGATCGCCCTCGACGGCGACGCCACCGAGGACGAGCCCGCACAGGACCGGGAGAAGCGGAACGAGGAGTACGCCGACCTGCTGACCTGGATGAAGGAGCAGCTGGGGGAGGACGTCAAGGAGGTCCGGCTGTCCTCCCGGCTCACGGTCTCCCCGGCCTGCCTGGTCTCCGACACCGACGACCTGACCCCCGCTCTGGAGAACCTCTACCGCGCGATGGGCCAGGACGTCCCCCGCACCCTGCGCATCCTCGAACTCAACCCCGACCACACGCTCGTGAAGGGCCTCAACCGGGCCCTGCGCGACCGGACGGACCGGACCGCGCTCGCCGAGGACGCACAACTCCTCCACGGTCTCGCGGTACTTGCGGAAGGCGGCCGGCCGAAGGAGCCCGCGCGCTTCACCCAACTCCTCGCGGAACGCCTGGAACGCGCCCTGTAGCAGAGGGACTTGAGAAAGGGGCGACGCCACGCACGGAGCGTCGCCCCCCGGCGCGTTGTCAGCGGTATGTTGAAGAATGCGCGAAAGCGAGATCAACTCCGGGCGAGACGGGGTAGGCGGTCTCGAGTCCCTGTCTGAAAGAGGTCACCGCTGATGCCGCTCACCGCGATACGGCCGCACTCCGCCGACACGCCTCGCACCCCGGCCACGACCGACATCCTGCGCATCGTCTCGGACGCCCGGACGCCGGTCTTCGTCACCGTGCACGCCAACGGCCGCCGCAGGTACAGCTACTGGCGACCGCTGGACTCCGCGACCGGCAGAGGCGGCTGTTACGTCGCCCTGCCCACCGCGGAGTGCGACGAACTGCAGGCCGCCGGCCGCATCGTCCTCGGCGACCCCCTCACCGACCCCACGAAGACCACCTACCGGGTCCGGCCGCAGCGCGCCTCCCAGGCCCCCGCCCGCATCCCCTCGGCCCTCCGCCGTCCGGCCCCGGCCCCGGTCCCGCATCCGGTTCCGACCCGGTCCCGGTCCCGCATCCGGGCGGCGTGAGACGGCACCCGCGGCACCGTCCCGTCAGACCGGCGGCGTGAGCACGGCGCGCCGGGCCGGCGTCATCGCCCAGCGGATCGCCGCCGTCATCGCGGCGCCCAGCGGCCGTACGCACAGGTGGTCGACCACGGCGAGCCGGGGCAGGCGCAGCTCGGCGGCGGCCCAGTCGGGCAGCAGCGACACGGCGTTGGCGGCCAGCACACCGTAGGGCAGACGGGCGATGAGGGGGACCGGCGGGTTCAGCAGGAGGAAGCGGGCGGTGTCCCGGGCCTCGGGGGCGGCGCGCAGCTCCGGACGGTACGCCGACAGCCGCGCCGCGAGCGACTCCCTGCTGCGCGGCGGATCGGGGATCCCGAGGGCGACGGCGATCCGTGCCGTGTCCTCGACGTAGCCGTCGCACTCCTGCTCCGACAGGGGTCGCAGACCGTAGCGCTGGTGCGCGCGCAGGAAGCTGTCGACCTCGGCGACGTGCACCCAGGCCAGCAGGTGCGGGTCCGACGCGCGGTACGGCACCCCGTCCGCGGTGACCCCGCGGACGCGTTCGTGGACGGCGCGGACCTGGTCGCAGGCCTGCTGGGCGTGCTCGGCGGTGCCGTACGTCGTCGTGGCGAGGAAGGTGCTGGTGCGCTGGAGGCGGCCCCAGGGGTCGCCCCGGAAACCCGAGTGCGCGGCCACGGCGGCCATGGCGAGCGGGTGCAGCGACTGGAGCAGCAGGGCGGAGAGCCCGCCGACGAACATCGAGGCGTCGCCGTGCACCCGGCGGACGGGGCGCTCCGGTCCGAACCAGCGCGGGCCCGGTGTGCCGTGGATGCGGGCGCGGTTGCGCACCCCGTCGGGTCCGGCGACGCGCGTGAAGAGGCCCTGCCCCAGCCGCTCGCGCGGACTCGGGCCACCCGTTCCGATCGTCCTCATGGCTGCCGCGACCTCCTCTCGGCCCGCCGGGAAGCGCGGGCTCGGGACGTCCGTACGTTCCTTCCCCTCCCTGTCTACCCCCATTCGTCCCGTCGCAGCGCGCGAGACGGGACGCGCGAGGCGGCGCGCCGGCGGCGGCAGGGACGGCCGGTGGCGGCCGGCGGTGGTCAGGAGCAGTCGTACACGAACCGGGCCTCGGCCGATCGCCGCTCGGGCGACAGCACCCGCAGCTGAGCCACCGCCGTGTGCCGGCCGAGCCCCCGGAAGGTCCACAGCAGCTGGAGCCGCACACGGTGCTGGCCCCGCGCGACCTCGGCGTGCCGTACGGCGGAGGAGGTGCCGTCGCTGCGCACCCACCGGTAGGAGAGCGTGCCCGGCCGGCCGTCGGTGCGGATCACCCCGACCACGCCGGCCGTCGTGTCACAGCCCTGGAGCTCCCGCGCGACCGCCACCGACACCCCGCGCACGCCCACCGTGGACGCCGTGTGCTCACGCCAGAACAGGAACAGGACGGCGGCGACCAGCACCAGCGCGGGCAGCGCGTGGCGCCGCAGCCGGCGGCGCGGTGGCGGGGGAGCCGCGGGCACGGGCGGTGCCGGACGAGGGCGCCGGGCCGGGGCCGCCGTCACGCCGGGGCCGAAACGCAGGACGGTCCCGTCGTCGGGAACGGTCGCCGGGCCGGCCACGAGGGTCGGGGCCGGGCCGGGAACGGGTGCCGGGCCGGACGAGGGTGCCGGAGCGGACGCGGAGTCGTGTCCGGGGAGCTGGACCCAGTGGCTGGCGAGCACGGTCGCGCTGTAGTCGTCGTCCCCGGCCCCGGGTCCCGCCGGGGGGAGGGGACCGGACGCGGGCGTCGTGCCGTCGGGAGTGGTCATCGGAGGTCACACTGCCTGGTCAGGAGCTGCTGGGAGGCGCCGCCACCGGCGGCGGGGCCGGTGTCGACCCGGACCGTCCAGTAGCAGCCGGTGCCCCGGAAGGCGTGGTCGACGGTGAAGGAGTACCGCGTGGCACCGCTGTGCCGCTGCGTCGTCGGTGTCCCGTCGCCGTTCCCCGGCCGGCCGCCGACGTCCCCGGTGAACCAGCCGACGGTGACGGAGAACGGGCCGGTGCCGTCCGTCGTGACGGTGACGTCCGCCGTGGCCGTGCCGGGCCCGGTCTGCCGGAAACCGGTCACGGTGACGTCCTCCACCGCGGGCGGGCCCGGGGGCGCGGAGGTGCCGGCCGTCGCGCTCGGAGAGGCCGGCGCCGTGGGCTCCGCGGTGGCCGGCCCCGTACTCGGGACGGTCTGCGACGGGGAGGGCGCGGGGGCCGGGGACGCGGACGGGGGAGCCGGGCTGCCGGACGTGACGGTCGCCGACGGCGCGGCGGAGGGCGTCACCGCCGTCGTCGTCGCTGCCGTCGCCGCCGGCGGCGCGGTGTCCGGCGGGACCGTGCCCGTGGGCGGAGCGGGCGCGGCGCTCGTGGTGGCCAGTGCCTGCGCGGCCTGGCGGGAGTCGGCCACGGTGTCCGCGCCGACGCCCCGCGCCGCCAGGACCGCCACGAGCACGACGGCCACCGACACCGCGAGCCCCGGCCAGGTGGGCCGCCACGGACGCAGCCCGCCGCCCGCGCCGCGGCCGAACACCGTACGGGCCGTGTCGGTGGCGGTCGTCGGCGTCCGGCCGCCGGCCGCCGGACGGGCGAACAGCAACAGGGCCGCCAGCGCGGCCAGCCGGCCCCGCCCCCGCTCCTCCCAGCCGTCCCCGTACGCCGCCACGGCGACGTCCTCCAGCTCCGCGACGAACGCGGCCGCGTCCGAGGGCCGCCGCTCCGGCGACTTGGCCAGCCCCCGGCCGACCAGCGGCCGCACCGCCTCGGGCACCTCCGCCACCGGGATCGCGCCCTCGACGTGCTGCAGCGCCAGTTCGGCCAGGTTGTCGCCCCTGTAGGGCCGGTGCCCGGTCAGGCACTCGAAGAAGGTGGCCGTGGCGGCGTACACGTCACCGGCGGGCGAGGCCGGAGCGCCGGTCCACTGCTCCGGGGCCATGTAGGCGGGCGTCCCCGCGGCACCGGCCCGCACGCCGGCGTCCACGGCGATGCCGAAGTCGACCAGCTTGGACACGCCCTCGGACGACACCAGGACGTTCTCGGGTTTGTAGTCCCGGTGGACCACACCGACCCGGTGCGCGTCGGCGAGACCGAGCAGCGAGCCCTTGAGGACGGTCAGCGCGGCCTCGGGCGACAGCGGGCCCTGCCGGGCCAGCGCGGCCCGCAGGGAGACGCCGTCCACCAGTTCCATCACGATGGCGGCGCCGTTCGTCGCCTCGACGTACTCGTAGAGACCGGCCACGTACGGGCTGCTCAGCCCGGCGAGCAGCTGCGCCTCCGCGCGGAACCCGTGCACGAAGCCCGGCCGCGTCCGCAGCGACTCGCTGAGGTACTTCACCGCGACCGGCACCCCGGTCGGCTCGTGGACGGCCAGCACCACCCGCCCGCTCGCCCCGGACCCGAGTTCGAGCGACTCGGAGTACCCCGGTACCGCCCATGCGTTCATCGCCGTCCCCCAGCCCGCACCGCGTCCGTGTCGTCGCGCCCCGGCACACCGGGCCACGCGGACGAAGACACGTTTCCGGCCGGAGCGGTTGCAGTCCGGCCGCGGACGGTCGCACCCGGCCCGCGGCCGCCGGGCGGGGCACGCCGGGCGGGGTACGCCGGGCGGGGTACGCCGGGCGGGGTACGCCGGGCGGCCCGCGTCAGGCCGTGGCGGCCAGCCGCCAGAAGTCGCGCATCAGGGCGGGCGGTGTCGGCCCGGCCATCGCCATCTGGGTGAGCAGGACGGACACCGTCCCGTCGGCGGGGACCAGGTGGGCCGACGTGCCGGAGCCGCCGACCCAGCCGTAGCGGCCGGGGACGTTCCACGGGTGGATCCGCTCGACGTCGACGGCACCGCCGTAGCCCCAGCCCTGGCCCTCCAGGAACAGCCCGCAGGAGGCGCGCTGCCCGGGCGTGAGGTGATCCGTCGTCATCCGGCGCACGGCCTCCTCCGACAGCACCCGCCGGCCCTCCGCCGTGCCGCCGGCCAGCAGCATCCGGGCGAAGGCGAGCCAGTCCCCCGCGGTGGACACGAGGCCGCCGGCGCCCGAGGGGAAGGCGGGCGGTTCGCTCCACTGGCCGTCGGGCGGGTCCATCACCTCGGGTGTCCCTCCCTCGCCCGGCCGGTAGAGGGTGGGCAGCCGGTCGAGCCGGCCGGCCGGCACCCAGAAGGCGGTGTCGGTCATCCCGAGCGGTTCGAGGACGCGTTCCGCCAGGAACTCCGGCAGCGGCTGCCCGGACACCCGCGCCGCCAGCACCCCCTGGACGTCGGAGGCGGTGTTGTACAGCCACGCCTCGCCCGGGTGGCGCACCATCGGGATGCGCGAGAGGCGGTCCATCCACGTGTCGGGCGCGGGCGTGTACCGGGGGTCCAGGCCGGACTTCTGGAGCGTCCCGAAGAGCTGCCGGACGGCCGGGAGCGAGAAGTCCTCGGGGAAGCCGTGGCCGGCCCGGAAGGTGAGCAGGTCCTCGACCGTGACGTCGCGCCGCGCCGGGACCACGTCGTCGGGGTCCGCCCACGGGGTGCGCACCACCCGGGGGGCGGCGAGTTCCGGCAGCCGGCCCTTCACCGGCTCGTCCAGCGCCAGCCGCCCCTCGTCGACCAGCGTCAGCAGCGCCGCGGCCATCACCGGTTTGGTGATCGAGGCGAGCCGGAACAGGGTGTCCTCCCGCATCGGAGGGCCGCCGCCGAACTCGAACGTCCCGGCCGCCACCGTCTCGGTCCGCCCGCCCCGCGCCACCAGGGCCACCGCCCCGGGGACCGTGCCGTCGTCGACGTACCGCCGCAGGAGGTCGTACAGGCCGCTCATGGTGTTCCGCCTTCCGTCCGCCGGCCCGCCGGTGCGCGGGACGGCCCCGCGCAGGGGAGACCGGGCCGGCCGCCGGAACTCATCGGTCCCCGCCGGAGCGCGCGGCGGGGACCTGAGCGGAACACGCCGGCCGGCCGCTCTCCGGCGCCGCGTCCTTCGGGGTCAGGGGCGCCGGAGAGCGGCCGGCCGGTGCCGTTCCTCCTCGGCTCCCCCGACCCGCCGGGGGCCGCCCCGGCGCGCGGCGGCGAGCCCGCCGGCGGCGAGGAGGGCGCCCAGGGCGGTGAGGACCGTGCCCCGCCAGCCGAACGCGTCGAGGAGGGGCCCGGTGAGGGCCGCGCCCACCGCGCCGACGGCGAAGTAGAGCACCAGGTAGACACCGGTGAGACTGCCGGCGCGGTCGGGGTCGACGGCGACGACGACGCTCTGGTTGGCGGCCTGCGCGGCGAAACAGCCCGCGTCGAACAGGGCCAGCCCCGCCACGGTCGCCGCCGGGTGCGGGAAACCGGCGGCCAGGACCGCCGTGCCGAGCGCGGCGACCGCCATGGCCCCGACGGTGACCCGGCCCGGCGTGTACCGGTCGACCAGGCGACCGGTGAACGGCAGCGCCACGAACCCGAGGAGACCGGCCAGGCCGTACAGGCCGATGGCGGTGGCGTCGAGGGAGTACGGCGGACCCGCCAGGGTCAGGGAGAGGGCCACCCAGACGACGTTGAAGGCGAAGTACCACAGGCCGCCCAGGACCACGGCGCGGCGCAGCGGGCGGTGCCGGCGCAGCAGGGGCGCCATGGCCGCGAGCGCGGCGGGGTAGCTCCCCCCGGGGCGCGGGCGTTCGCGGGGCAGGAGCCGCGAGGTGGCGAGCGCGCCGAGGAGGGCGAGGCCGGCGAAGACGAGCAGCATGCGGCGCCAGCCGAGCAGGTCGGCCAGGCCTCCGCCGGCCCAGCGGCTCAGCAGGATGCCGGCGGACAGGCCGGTGGCGACGGCGGCCATGGCCCGGCCCCGCCGGCCGGGTGCGGCGTAGCGGCCCGCGATGGCGCCGGCCTGCGCCGCGACCCCGGCCATCGCGCCGATCAGCAGACAGGCGGTCAGCAGCACCGGCGCGTTCGGCGCGGCGGCGGCCAGCGCGAGCGCCGCGGCCAGGCCGCACAGCTGGACGCCGACCAGCCGGTGCGGGGCGACCCGGTCGGTCAGTGGCAGCAGCAGCGCGAACCCCGCCGTGCAGCCGACGAGGCCGGCCGTCGGGACCAGCCCCGCCGTGGCGGGGGACAGGCCGAGGTCGGCGGCCACGTCGGTGAGGGAGGGCTGCAGTACGTAGTTGTCGGCGATCGCCGCCGCCGCGGTGCCCGCGAGCAGAGGGGTGCCGTACCGGGGGAGGACCGGGCCGCTCACGGGCGGTCGGCCTGGGCGCGGATGACGGCGTACCGGCATTCGGCGTCGCCGTCGTTGGCGAAGGTGCAGGGGGCGGGCTCGCCGAGCTCCACGGTGTCGCCGGGGCCGAGGTCGTGGACGGTGGCCCCCTCGTGGAAGGTCAGCCGTCCGTCCAGCACCCACACGACCTGCCGGGCGAACGCGAAGGACGCCGCCGGGTACGACACCGCCGCCCCGGCGGGCAGCCGGATCTCCGCCGTCTCCACGGGGAAGCGCGGTCCGGTGATCTGACGGCGCCGGTAGCCGGTGTCCGGGTCGCGCCACTCGGCCGCGTCGCCGTACCGCCGCACCCCGGCCGTACCCTCGGACCCGTCCGCCCCGGACCCGTGCGTCTCGGCCTCGGCGAGCGCCAGCAGCGAGGAGACGCTGAGCCGGAAGGCGGCGGAGAGCTTGCCGAGCACGACGGCCGTGGGGCTGCTCTCGCCCCGTTCGACGCGGTGGATCATCGCGCGGGAGACCCCGGAGGCCTCGGCCAGTTCGCTGAGGGTCCAGCCGTGCCGCTCGCGCTCGGCGCGGACACGGAGGGCGATCCGCTCCACCAGGGGATCTACTATGTTGGACATGGTGACAATATATGAGAAGCGCGAGGTGGTGCGGGTCCGTCCGGCGACCTCGGCCGACGGCGAGGCCATCCGCGTCATCCGCAACCACGCCGTCGCCACCTCGACGGCGCTGTGGACCGACACCCGGCAGTCGCCGGCCGACGCCGAGGTCTGGCTCGCCGTGCACCTCGCGCGGGGCTCGGCGCTCGTCGCGGAGTCCGGCGGCGAGATCGTCGGGTTCGCGGTCTACGGCCCCTGGCGCGACCTCGACGGCTACCGCCACACCGTGGAGAACTCCGTCTACGTCCGCGAGGGCAGCCAGGGCCGGGGGATCGGCGGCGCGCTGCTGGGCGCCCTCGTCGAGGCGGCGCGCGCGGCCGGGCACCACAGCATGATCGCCGGGATCGAGTCGGGCAACGCCACGTCGATCCGGCTGCACCGGCGGTTCGGGTTCACGGAGGCGGGCACGGTGCGCGAGGCGGGACTGAAGTTCGGCCGGTGGTTCGACCTCACGATCATGCGGCTGGCGCTGGAGGGCTGACCCCGTGCGCGGCGACGGGGGCGGGGCCGCGGGCGCCGGCGTACGGACCCAGGGGTGCGGGTGGGGCCGCGGGCGCCGGCGTACGGACCCGGGGGCGCGACCGGCCTGCCGGCCGGAGCTTTCGGAGCCCCCCGGGTCCGCCGCGGATCAGGCCGTGTGCAGGGTCAGCCCGTAGCGGTTGAGGATCTCGTTGACCGGCTGGAACCAGGTCTCCCCGCCGCTGCCGCAGTTGCCCCAGCCGCCCGAGGTGACGCCCTGCGCCTGGTCACCGCTGAGGAACGAGCCGCCCGAGTCGCCGGGTTCCGCGCACACGCTGGTCTTCGTCATCTGGTGCACCGCGCCCTGGCTGTAGTTCACCGTCTCGTTCTTGGCCAGCACCCTGCCGCAGTGCCAGTGCGTCGTCGAGCCCGACCGGCAGATCGAGCTGCCGACCGGCGCCTCGGCCGAACCGCGCACCAGCTGGTCGGGGATGGTCCCCCAGCCGAGCACGACCGGTACGGTCCACCAGCCGCTGCCGACGTTCACCCAGGCGTAGTCGTTGTCCGGGAACGACGAGCCCTGGAAGGCGCCGACGTAGGAGCCGTCCCAGCCGCTGACGCCGGCGCCGGCCCGGCCGCAGTGCCCCGCGGTGACGAACCCGCCGTGCACCGAGAAGCCTATGGAGCAGCGGACGTTGCCCGTGTAGTACGGGTCACCGCCGACCGTGCCCGCCGCGAAGGTCCGCGGCGCGGCGGCGACCGTCTCGACGCTGACCGGCCCGGCCTCGCGGGCCCGGGAGACGAACCGGCGGACATCGTTGTCGGCGGCCCTGTCCCGGACCACCTCGACCACCAGCGCGTTGGCCTCGGGGTCGACGTGCCAGCTGCTCACCCCGCGCGGGGCGGGCAGCCGGTCCACGCGCTCCTTGGCGGCGTCGAGTTCGCGCGCGCTGTGCTCGACGGTGCGCACGGCGGCGCCGGTGGAGCGGACCGCGCGCAGCGTCGCGGGGGAGGCGTCCGAGGTGACGGCCACGGTCAGCCGCCCTTCCTCCTCGTCGAACCACGCGCCGCCGTAGGAGGGTCCGGCGGCGCCGCGGGCCCGCGGCTCCACGGCGGTGGCGGTGCGCTCGGCCGAGAGCCGCCGCTCGGCCTGACGCTCCGTCAGGCCGAGGTCACGCCGCATGGCGGCCAGCAGTCCGGTGGAGACCGTCCGGGAGTCCGCGGCGGACGGTGCGGGGGAGTCGTTCGCCGCCGCGGGCAGGGCGGCGCCGGTGGTCCAGCTGCCGGCCAGGAGCAGGACGGCGAGTCCGGCGTACTTGAGTCTGCGGTGTCTCACGGGAGTTGCCCCTTCGTCGTTCCAACAAGGTGGGGTGGAACAACCGCGTCTGAGAGCGCTCTCGTACGGATGGGGTAGAGGGTAGCCACCGGTCGTGGACAGGTCCATACCAATTGCAGACTTCGGTCTGCCGACGTCCCGGCGCCCGCACGTTCCGGCGCGCGTACGCCTCGGCATGGGCACGCCCCGGCATGGGCACGCCCCGGCGTGCGCCGGGTGGGCGCACGCCGGGGCGCCGGGCCGGTGGGTGCGGGGTCGCGGGGCCGGTGCCTTCGCGGCGACCGGTCCGGTGGAAGCGGATCAGCGGCCGCGCATGGCGCTGGTGGCGAAGAAGCCGGTGGCGGCCGCGGTGATCAGGGCGCAGACGGAGAGGAGGATCGTACGGCGCATCGAAGTGCCTTTCCCGATGACGGTGGTGGGGCCCTGCACAACGCCGCCCGGCGCTCCGCCGCTTCGCCACCCGGCCGATGCCACCCGTACGGATGCGTCCGGAGGGGGCGTGCGGAGGAGGCGTGCGGAGCGCGCCGCCCCGGAAGCCGCCGCGCGGCACCGCCGGTCCCCACCGTCCTCGCCGACTTCGCCGCGCCCGTCACGCCCGTCACGCCCGTCGCGTTCGTCGTGCCTGCCGTCGCCCCGGGGCAGGGCGTCGCGGACGTGGTGGACGGCTCGCCAACGGCCTTACGGCGGCAGGCCGTCGGGCCGGACGGCGGCCCGGTGTGACCTTCCCCCTTGCGGTGGCGGGGCGGGACGGTGAGCATCGCACCACACGAATTTCCGAATAACTGTTATCCGAGGCTGCCTCAGAGATCTCCCTTGTCACGGACAGCAACGTTCGGCATCGACGACAGGGAAGCGAAGCGGTCATGAGCACTCAGCACACGAGGGAGTCGGCGGCACTGGTGGTCGCCGCCCGAGAGGGCGACCCGGCGGCACAGGACGCCCTGGTCGGCGCGTACCTTCCGCTGGTCTACAACATCGTGGGCCGGGCGCTGAACGGTTCCGTGGACGTGGACGACGTGGTCCAGGAGACGATGCTCCGCGCCCTGGACTCACTGGCCGCGCTGCGCGACCCGGGGAGCTTCCGGTCGTGGCTGGTGGCCATCACCATGAACCAGATCCGCGCGCACTGGCAGCAGCGGCAGTTCGCCCAGGGACCCGTGGAGGAGGCCGGCGACCTGGCCGACCCGGGCGCCGACTTCGTCGATCTCACCATGGTGCGGCTCCAGTTGTCGGGCCAGCGCCAGGAGACCGCGCGCGCCACGCGCTGGCTCGAGCCCGAGGACCGGAGCCTGCTGTCCCTGTGGTGGCTCGAGTGCGCCGGCGCGCTGACCCGTGCCGAGGTGGCCGAGGCCCTGGAACTGTCCCCGCAGCACGCCGCCGTCCGCGTGCAGCGGATGAAGGCGCAGCTGGAAGCCGCACGCGTGGTCGTGCGGGCGCTCGACGCCCAGCCGCCCTGCGAGGAACTGCGGGGCGTGCTGGCGAGCTGGGACGGACGGCCGTCGGCGCTGTGGCGCAAGCGGACAGCCCGGCACGCCCGCGGCTGCACGCGCTGCTCGGGCCTGTGGAGCGGCCTGTTGCCCGCGGAGGGACTGCTCGCCGGCCTGGCACTGGTGGCGGCGTCGCCCGCGCTGGCGGCCGGGATTCGCGCGGCCCGCGACCCGTCGGCCATGACCGCGACGGGAGCCTCCGCCCCGCTCGGCACCGGTCACGGCCTCGGCAACGGTCACGGCCTCGGTACCGGTCACGGCCTCGATACCGGTCACGACCTCGGTGGCGGGAGCGCTGCCGACGGCCTCGACTCCGGGGCCGGCTCCGGCGTCGGAACGGGCGAGGGTGTCGTGGAGACCGTCCGCTCCGGCGGCCACCGCTCACCGGGAGGGCGGACCACCGCCCGCGGCGCGGCGCGGCGCAGGCGCCGTGTCCGGCGGCGGGCGGCCGGCGCGGCGGTCGTGGCCGTCTGCGTGGCGGGCGGCGGGTTCTACTGGTTCGGGACCGGGCCGGGCGACGAATCCGGCGAGGGGAACGCGGCACGGACCGTCGACGAGGCGCTCCTGACGGAGCCCGCCACGCCCGGCACCACCCCCGTGAACTCCCCGTCCGCCTCGGCCTCCACCTCGGCCTCCGCCTCCCCGTCGGCGTCCCCGTCCGCCTCGAAGTCGTCCGCTCCGAGCGCCTCCCCGAGTCCCCGGACGAGCGGGAGCACGCCGCCGGCCACGGCGAAGGCCCCCGCGCCGAAGCCGGCCGCTTCGCGCACACCGGTCGCGCAGTCGGCTCCGTCCGGCCGGGCGGCACAGGTGATCGCCCTGGTCAACGAGGAGCGGGCGGCGGCCGGTTGCGGTCCGCTGACCGATGACGCGAAGCTGCGGGCCGCCGCGCAGGGCCACTCCGACGACATGGCCGCCCGCGACTTCTTCGACCACACCGATCCGGACGGCGGCGACCCCGGCAAGCGCATCACCGCCGCGGGCTACCGCTGGTCCACCTACGGGGAGAACATAGCCAGGGGCCAGCAGACCGCCGAGTCGGTGATGACGTCCTGGATGAACAGCCCCGGACACCGGGCCAACATCCTCAACTGCGCCTTCAAGAACATCGGCGTGGGCATCCACGACGGCGACGGCGGCCCCTGGTGGACGCAGAACTTCGGCGCCAAGCTGTGAGCGGACGCCGTACCGGCCGGCGCGCCGGGCGTCCGCCCGGCGCCGGCCTCGGCCGGCCGGCTCGGCGCCGATGAGGAAGAGCGGTGAGGTGTCACCGCAGCGTCCGTCGTGACCGCCCCGCGGGGCGGGCGGCGAGCGGTGGCCACCACCTGTCCTTCAAGAAGAACTCTGCCGACCCGGTCGACTTCCGGCTCCCCCTCATGAAGAGCGTGACCGACGCGGCGGCCGAGGACCCTCACGGTCGAGCAGGGGGACCCCGTCGCCCGGGCGACGGCACGCTCCGCGACCGCTCACGCGGGCACGTCCCGCCCGGACACCCGGGCGGGACGTGCCCGCGCGCGGGTGTTCCGGGGGACGTGACGAGTCCCCACGGGCCGGCCGTGTGCCGGCGGCCCGTGGGGCACGGGATCAGAGCTGGCCGGAGGACGCGATGGTGATCTTCGCGGAGGTGCTGCCGCTCTGCGAGCCGAGGGACTCGATCTTCCGCACGAGTTCCATGCTGGTGTCGTCGGCGACCTCGCCGAACACCACGTGCTTGCCGTCCAGCCAGCCGGTCACGACCGTGGTGATGAAGAACTGCGAACCGTTGGTGTTCGGACCGGCGTTGGCCATGGACAGCAGGCCGGGCCGGTCGTGCTTGAGGGTGAAGTTCTCGTCGGCGAACTTCTCGCCGTAGATGCTCTTGCCGCCCGTGCCGTTGCCGCGGGTGAAGTCGCCGCCCTGGAGCATGAAGGAGGGGATCACGCGGTGGAAGGAGGAACCGGCGTAGCCGAAGCCCTTCTCGCCGGTGGCCAGCGCGCGGAAGTTCTCCGCGGTCTTCGGCACGACGTCGTCGAACAGGTTGAAGGTGATGCGCCCGGCGGGCTCGTCGTTGATGGTGATGTCGAAATAGACCTTGGTCGTCATGCCCCCATCCTGCACGTTCCGGCGACCGCTGCCGAATCGAGCCCCCTCGTGTCGGGCGGCGCGTGCCCGCCCGGGCACGCGCCGGGGCCCCTCGGGACACCACCGGACCGCCCCTCCGGCCGGGTCCGGCAGCCCTCGCCGGACGGCACGATCCGTGCGGACGCGCCCGGCGGTCCGCGGTGCCCGCGACCGTGCCGCTGCCCGGTGCAGACCCCCGCGGTGCCGGTCGACGGGCCGCTCGGCGGACCGGCTCCCCCGGGTCACCGGGGGAGCCGCCGTGCGGCCACCGCCACCGCCCGGAAGAGCCGTCGTCCCGCCGTCCCGCTTCCCGGCCGACAGGGCCACGCCCGGGGCCACCGACACCGGCGTCACCCCGAGCGGGAAGCCGTTCGACGGGACCGCCCGCCCCCGCCCCCGCCCCTGACCCGGGGCCGGGGCGCGGCCGTCCGGAGCCGTCCGGGGCCGGCGGCCGCGCGCGGTACCGGCCGCGCAAGGCCGCCGGCCGGGGCAGGGGCGGCCAGGTACGGCGTCGGCCGGGACAAGCATGGCCAGGCATGGCGTCAGCCCACTTGAAGCACGGGACAGGCATGGTGGGCGCGCACATGTCCGGCGCCCTCCGCCGCCGCCTAGCCTCCAGCCGTCACGTCCGTTCCCGCTGGAGGTCGTCCATGGCTCCGCTCCCCACCGCCGCCCCGCCGACGAGACGGCGCGCCGTCCTCGGCGCCGTCGTCCTGGCCGCGGCCGCGGCCCTGCTGCCCTCGCCCGCGGACGCCGGTCCGGCCCCCGGCGCCGCCACCGGCCACTGCGCGGGCCTGTCCGGACTGCGGGTGCCGGGCGCGGCGCACCAGCGGGCGGCCTGCCTGACCGAGCTGACCACGGCCGGAACCGTCGCCTCGGGACACACCGACCCGGCCGACTGGGCCGGACTGACCCCGAAGGACCTGACCGTCCCCAGCGGGGTGCCGGGGATCCAGATCGACGGGTACTTCCCCGACACCTCGACCACCAACACCAACCACGGCTGGAACCACGACGCCCAGTTCGTCGTCCGGCTGCCCGACCGCTGGAACGGCGGCCTCGTCGTGGCCGGCACCCCCGGCAACCGCGAGCAGTACGCCAACGACCGGGCCATCGCCGACTGGGTGCTCGCCCGCGGCTACGCCTACGCCGCCACCGACAAGGGCAACACCGGCCTCGCCTTCCACCGCGACGGCGCCCGCCCCGGCGACGCCGTCGCCGAATGGAACACCCGCCTCACCCAACTCACCCGCGCCGCCCGGGCGGTGGTCGCCCGGCGCTACCACCGGCCGCCCGCCCGCACCCTCGCCACCGGCATGTCCAACGGCGGCTATCTGGTGCGCTGGCAGCTGGAGAACCACCCGGAGCTGTACGACGGGGGAGTGGACTGGGAGGGCACGCTCTGGCGCGCGGAGGGCCCCCACCTGTTCACGTTCCTGCCGCCGGCCCTGCGCCACTACCCCGCGTACGCCGCCGGCGGCCCCGACGCCGGGCAGGCGCGGGCGGAACTGCACCGGGCGGGCTTCCCGGCCGGCTCGGAGTTCCTGTGGCCGTTCCACCACCAGGTCTACTGGGACCTGACCCAGCGCGTCTACCGCGAGGAGTTCGACCCGGCCTTCGACGGCCCCGCCGAGGCCGGCACGCCGTACTGCGCCCCGGGTTCGGTTCCGGGCTGCGACGCCGACTACGACTATCCGGCCCGCCCCGCCGACGTGCGCGCGGCGGTGGACCGGGTCGCGCTGACCGGCCGCATCGGCAAGCCGCTGATCACGCTCCACGGCACCCTGGACGTCCTGCTGCCCATCACCCGGGACTCCGACGTGTACGCCCGGATGGTCCGGGGAGCGGGCCGCGGCGGCCTGCTGCGCTACTACCGCGTCGAGGACGGCACGCACACCGACGCCCTGGTCGACGCCTTCCCCGACCGGCTGCGCCCCCTGCTGCCCTGCCACCGCTCGGCCTTCACCGCGCTGGAGGCCTGGCTCTCCGGCGGCCACCGGCCGCCCGCGAGCCGCACCCTCGCCCGCCCCGCGGACGCCGACCCGGCCACCCTGCTGGAGAACTGCCCCCTCACCGGCTGACCGTGCCGCCCGCCGCGACGGCCGGGCCCGCTCCGGAGAAGACGGTCGGGCCCGCTCCGGCGAAAGGGCGTACGGCCGGGGCGGGCCGACCGCGGCCGCCTCCCGGGCGCGGCGGGCGACGACCGCGTGGACCGCGGTCCCGGACCGCCCGGCGTCGTCCCTCCCGCCGGGCCCCGCGGCAGAAGTCGCTCTACCGGCGCAGTGACAAACAGGGCCGGGCGGGCGTTGAACCTCCCATGGAACATGCCCTCATCACAGCGGCCCCGCCGACACCGAGCGACCGTGCGAGCTCGTGGTCCCGCAATCGTCACGACCGCGGCCCGACGGCCGGACGGAACCGCCGATGACCGGGCGCAGGCGTGAGCACCGCCTGCAGTTCGAGGGGTTCACCTATCTCTGCCGGGTGGTCGAGGCGCCCGAACCGGTCACCGGGCCGCTCGTCGTGGTCGGCGGCATGATGCAGGACCGCGGTTCCTGGGCCAACTACGAGAAGCTGCTGCTCCCGCACGTCTCCCTGGTCACGGTCGAACTCCCCGGCTTCGGCGCGGCCGACCCGCTCCCGGCCGCCCACGGCTACGACTTCCTCGCCGCCGCCCTGCACCACCTGCTCGTCGAACTCGACATCCGTGACGCGAACCTGCTCGGCACCTGCTACGGCGGCGCGATCGCCCTGCGCTGCGCCCAGCGGTACCCCCGGCACGTGTCCCGGCTGCTGCTCGGCGCGATGACCGGACGACTGCCGCAGCCGTACCTCGGCATGATCCCGCGGTGGCGGGCGATGGTGGCGGAGGACCGGCGCGACGAGCTCGCCGACAGCCTGATGGCGACCTTCATGAAGCCGCTGGACCGCCGGATCCCGCGGCACCCGGCCGTCTGGCGGATGCTCAGCCACCAGTTCCGCACCCAGAGCGGCCAGGACCTCGCCAAGGCCTGCGACCACAACGCCCGCATGCTGCTGCACGAGTGGTACGAGCCGATCGCCCTCGACATGCCCGCCGTGGTCTACACGGGCGAGCAGGACCACCTCACCACCCCGGCCCAGGGGCGGCGGCTGGCCCGCGAACTGCGGGCCCCGTTCGCGACGTTCCGCGACGCCGACCACATGTTCACGCTGGAACAGGACGTCGCGCACGCTGACCTCGTCGTCCGGTTCTGCACCGGCGAGCCGCTGACGGACCTGCCCTACCTCAGCCTCCTGGAGCACCCCGCCGACGCGGCCGCCGTCTGACGCGCCGTCCGCCGCCTCCCGGCCCGTGCCGGTACCGGGAGGCGGCGGACGGCGGGAGGGCGACGACGGGACCGGAAGACGACGACAGGCCCTAGGGTGCCCTCATGACCTCGCGCGACCACCTCTTCGACATGTTCTCGCTGGACGGCCTGACCGCCCTGGTCACGGGCGGCAGCTCCGGCATCGGCAGGGGCATCGCCGGGGCCCTCGCGCGGGCGGGGGCGAGCGTGGTCGTGGTGGCCCGCAAGGAGCGGGAACTCGCCGCCACCGTCGAGGAGCTGACGGCGGACGGCTGCCGCGCGGGCTGGGCGGCCGGCGACCTGAGCACCCGCGACGGGGTGCGTGCGGCGGCGGAGCGGGCGGCCGCGGTGTTCGGCGAGCCCGACATCCTCGTCAACAGCGCCGGCGTCAACCTGCGGCCGCCCCTGGGCGAACTGGACGACGACGTCTGGGACACGACGATGGCGGTCAACCTGGAGGCGCCCCACCTGCTGAGCCGGCGGTTCGGACCGGGCATGGCCGAGCGGGGCTACGGACGGATCATCCACGTCACCTCCCAGCAGGCCCACCGGGCGTTCGCCGACAGCGGCGCCTACGGCGTCTCCAAGGGCGCGCTGGAGTCGCTGGCCCGCTCCCAGGCCGAGGCCTGGTCGCCGTACGGCGTCACCTGCAACACGCTGGTGCCCGGGTTCGTCATGACGCCGCTGAACGCGCGGCTGTCCTCCGACCCGGAGAAGGTGGCGGCGCTGGCCGCGCGCACGATGGTCGGCCGGAACGGGCTGGCCGAGGACTTCGGCGGGGCCGCGGTCTTCCTGGCCGGCCGCTCCTCCGCCTACGTCACCGGTCAGTCGGTCTTCGTGGACGGCGGCTTCTCCGTCCACTGAGCGTCCGGCGGCGCGTCCGGCCCGTGCCGGGCCGGACGCGCCCCGTGGCCGGCCGTCCGGCGGTGTCCGCCGCCCGGCACGGCGGCCCGGGACGCACGTGAGGGGCGGTCCGGCACCCACCGGTGCCGGACCGCCCCTCACGTGACGGGACGTCAGTCCGTGCCGAACTCCATGGCGGCGCGGTCCAGCAGCTCGTCGTCCCCGGGGATCTCGCCGCGCGAGGCGATGGCCTCGGCGCCGCCCCGCGGCATCTCCGGCATGGTGCCGATGAGGCCGGTCGCGGCCGCCTGCGCGGCACCGACGGCCGGACCGCCGGTGCCGATCAGACCGAGTCCGACGTACTGCTCCAGCTTGGCGCGCGAGTCGGCGATGTCCAGGTTGCGCATGGTGAGCTGGCCGATCCGGTCCACCGGACCGAACGCGGAGTCCTCGGTGCGCTCCATCGACAGCTTGTCCGGGTGGTAGCTGAACGCCGGGCCCGTGGTGTCGAGGATCGAGTAGTCCTCGCCGCGCCGCAGCCGCAGGGTGACCTCCCCGGTGACCGCCGAGCCGACCCACCGCTGCAGCGACTCCCGGATCATCAGCGCCTGCGGGTCCAGCCAGCGGCCCTCGTACATCAGGCGGCCCAGCCGGCGGCCCTCGGTGTGGTACTGGGCGAGGGTGTCCTCGTTGTGGATGGCGTTGACGAGACGCTCGTACGCCGCGTGCAGCAGGGCCATGCCGGGCGCCTCGTAGATGCCGCGGCTCTTCGCCTCGATGATCCGGTTCTCGATCTGGTCCGACATGCCGAGGCCGTGCCGGCCGCCGATGGCGTTCGCCTCCATCACCAGGTCCACGGCGGAGGCGAACTCCTTGCCGTCGATCGCCACCGGGCGGCCCTGGTCGAAGCGGATGGTCACGTCCTCGGTGGGGATCTCGACCGAGGGGTCCCAGAACCGCACGCCCATGATCGGCTCCACGGTCTCCACGCCCGTGTCGAGGTGCTCCAGGGTCTTGGCCTCGTGGGTGGCGCCCCAGATGTTGGCGTCGGTGGAGTACGCCTTCTCCGTGCTGTCACGGTAGGGCAGGTCGTGGGCGACCAGCCACTCCGACATCTCCTTGCGGCCGCCCAGCTCGGTCACGAAGTCCGCGTCCAGCCAGGGCTTGTAGATCCGCAGGTGCGGGTTGGCGAGCAGCCCGTAGCGGTAGAACCGCTCGATGTCGTTGCCCTTGAACGTCGAGCCGTCGCCCCAGATCTGGACGTCGTCCTCCAGCATCGCGCGCACCAGCAGGGTGCCCGTGACCGCACGGCCGAGGGGCGTCGTGTTGAAGTACGCGCGCCCGCCCGAGCGGATGTGGAACGCCCCGCAGGTGAGTGCGGCCAGGCCCTCCTCGACCAGCGCCGCGCGGCAGTCGACGAGGCGCGCGACCTCGGCGCCGTACGTCTTGGCACGGCCGGGCACCGACGCGATGTCGGGCTCGTCGTACTGGCCGATGTCGGCGGTGTAGGTGCAGGGGACGGCGCCCTTGTCGCGCATCCACGCGACCGCGACGGACGTGTCGAGGCCGCCCGAGAAGGCGATGCCGACGCGTTCGCCGGCGGGAAGGGAGGTGAGGACCTTGGACATAGGAAGAGTATGCAGCATCTCGCATGATCATGCAAAGGGGGTGTTCTGCATCACCACGCGACACCGCGTCCGGTCCCTCGGCACGGCGCCGGATCAGCTCCCCGTTCCCGTCCCGGTCCCGGTGTCGGGCTCGTCGTCCCTCTCGCCCTCGGCCTGGGACGGCGTCGGGTGGTCGGGGGAGGGCGTGTCGGTCCTGTTCGCGGTGTCGGGCTCCTCGGGCTCGCCCTCGGCCTGGCTGGGGGTGTGGTCGTTCACGGGAGCGCTCCTCGGTCGTGTCGTCGTCCGGACGCGGGGGCGTTCCGGACCGGTCGCGGCCGGCACCGCCGGCCTGGCGGCCGGGTGCCCCGGCGGCGGCCCCGCCAATCGGCGCGTCGCCCCCGACCGCCGGGGAAGTGCGCCGGCCTCCGTTACGGCGCGCTCCCGAGGGGTACCGGGAGCGGGCGGCGCGGCACGCGGTGCCGCCGGGACCGCCGTACCGCGCCGGGCACCGCCGGGACCGCCCGGACGCCGCGCCCGTACGGGGCGGAGGCGCAGGGACCGCCGGGAGGCAGACGTGAACCCTTCGGAGGCAGACATGGGCGCTCCGGTGGACCGGATCGCACGGCCGTGGGGCGGCCGCACCCCCTACGGGCCGCACGAGCCGTGGCCCGTGCGCGTCGACACCCACCTGGCGGCGGGCGTCGACCCGGCGCGGGTCCAGCGGTGGGTGCAGGCGGCGTCGATCCTGCACTCCGACGGCGACGCCATGGACATCGCCGTGCTGGACGGCCGTATCGCCGGGGTGCGCGGCCGGGCGGGCGACCGGGTCAACCGCGGACGGCTGGGACCGAAGGACCTCTTCGGCTGGCAGGCCAACGCCTCCCCGGACCGGCTGACCACACCGATGGTCCGCCGCGACGGACGCCTCGTCGCGTGCGACTGGGACACCGCCCTGGACCGGATCGTCACCCGCTCGCGGGACCTGCTGGACGAACGCGGCCCGGGATCGATCGGCTTCTACACCAGCGGACAGCTGTTCCTGGAGGAGTACTACACGCTCGCGGTGCTGGCCCGGGCCGGCATCGGCACCCACCACCTCGACGGCAACACCCGCCTGTGCACGGCGACCGCCGGCGAGGCGCTGAAGGAGTCGTTCGGCTGCGACGGACAGCCGGGCAGCTACGACGACATCGACCACGCCGACGTCATCGCGCTGTTCGGGCACAACATCGCCGAGACCCAGCCCGTGCAGTGGATGCGGATCCTCGACCGGCTGGAGGGCGCCGACCCGCCCCGCCTGGTGTGCGTCGACCCGCGCCCCACCCGGGTGGCCCGCGCGGCGGTCGTGCACCTGGCCCCGCGCGTCGGCACGAACGTCGCCCTGCTCGACGCGCTCCTGCACGAGATCGTCCGGACGGACCGCGTCGACCACGCCTTCCTCGCCGCGCACACGGTCGGGTTCGAGGAACTGGCCGCACGGGTGCGGGAGTGCACCCCCGCCTGGGCGGCCGGGATCTGCGACGTGCCGGCCGCGCGGATCGAGGAGGCCGCGGAGCTCCTCGGGACGGCCGAGCGGCTGCTGTCCACGGTGCTGCAGGGCGTGTACCAGTCCCACCAGGCGACCGCGGCGGCCGTCCAGGTCAACAACCTGCACCTCGTGCGCGGCATGCTCGGCAGGCCCGGCGCCGGCGTCCTGCAGATGAACGGGCAGCCCACCGCCCAGAACACCCGCGAGTGCGGCGCGAACGGCGACCTCCCCGGATTCCGCAACTGGCAGAACGACAGCCACGTCGCCGACCTGGCGCGGGTGTGGAACGTCGAACCGGAGACCATCCCGCACCACGCCCCGCCCACCCACGCGATGCAGATGTTCCGCTACGCCGAGCAGGGCTCGATCCGCATGCTGTGGATCAGCGGCACCAACCCGGCGGTGTCCCTGCCCGAACTGGCCCGCATCCGATCGATCCTGGAGCAGGACCGCCTCTTCGTGGTCGTCCAGGACCTCTTCCTGACCGAGACCGCGCAGCTGGCCGACGTCGTCCTGCCCGCGGCCACCTGGGGCGAGAAGACCGGCACGTTCACCAACGCCGACCGCACGGTCCACCTGTCCGACAAGGCCGTCGAACCGCCCGGCCTGGCCCGGCCCGACCTGGACATCTTCCTCGCCTACGCGGCCCGCATGGACTTCCGCGACAAGGCCGGCGCACCGCTCGTCACCTGGCACGACCCGGAGTCCGCGTTCGAGGCGTGGAAACGGTGCAGCGCCGGCCGGCCGTGCGACTACACCGGCATCACCTACGACAGGCTGCGCGGCGGCAGCGGCATCCAGTGGCCCTGCAACGAACAGGCCCCCGACGGCACCGAACGCCTCTACACCGACGGGATCGCCTGGGCGCACCCCGACGTCTGCGAGAGCTACGGCAAGGACCTGGTCACCGGCGCGGGCGCCGACGCGGTCGAGTACCGCTCCCTCAACCCGGACGGGAAGGCCGTCATCAAGGCGGCCGGCTACCTGCCGCCCCACGAGATCCCCGACGACCGGTACCCGTTCCAGCTGACCACGGGCCGCACCCTCTACCACTTCCACACCCGGACCAAGACGGCACGCGCCCCCCAGCTCGACGCGGCCGCCCCCGACGTGTGGGTGGAGGCGTCCGAGTCCGACGCGGCCCTCCTCGGGCTCGCCGAGGGCGACCTCGTGGAGGTCGCCACCCCGCGCGGCGCCCTGCGGGGCCGGCTCCGGGTGACCGGCATCCGGCCCGGCCTGATCTTCGTCCCCTTCCACTACGGCTACTGGGACACCGCGGGCGGACACGCCCCGGACGGCGACACGCCCCCGCGTGCCGCGAACGAGACGACCGTCACCGACTGGGACCCCGCCTCCAAGCAGCCGCTGTTCAAGACCGCGGCCGCCGCGCTCCGCCTCGTGGAACGCGGCGACGGCGCTCCCGCCCCCGCGCCGACCACCGGCGCGTCCGCCCCCGCCCGCGCCGGCTCCGTACCGGCCACCACGGGCGGGACGGCCGCCCTGGCCACGTCCGCCCCCGCCGCCGAGGCGGGCGGCCGCGGCCGTGAGGAGGACGCCGGATGAACGGCACCGCGCTGACCCTGCGCGCCCTGCACCACGGCGAGGAACACCTCGCCGGGCAGCTGACGGCGGTCGCCGAACGGCACCGCGCCGACCACGAGATCCACCACGTCGCCACCGACCTCGCCCGCTGGTCCCGCGAACACGTCCGGCGCCTGGCCGGCGCGGGCGGAGCCCACGGCCTCGACCTCGACGGCTCCACCGGGACCCCCGCGCCGGGCATCCTGTCGACACTGCGGGAGAAGGCCGCCGAAGCGGTGGGCCACCGCCCCGAGCCCGGTCTGCTGCTCCTGCGCGACCTGCGGCGGCTGCACCTGGACGCCACCGGCAACTCCCTCCACTGGGAGATGCTCGCCCAGGTCGCACAGGCCACCCGGGACGACGACCTCCTCGCCCTGGCCTCCTCGTGCCACCCGCAGACCCTGCGGCAGCTGCGCTGGACCAACACCATGATCAAGACCCTGTCGCCGCAGATCCTGACGGCTCTGTGAGGCGGCGGCCCGAACCCGGAGGAGGACGGGGCCGGCCCGGCCGTCCCGGGTGCCCGCCGCGGCCGGGCCGGAGCACGGGGGACCGCCGGTCCCCGCCCGGTAATCTGGCCCCGTGCAGGCCCCCCGTCTCCGTCGTGTCGCCGTCCTCGTGCTCGAAGGGGCGAAACCGCTGGACGTGGGCATCCCCGCGCAGGTGTTCACGACGCGGGCGAGCATGCCGTACGAGGTACGGGTCTGCGGCGCGGCGCCGGGGCTGGTGACCGGCGGCGACGGCCTCTCCTACCACGTCGCGGACGGGCTCGACGCCCTCACCCGGGCCGACATCGTCTTCATCCCCGGCTACCGCTTCCCCGACCGCGACGACCCCCCGCCGGCCGTCGTGGAGGCGCTGGTCGCCGCCCACGGCCTCGGCGCCCGCCTCGCCGCCATCTCCACGGGCGCCTTCGCGCTCGCCGCCACCGGCCTGCTCGACGGCAGGCGCGCCACCACGCACTGGCACTACACGCGGGCCCTGGCGGCCCGGCACCCGCTGGTCCGGGTCGACGAGAACGTCCTCTTCGTCGACGAGGGCAGCGTCCTGACCTCGGCCGGCGCCGCCTCCGGCATCGACCTGTGCCTGCACATCCTGCGCGGCGACCTCGGGGTGGCCGCCTCCAACCACACCGCCCGGCGCCTCGTCGCGGCCCCCTACCGCAGCGGCGGCCAGGCGCAGTACGTGCCGCGCAGCGTGCCCGAGCCGCTCGGCGAACGGTTCGCGGCCACCCGCGAGTGGGCGCTGCGCCGCCTCGACGCCGACCTCACCCTCACGGTGCTCGCCCGGCACGCGGCGGTCTCGCCCCGCACCTTCTCGCGGCGGTTCGTCGAGGACACCGGATACACGCCCATGCAGTGGGTGATGCGGGCCCGCCTCGACGCGGCCCGGGAACTGCTCGAACGGTCCGGGCGGAGCGTCGAGCAGATCGCCGCCGACGTCGGCCTCGGCACCGGCGCCAATCTGCGGACGCACTTCCAGCACATCCTCGGCACCACCCCCAGCGAGTACCGGCGCACCTTCACCCGGGGCGAGTAGACCGTCCCGGCGGTGCTCCGGGGACGCCCGTCCCCGGCCTCCGGGAACGCCCGCCCCTTCCGGCCGCCGAGGGTGCTCGTCCCCGGCCTCCGGGAACGCCCGCCCCTTCCGGCCGCCGAGGGTGCTCGTCCCCGGCCTCCGAGCGCGTCCGCGACCTTGGCGCGATCCTTTCGAACCGTGGCGATCTCGCCGCTGTCCGGGCCGCGGGCGGCGCGCGAACCTGGGGACGCGAACGGAAAGGGACACCACACATGACTCGCATCGCCATCAACGGATTCGGCCGTATCGGACGCAACGTGCTGCGTGCGCTGCTGGAGCGCGACACCGACCTCGAGGTCGTCGCCGTCAACGACCTCACCGAGCCCGCCGCCCTCGCCCGGCTGCTCGCCTTCGACTCGACCTCCGGCCGCCTCGGCCGCCCGGTGAGCGCCGAGGGGGACACCCTCGTCGTCGACGGCCGCCGCATCAAGGTGCTCGCCGAGCGCGAGCCGGCCCAGCTGCCCTGGGCCGAACTGGGCGTCGACATCGTGCTGGAGGCGACCGGCCGCTTCACCTCGGCGAAGGCCGCGCGCGCCCACCTCGACGCGGGCGCGAAGAAGGTGCTCGTCAGCGCGCCCTCCGACGGTGCCGACGTCACGCTCGCGTTCGGCGTCAACACCGACGCGTACGACGCGGAGCTGCACACGATCGTCTCGAACGCCTCCTGCACCACCAACGCGCTCGCGCCGCTGGCCTCGGTCCTCGACGACCTCGCGGGCATCGAGCACGGCTTCATGACCACGGTGCACGCCTACACCCAGGAGCAGAACCTCCAGGACGGCCCGCACCGCGACCCGCGCCGCGCCCGCGCCGCCGGTGTCAACATCGTGCCGACCACGACGGGAGCCGCCAAGGCGATCGGCCTGGTCCTGCCGAACCTCGAGGGCAAGCTGTCGGGCGACTCGATCCGCGTGCCCGTCCCGGTGGGCTCGATCGTCGAACTCAACACGACCGTCTCCCGCGACGTGACCCGCGACGAGGTGCTGGCGGCCTACCGCGCCGCCGCCGAAGGCCCCCTCGCCGGGGTCCTGGAGTACTCCGAGGACGCGCTCGTGTCCGCCGACATCGTCGGCAACCCGGCCTCGTCGATCTTCGACTCGGCCCTCACCCGCGTCGACGGCCGGCACATCAAGGTCGTCGCCTGGTACGACAACGAGTGGGGCTTCTCGAACCGCGTCATCGACACGCTCGGACTCCTCGCCACCACCGGCTGACCGGCCACGCCCGTCCCGCGTCCGCGCTTCTGCCGTCGCCGGCGCGTCCTGGCCCCCGCCTCACCAGCTTGTCCTCAGCAGGTGGTCGAGCAGCAGGGCCAGGACCGCCTGCGCGGCCAGCCAGGCACGCGGACGGGGCAGGAACGCGCAGGCCGGGAACAGCCACAGCGCGAACGGCAGCCAGATGCGTTCCGTCTCCGCCTTGCTCATGCCGGACAGGTCGGCGGCCAGCAGCGCCAGGAACGCCGCCGCCGCCAGGAGCGCCAGCCGGGCCGCGGCACCGGCCCGGTCCGGGGCACCGGGGGCGGCGAGAGCCGCGCGCGGGTGCCGCAGCAGCACCGCACCGGCCCGTCCCAGGCCCGCCGCCGAGGCCGCGCCGATGATCAGGACGGTGCAGGCGAGGTTGGCCCACACCCAGTAGCCGTAGGGGCGCACCCCGCCCGCGCCCTGACGGTAACGCGTCACGAGCAGCCGGTACGCCTCCCACCAGTCGAACCCGGCGAGCGTGAACAGCGCCGGCACCACCGCGAGTCCGGCCAGCAGCGGCAGGAGCAGCGGCGCGGGCCGCTCCCGGACGCGCCGCCGGAACGGCAGCAGCACCGCCGCGCCGACGACGGCGAACAGGGTGAGGCCGTAGGAGAGATAGCAGGTCAGGCCGAACAGCAGGCCGGAACCGGCCGCCCATCCGGCCGAACGCCGGGCCGACCGGGCGGTGACGGCGAGGACCAGCAGGGCCACGGACCAGGCCGCGACGGCCGCGAAGTACGCGTCGGCCGAGACGCCCATCCACACCGCCGCCGGGGTCACCACGAGGAACGGGGCCGCCCGCCGCGCGAGTTCCTCGCCCGCCAGGGCCCGCACCGCCACCAGCACGGCCACGCAGGCCGTCGCACCGGCCGTGACGCACCAGACCCCGGCCCAGCCCCCGCCGCCCAGACCGGCCCGGTCGAGCAGCACGAAGGTGAGCGTGGCGGCCGGGGGGTGACCCGCGACGTGGGCGGGCCAGTTGTCGGGCGCGTCGATGAGGATGTGCCCGTCGAAGCCGCGCAGCGCGGCCGGGATGTCGGTGAAGCGGTCGACGACCCGCAGGTACTCGTGGCGCGTGGTGAGCCGGCCGGCGACGCCCCGCCGCCAGCCGTCGACCAGGGCGAGCGAGAGGATCCACGCCGTCGCCGTGCCCCAGACCGCCGCGAGCAGCGCACGCCAGGGCAGGCGGGCCGCCACGACGGGGCCGTACGCCGTGCAGGCCACCGCCAGGACGACCGCCGCCGGGGTGCCCGGACCCACGTGGGGTCCCCAACTCGCCAGCAGCGGGGGCCAGTCGACGAACAGGGTGTGGCTGTCGCGTTCGATGTGACGGCCGATCAGCACGGCCGCCGTCACCAGCAGGACGCCCGCCCCGACGGCGTACAGGTCGAGGCGCACACCGCCGGGGCCGGAGCTGAAGCAAGGGCCGGGGCCGAGGCCGGAGCCGGAACGCGGGGTGCGGGAGCGGACGGGGCGCGGGGTGCGGGTCACACCGGAACGCTAGGCCGCGCGGCCCGCGCCGGGCGGCCCGCGGCGCCGGACGTCAGCGTTTCGTCATGGGTCGCGCGCCCGTTCTCCGGGGTGCGCGGGCCTACGGTCGGGGCATGCGAGACGACCCGCGGCTTCCCTCCGCGCCCGGTTTCTGGCGCAGCCCCCTGCGCGGCCCCTGGTTCACCTCGGTGCTGGGCCTCGTCCTCCTGGCCGGCATCACCGTGCTGTTCGTGACGGGCCTGCTGTCGTACGCCGCCTACAACCCGGATCTGGCGCCGGTCGACGACAAGACCCCGGACAAGGGGATCCTCGGCTTCTACCTCTTCGCCTGGCCGACGGACCCGTACTGGCTGTACCGGCTGAACCAGGGCGTCCACGTCACCCTCGGCGTCACCCTGATCCCGGTGCTGCTGGCCAAGCTGTGGTCCGTGGTGCCGAAGCTGTTCGCGCTGCCGCCGGCCCGCTCGCTCGCGCACGCGCTGGAGCGGATCTCCCTGCTGCTCCTGGTCGGGGGAGCGCTCTTCGAGTTCGTGACCGGTGTGCTCAACGTCCAGCTGGACTACGTCTTCCCGGGCTCCTTCTATCCGCTGCACTTCTACGGCGCGTGGGTGTTCTTCGCCGCGTTCGCCGCCCACGCCGCCCTGAAGACCCCGGCGGCCGTACGGAACCTGCGCGCACCGCGCGACGAGCGTGCACCGCGCACCGAGCGGGGCCCCCGTCCCGGGGCGGACCCGGTCCTCAGGGCGGACCCGGACCCCGGGGCCGACTCGCTGGTCTCCCCGCGGCCCGACGCCCCGACCGTCTCCCGGCGCGGCGCCCTGGGGTTCGTGGGCGGCGGTTCACTGCTGCTGTTCGCGACGACGGCCGGGCAGACCACCGACGGCCCGCTGCGGCGCACCGCCCTCCTCGCGCCGCACGGCGGACCGGACCCCGGCACCGGACCGAACGGCTTCCAGATCAACAAGACGGCCCGGTACGCGGGCATCCGCCCGTCGGAGACGGGCCCGGACGTCTGGCGGCTCGTCGTCACCGGGCGCACGGGCACCGTCCGCCTCACCCGCGATGACCTCCTGCGCCTCCCGCCGCACAGCGCGTCGCTGCCCATCGCCTGCGTCGAGGGCTGGTCGACGTCCGACCAGCGGTGGCGCGGCGTGCGGCTGCGGGACCTCGCGGCGCTCGTCGGACACGAGGACGATCCGCCGGACGTGTTCGTCGAGTCCCTCCAGCTCCGCGGCGCCTTCCGCCGTGCCGCCCTGCGCGCCGACCAGGTGGCCGACCCGCGCTCCCTGCTCGCCCTGTCCGTCAACGGCGAGGAACTCTCCCCCGACCACGGCCACCCGGCGCGGATCGTCGTGCCCGCCGCGCCCGGTGTGCTCAACACCAAGTGGGTGGCCCGGCTGACCTTCGGAGACCTGTGATGAGCCGGACCCCCGGGAGGAGGCCGGCGCGACGACGGATCCCCGTCGGCAGCCCCCTCCGAATCCTCCTGCTCGCCTGCTCGTTCGCACTGGCCGGTTACGCGGGCGTACGGCTGCTCGCCGGCGACCGGTTCGGCGTGCTCCTGTGGTTCGCGGGGGCCGCCGTCCTGCACGACCTGGTCCTGCTGCCCCTGTACGCGACGGCGGACCGGGCCCTGGTCCGGGGGCTGCGCACGGCCGGCCGCGGCGAGTGGACCCTGTACGTCCGGGTCCCGGCCGCCCTGTCCGGACTGCTCCTGCTGGTGTGGTTCCCGTTGATCAGCGGGAGGGTGGCCGACCGCTACCGGTCGGCCACCGGACTCCCCGCGGACGGGTTCGCGGCCCGCTGGCTGCTGATCACCGCCGTGCTCTTCGGCGCCTCGGCGCTGCTGCTGGCGCTGCGGCTGCGCAGGGCGACGAAGCACCGCCCGCCCGCCGCCCACTGATCGACGGCACCCCAGCCCGCCCGGTCCGCGTACCGGGACAGCACCGGGGTGCCGAGCCGCGCCCACGGGAACGGACCGCCGCTCCCCGCGCGGGCCCCGGTGACGCCGACGACCTGCACCTCGGCGCGCTCGTCGACGTCCCCCGGCAGGGTCTCGGCGATCAGCAGTCCGCCGGGGGAGAGGAGCCGGGCCGCCCGGGCCAGCAGGGCGCGCGGATCACCGCCGATGCCGACGTTGCCGTCCATCAGCAGGACGGTGCCCCAGCGGCCCTCGCCGGGCAGCGGGTCGAAGACCGAGCGCCGCAGCGCCTGCCCCCCGAGCCGGACGGTGTGCTCGACGGCGGCCTCGCTCACGTCGACACCGAGGGCCGTACGGCCGCGGGCGGCGAGTTCCGCCACCAGCCGCCCCGGCCCGCAGCCGACGTCCAGCACGGCGCCCTCGCACCGGTCCAGCACCTCCCGGTCGACCCGGTCGGCCCGCGCGCACCAGCGCTCCACCTCCAGCGGCAGCAGCCGGCCGTCGGCGCGGCGCAGGAACAGCGGCCCGCGGCCGGCCCGCAGCGCGGTGGCGTACGGGCCGGCCGCGGCCCAGGGGACGGCGCCGGCCCGCCGGGCCCTCACCGGTACGCCGCCGCGCAGCGGGCCAGCCGGGCGGCGAACCGGCCGTGCGGGGCCAGCGCGGCGACCGCGCGGGCGTCCCGGGCGTCGTCCACGTCCCGCAGGGGCGGCAGCTCGCGCACCCGCAGCCCGGCGGCGACGAGCCGCTCGCGCTGGACGGCGCCGGTGGACGGCGTCGACATGGGCACGCCGCGCAGCAGCGCGGGGTCCGGCACGGCGAGCCCCAGCGCCCAGAAACCGCCGTCCTCGGCGGGCCCGAAGCAGGCGTCGCAGTCCGCGAAGTCCACCGTCAGCAGGCCCGGCGTCACCTGCGGGGTGTCCATGCCGATCAGCAGCGCGGGCCCCTCGCAGCGGGCGAAGGCGTCCGCCAGCCGCTCGTCCAGACCTCCCGCGCACTGCGGCACGACGTCGAAGCCGGGCGGCAGCCACGGCCCGGGCGTGCCGTCCAGCACCAGGACCCGGCGGGCGGCCGGGGCGGCGGCGACGGCCGCCAGGGTGTCCGCGAGGGCGGCCTCCGCGAGGGCCGCCGCCTCCCACGGCGCGAACGGCGGGGTGAGGCGGGTCTTCACCCGGCCGGGCACCGGCTCCTTGGCGATGACGAGGAGCGTGGTCACCGGGGCCGGTGCGGTCACCGGGTCCGGCCGGGTCACCGCGGGATCCCTTCGCGGACGGGGACGTCGTTCAGGACGCGGCTCATGTCCCGCACCGCCCGCCAGGTACCGCGCCAGGTGCCGGTGACCTTCGAGGCGCCGGTACGGGGCAGGTAGGGAACGTCGTGCTCGGTGATCCGCCAGCCCGCGTCGGCCGCCCGCACCACCATCTCCAGCGGATAGCCGCTGCGCCGGTCGGTGAGGTTGAGGCCGAGCAGCGCCTCGCGGCGGCCGGCCCGCAGCGGCCCCAGGTCGTGCAGCCGCAGACCGGTGCGGCGCCGCAGCAGCCGGGCCAGGGCGAGATTGCCGGCCCGGGCGTGCGCGGGCCAGCTGCCCCGGCCGTGCGGCCGCCTTCGGCCCAGCACCAGGTCGGCGCCGCCCGCGCGCACCTCCCGGACGAACGGCTCCAGCAGGGACGGGTCGAGCGAGGCGTCGCAGTCGCAGAAGCACACCACCTCGGCGGTGGCGGCGGTCAGCCCGGCGTGGCAGGCCGCGCCGAAGCCCCGGCGCGGCTCGTGGACGACGGTCGCGCCGAGCCCCCGGGCGATCCCGGCCGAACCGTCGGTGGAGCCGTTGTCCACCACGAGCGCGCGCCAGCCGGCCGGGATCCTGGCCAGCACCCAGGGCAGGGCCCGGGCCTCGTCGAGACAGGGCAGGACGATGTCGACGCCGCCCGGGGGCGGTGGGGAGAGAGTCACGCCGTTCACCCTACGAACGCGAACCGGACGAACCGGACTTCGGCTCCTTACGAAACGCGGACGTCGACGCCGTACGCACGCCTCACGGCCTCCGCCGGCGGCGCCGTGGTGCGAGGCTGGAGGCATGCAGCCGCCGTTCGAGACCCCGCAGGCGGGAACCACCGCCGGGCACCCACCGGGCACCGCCGCCCGCGTCCTGGTCGTCGACGACGACCCCACGGTCGCGGAGGTCGTCGCCGGTTACCTGGACCGCGCCGGTCACACCGTCGAGCGGGCCGGCGACGGCCCCACCGCCCTGGCCCGCGCCGCCGCCCACCGGCCCGACCTGGTGGTGCTGGACCTGATGCTGCCCGGCATGGACGGCCTGGAGGTCTGCCGCAGGCTGCGCGACGGCGGGCCCGTCCCGGTCATCATGCTCACCGCCCGGGGCGACGAGGACGACCGCGTCCTCGGCCTGGAAGTGGGCGCCGACGACTACGTCACCAAACCCTTCAGCCCGCGCGAACTCGTCCTGCGGGTGGAGTCGGTGCTGCGCCGCGCCCGGCCCGCCACCGCGGCGCCCCCGCCGGCCGCGGCTGGCCTGACGGCCGACCCCGCCGCCCGCCGCGCCACCAAGGACGGTGCCGAACTCTCCCTCACCCTGCGCGAGTTCGACCTCCTCGCCTTCTTCCTGCGGAACCCGGGAAGGGCGTTCGGCCGTGAGGACCTGATGCGTGAGGTGTGGGGCTGGGACTTCGGCGACCTGTCCACCGTCACCGTCCACGTCCGCAGGCTGCGCGGCAAGGTCGAGGACGACCCGGCCCACCCGCGCCTGATCCGGACCGTGTGGGGCGTGGGCTACCGCTTCGACCCCCGCGGCCAGGAGGCCGGCTGACCGTGCGCGACACCCTCCTCATCGCTCTGTACGCCTTCGCCGGCGCCGCCGCCACCGGTGTCGCCGGCGCGGCCGCGCTGCGCCTGATCCGGCGCCGCTCGCTCACCGCCTCGCTCGCCGTCGTCGCCGCGGTCGGGGTGGTCGCGATGCTCGCGGGCACCCTGGCCGTCGCGTGGGCGATGTTCCTGTCCCCCCACGACCTCACCGTGGTGACCACCGTCGTGGCGATGGCCGCCGTGGTCTCCCTCGCGACCGCGCTGCTCCTGGGCCGCTGGGTCGTCGCCCGCAGCCGCGCCCTCACCGCCGCCGCCCGCTCCTTCGGCGTCGGCGGCTCCTTCGCCGTCCCCGCCGGCCCGACGACCGCCGAACTGGACTCGTTGAGCCGCGAGTTGGCGTCGACCAGCGCCCGGCTCGCCGAGTCCCGCGAACGCGAGCGCGCCCTGGAGACCTCCCGGCGCGAACTGGTCGCCTGGATCTCCCACGACCTGCGCACCCCGCTCGCCGGCCTGCGCGCCATGTCGGAGGCGCTGGAGGACGGGGTCGCCGCCGACCCCGCCCGCTACCTGCGGCAGATCCGCACCGAGGTGGAACGCCTCAACGACATGGTCGGCGACCTCTTCGAACTCTCCCGCATCCACGCCGGGACCCTCCCGCTCGCCCCCGCCCGCATGTCCCTGTACGACCTCGTCGGTGACGCCCTCGCGGGCGCCGACCCCCTCGCCCGCGAGCACGGCGTCCGCCTCGTCGGCCATCCCGTCGAGGCGGTACCGGTGGAGGTCGACGGCAAGGAGATGAGCCGCGTCCTGGGGAACCTCCTGGTCAACGCGATCCGGCGGACCCCCGCCGACGGCACGGTCGCGGTGAGCGCCCAGAGCGGCCCGGACGGGGTGGTGGTGTCCGTGACCGACGGCTGCGGAGGCATCCCCGAGGAGGACCTGCCGCGCGTCTTCGACACCGGCTGGCGCGGCACCCACGCGCGCACCCCGCCGGCCGGGGCGGGCCTGGGCCTCGCCATCGTGCGGGGCATCGTGGAGGCCCACCGGGGGCGCGCCACGGTCCGCAACATCCCGGGCGGCTGCCGCTTCGAGGTGACCCTGCCCACGGCGCCGTAGCCGGCCCGTCCCGGTCCGCCCGGGCTCAGGCCTCGCGCAGTCCGGCCCGCGCGAACTCCCGCATCCCCTCCGCGAATCCGACCTCGGGTCTCCAGCCGAGGTCGGCCCGCAGCCGGGTGGAGTCCGCGGTGACGTGCCGTACGTCGCCCAGCCGGTACTCGCCGGTGACCACGGGTTCGGGCCCGCCGTACGCGGCGGCCAGCGCACGGGCCGTCTCGCCCACCGTGCGCGGCTCGCCGCTGCCGGTGTTGTACGCCGTGAGCAGGCCGGCCGGACCCCGCGCCTCCAGGGCGGCCAGGTTGGCCGCGGCCACGTCCCGCACGTGCACGAAGTCCCGCCGCTGACGGCCGTCCTCGAAGACGCGCGGCGCCTCGCCCCGGGCGAGCGCGGAACGGAAGAAGGAGGCCACCCCGGCGTACGGCGTGTCGCGGGGCATCCGCGGTCCGTACACGTTGTGGTAGCGCAGCGAGACCGCCGAACCGCCGGTGGCGCGCGCCCACGCGGCGGCCAGGTGCTCCTGCGCGAGCTTGGTCGCCGCGTACACGTTGCGCGGGTCGGGGGGAGCGTCCTCGCCGACCGGACCGGGGGACAGGCTCTCCCCGCACGCCGGACACCGCGGCTCGAACCGGCCCGCGTCCAGGTCGGCCACGGCCCGCGGCCCCGGCCGTACGACACCGTGCCGCGCGCACGTGTAGCGTCCCTCGCCGTACACGACCATCGACCCGGCCAGCACGAGGTGCCGTACGCCCGCTCCGGCCGCGGCGGCGAGCAGCACCGCCGTCCCCAGGTCGTTGCGGGAGACGTACTCCGCCGCGTCCGCGACCCCGTCGCCGAGCCCGACCATCGCCGCCTGATGGCAGACGGCGTCGACACCGGCGAGCGCGGCGGCCACGGCCGCCGGATCGCGGACGTCCGCGGCCGGGTCCTCCCGCACGTCGAACACGAGCGGCTCGTGCCCGCGCGCCCGCAGCGCGTCGACGACGTGGGACCCGATGAACCCGGCACCGCCGGTGACCAGTACACGCATGCGCCCACGCTAGGGCCGCCGTCCCGCCCCGCGCCGTGACCCGCCCGGCACGTCACCACTCCGTAAGACGGACCGGGCCGGGGCCCGGCTGCCGGCACCGGGGGCGGGCGGGCCGGACCGGCGGCCGGGCGGGGAGGGGTGACGGGTCCTCACGGCTCCGGCCCGCCGTCCCTTCCGCCGGTGCGGAGGTGACCGCGAGGACTCCTCCGCCGCGGTCCACGGCGGGCCGAGGGCGTGCCCGCCGGACACGGGCCGCGGTCGGCGGGGGTGTTCACGCGTCCGCCGGCAGCGGCCGGCGGAGCAGGTACGCGGCGGCCGTCGAGACGAGGGCCGCCATGCAGGCGATGAAGACCAGGCCCGCACCCTCCAGGCCGAGCGGCTCGGAGAGCACGCCCACGCCGATCACGGGGACGGAGATCCCGGCGTACGCCACCACGAACAGCGTCGAGATCACCGCCGCGCGCCGGCCGGCGGGGGAGGCCGCGGCCACCGCGGACAGCGCGGCGCGGAACACCAGCCCCTGCCCGGCCCCGCCGACGACCGCGCTGGACACCACCAGGGCCAGGAGGTCCCACCGCAGCGCGCCCGCCAGGAGCGCCAGCCCGGCGAGGAGCGCCGCGCAGCCCAGCGGCAGCGAGCGCCGCACCCCGACCCGGCCGACGACCAGCTGCCCGGCGGTCGAGGCGAAGAAGGCCAGGGCCACGACCAGTCCGCTCACGGCGTGGTCGGTCACGTCCAGGGACCGGGCGAGGAAGGCGGGGCTGACCGACGTGAACACCCCGAACAGGGCGAACCCGGCGAAGGAGGCGATCGCGGCCGGCCCGAAGACGGCCCGCACCTCGGGGGGCAGGGCCGGGCGCCGCGGCCGTACGGTGCCCGGCGGCCGCCGCTCCCGGACGGTCTCCGCGAGCCGCAGCAGGACGACGGCCGAGCCGGCCACCAGGGCCAGGTGGACGGCGAACGGCAGGTACAGCGGCCAGGGAGCGTACTGGGCGAGCACACCGGCGAGGAGGGGGCCGCAGCCCAGGCCGCCCATGTTGGCGGCCGTCGCCACGGACGTGGCCCGCGGAGCGCCGCCGCGCGGGGCGAGGTCCATGACGTACGCCGTGGCGGCGCCGGTGAACAGGCCGGCGGACAGCCCCGACAGCAGCCGTCCCGCGTACAGCCAGGCGAGCGAGTCGGCGGCGAGGAAGCAGCCGGCGCTCGCCGCCGCGCAGCCGAGGCCGGCGAACAGCACGGGCCGCCGGCCCACGGTGTCGGAGGCGTCGCCCACCAGCAGCAGGACGCCGATCACCGCGAAGGCGTACACCGCGTACACGACGGTGACCGTCACCTCGGAGAAGCCGAACTTCTCCTGGTAGAGGCCGTAGAGGGGAGTGGGGAGGGTCGTGCCGGCCATGCAGACGGCGAACACGGCACCGCCGAGCAGACATTCCGGCCATCCCCGGTGATCACCGTCCATGCGGCCGACGGTAACGCGGGAACCGTTTCCGCCCGGCACGACGTGCCCGTGGGCGGATGGCCGGAACCGGCGGTGCGGGAATCAGGGGTGCCCGAACCCGTGGTCGGGAAGCCGGGGTGCCGGAATCCGTGGTCGGGAAGCCGGGTCAGGAGTCCGCCGGAGTGAGGACCGCCTGGAGCAGCGCGCCGTACCGCGAGACGAGTTCGGCCCGGTCGGTGCGCAGCAGTGCCTCGTCCCTGGCGACCCACAGCGCGTGCAGGAGTCCCGCCGCCAGGGCGGCCGCCAGGCGCGCGCGGACGTCGGAGTCGGGTCCGGAGAGCCGGCCGCGCAGCGGTCGGACGAGGACCTGTTCGTGCGTGGTCCGCAGCCGCTCCTGGATCTGCGGTTCGTCGCTGCCCCGCACCAGGGCCAGGAAGATGCCCCTGGCGGATCCGTCGAGATCGACGAGGAGTCCGGCGAGCCGTTCCCCCAACTGCTCCAGGGGGACGTCCAGCAGGGGTTCGTCGTCGATCGTCAGGTGCATCGTCTCCAGGAACAGCAGTTCCTTGCTCTTGAAGTGACGGATCACCAGCGCGGGGTCGGTCTCGGCCGCCGCGGCGATCTGGCGGACGGTGGTCCGGGCGAAGCCCCGCTGCTGGAACAGCCGGGTGGCGGCGGAGCGGATGGCCTCGCGTGTCGTCGCGGCGGAGCCCGTCTGCAGCATCGCGCCAGGATAGGCGGTGCGGGACCGGGCGCGCGGGCCGTCACCGGCCCCCGCGGCGCGAGAACGCCGCGTGCCGGGAGCGGTTGCCGGCGAGCGGCCCGGTGCGAACCCCGGCCGGGGTTTGGTAAGGGCTTCAAGAACTTCGGTCAACTATGTTGACTCGGCTGCCGGGCGCCTGCACATTACCTATGGGTAGAACCACCGGGTAACCACGCGGTCCCCGCCGCACGGTCGTCGGCGTGCGTCTTCGCGCACGTGCGAGCCGTCGGCGCTTCTCCTCCGCTCGAGCCGCCGCATTCCTCGCGTTCCGTACGCCGCGGGCACCGCCGTGCCCGTCTCCGTCGCGTCCGCACTCCCGAGAATCGAGAGCACATGCCGAAGTCCGCTCTGCGTCATGTCATGGCCGCGTCATTCGCGACGGTCGGTGCGCTGGCACTCAGCCTCACCGGGGCGCCCGCACAGGCCGCCACCCCCCTCGACTACGCCGCCCTCGGCGACAGTTACAGCGCCGGTTCGGGGGTCCTCCCGGTGGACCTCTCGAGCCCGCTGTGTCTGCGGTCCACGGCCAACTACCCCCACGTCATCGCCTCCCGCACGGGCGCCCGCCTCACGGACGTGACCTGCGGCGCCGCACAGACCAAGGACTTCACCCAGGCCCAGTACCCGGGGGTCGGCCCCCAGGTGAACGCCCTCGACGCGGGGACCGACCTGGTCACGCTGACCATCGGCGGCAACGACAACGGCACCTTCATCAACGCCGTGACGGCGTGCGCCGCCGCGGGCGTGCTCAGCGGCGGCCGGGGCAGCCCCTGCGAGGACGCCAACGGCACGAGCTTCGAGGACCAGATCGACGCGAGCACCTATCCCGCCCTCAAGGCGGCCCTCGGCAGCGTCCGGGCCAAGGCTCCCGGCGCCCGGGTGGCGGTGCTGGGCTACCCCTGGATCACGCCCGCCACCGCGGACCCGTCCTGCTTCGCGAAACTGCCGATCGCCACCGGTGACGTGCCCTACCTGCGCGGCATCCAGGCCCACCTCAACGCCGTCGTCCGGCGCGCCGCCGAGGAGACCGGTGCCACCTACGTCGACTTCGCCGGGGTGTCCGACGGCCACGACGCGTGCAAGCCCGCGGGCACCCGGTGGATCGAGCCCCTCCTCTTCGGCAACAGCGTCGTCCCCGTCCACCCCAACGCCCTCGGCGAGCGGCGCATGGCCGAACGGACCATGAACGTCCTGGGACTCGGCTGACGAAGCGTCCGGCGGCCGACGAAGCGTCCGTCGGCGGCCGCGAGACCCGCCGTCGGACGCTCCGCCGGTCGCCCCCCGGACCACCGCCCCGTCACGGGCGGAGCCACGGGCGCGGTCACGGGCGGAGGCCCCCGTCACGGGTCTCCGCCCGCGACGGGCGGCGGCCGGGGGGTGCGGCGCCCGTGACCGCGGCCGGCCGACCCCGCGGACCCGAGGCGGGACCGGCCGACCCCGCGGACCCGAGGCGGGACCGGCCGACCCCGCGGACCCGAGGCGGGACCGGCCGACCCCGCGGACCCGAGGCGGGACCGGACGCCCACCGCCGCCGCACCGCACCCGGCACGGCCGGTCACCGACCGGCCGTGCCGACGACGCCGCGGGTCAGTGCCCCCGGCGCGCCCGGCGTGCCGTGCTCCCGCGCCCGTCGGGCCACAGGCGCGGCTTCCGCTTCGCCGCGATGTCCTCGACCCAGCCGGTCGCCAGGATCATCGCCCCGATGAGGGGCCAGACCAGCACGAACATCCACAGCATGTACGTGCTGTCGAGGAAGCCCGTGGCGGCCTCGCCCTCCATGAAGGGCAGTCCGTACAGCGTGTCGATGACCGGGACGGTGGCCATGATCAGCATGTTGTGCCACAGGTAGATCGTGACGGCGCGGTTGTTGGACAGGGTGATCAGCCGGTCCCAGCGGGCCAGCCCGCGTGGGAGTTCCTGCCACGAGGGCGAGTACTGGAGCAGGATCACCACGAACCCGAAGGACCAGGTCGCCTGGGCCAGCGGG
This sequence comes from Streptomyces sp. NPDC031554, assembly GCF_055580685.1. Lineage (NCBI taxonomy): Bacteria > Bacillati > Actinomycetota > Actinomycetes > Kitasatosporales > Streptomycetaceae > Streptomyces > Streptomyces sp. NPDC031554. The sequence goes on along the minus strand of NZ_JBVIKX010000007.1, from coordinate 103,939 downwards.
ATGTCGTTGAGGTCCCAGCCGTCCGGGCCCAGGTGTCCCGAGGCCCACCACAGGCCGAAGGCCATGACGAGCGCCGAGCAGGAGACCGCGGCGTAGCGCGGGATCCGCGCGAGCAGCCCGTCCTGGTGGGCGAAGCCCAGCACCCAGCAACTGCCGTAGACCGCGAAGTCGGTGACCGCGTTGCCGGTCTCGCCGGGGATGGACACGACCCCCGTGCCCACCACCGCCGTCAGCGCCAGCGGCGCGAGCAGCGTGACCCAGGGCGCCCTGCGGAACGCCCACAGCAGCAGCGGCGAGGCGAGCACGAACCACAGGTAGGCCCGCAGGTACCACAGCACACCGGCCGCCTGCACCGCCCAGGTGTTCTCCAGCAGTCCGGACTTGGAGCCGATGCTCCAGGGGAACGGCGGCGCGCCGAGCGGGACGACGTAGTTGAGCAGTTCGACGACGCCCAGGGTGCCCCCGTGGTCGGGGTCGTCGAGCGGGTTCCAGCCCCCGGCGAACAGCAGGGTCAGCACGGCCGCGCCGAACACCCACAGCGGGGGCAGGAGCCGCCGGACCCGGCTCCGGATGACGGCCAAGGCGGGACGCTTCAGCGAACGCGCCATCAGCGAGCCCGCCAGGGCGAACATGACGCCCATGGACGGGAACAGCACGGTCAGCCAGGCCCAGCCGAACAGGTGGTAGACGACCACCCGGACCAGGGCGATCGTGCGCAGCAGGTCGAGGTAGCGGTCGCGGCCCGGCTTCTTCGCGGCGGTCGCTGTCGCGGTCGCGGTCGTGGCCTCGGCCACGGGCGTCGCGGGCGGTTCCGGGAAGGCGCTCGTGGTCCGCTGGTGGGGGACGCCGGGTGCCGGTGTCCACCCGGCGCCGGTGTCCGTCCCGGTCGAGTGACCCTGGGTCATGCGACAGGCCTCCGATCGGTGGTGTCACCGGTGTGCTGCCGCGGTGCCGGGCCGCCCGGCGCCTCGACGACACCGGTGCGGCGCAGCTTCTGCCAGCGCAGCCGGCCGCCGGTGAGGGCGGTGATCCAGGACTGGAGCAGCACGACGTACATGAGCTGGCGGTAGAGGATCTGCTGGAGGGGCAGCGAGATCAGGTGGGTCATGCGTTCGCGGTCGAGCCGGAAGGCGTAGGCCGCGCACACCGCCTGGACGGCGAGCACGCCCAGCCAGGCCACGATCGTCTTCTGCGTGGGCCCGAAGACCACCCCGTAGAGGAGGAAGACGTCGATGAGCGGCGCCAGCAGCGGGGCCACGACCATGAAGAGCGAGACGAACGGCAGTCCGACCCGGCCGAAGCGGCCGGACGCACCGCGCTCGACGACCGCCCGGCGGTGCTTCCAGATGGCCTGCATGGTGCCGTACGACCAGCGGTAGCGCTGGGACCACAGCTGCTGCACCGACTCCGGGGCCTCGGTCCAGGCGCGGGCCCTCTCGGCGTAGACCACCTTCCAGCCGTCGCGGTGCAGCGCCATGGTGATGTCGGTGTCCTCGGCGAGGGTGTCGTCGCTCATGCCGCCGACCCGGTCGAGGGCGGTGCGGCGGAACGCGCCGACGGCGCCCGGGATGGTCGGCATGCAGCCCAGGACGTCGTACATCCGGCGGTCGAGGTTGAAGCCCATCACGTACTCGATGTGCTGCCAGGCACCGATCAGCGAGTCCCGGTTGCCGACCTTGGCGTTGCCGGCGACGGCGCCGACGCGCGGGTCGGCGAAGGGCTGCACCAGCTCGCGGACGGTGGAGGGCTCGAAGACGGTGTCGCCGTCCATCATCACGACGATGTCGTGCCGGGCATTGGCGATGCCCCGGTTGAGGGCGGCGGGTTTGCCCGCGTTGAGCTGGCGGACCACGTGTACGCCGGGCAGGCCCAGGTCCTCCACGATGCGGGCGGTGCCGTCGGAGGAGCCGTCGTCGACGACGATCACCTCGATGGGGTGCTCACCGGCCGTCAGCGAGCGGACCGTGTTCTCGATGCACTTGGCCTCGTTGTACGCCGGGACCAGCACCGACACCGGTTCGGTGACCGGCGGCCCCCAGCTGAACCCGGGCCTGCGCACCCGGCGGGAGTGCAGGGCGGACAGCAGCAGCATCAGCACGAACCGGCTGATGACCAGGACACCGATCGCCGCGAGGCCGACCGTCAGCACGCCGGTGACGTTCTCGGCGGCCCCGACCAGGAAGATCCAGGCCCTGCCCTTCCACAGGTCGAGGCCGGTGACCTCGGTGTGCGCGCTGGGAGCGCCGAGGGCGTCGGTGAGGTTGTCGAACTCGTAGCCCTGGGACTGGAGTTCGGGCAGGAACCGGTCCAGCGCCTCGACGGTCTGGCTGCGGTCGCCGCCGGAGTCGTGCATCAGGACGATCGCGCCCTCGCCGCCCTCGGGCGTGGCGCGCCGGATGATCTCCTCGACGCCTGGCTTCTTCCAGTCCTCGCTGTCGGTGTCGTTGACGACGGTGAGGTAGCCGCGCGAACCGATGTACTCGGTGACCGGCCAGGACTTGTCGTCCATCGCGTCGGCGTAGGACGAGTACGGCGGCCGGAACAGCGAGGTGCGGATGCCCGCGGCCCCGGTCAGGGCGAGCTGGTTCTGCGACAGCTCCCAGTCGATGCGCTTCTTCGACTGGTAGGAGAGGTCGGGGTGGTTGAAGGTGTGCAGGCCCACCTCGTGGCCCTCGTCGACCATCCGCCGGACCAGGTCGGGGTAGCGGGAGGCCATGGTGCCGGTGACGAAGAAGACCGCGTGGGCGTGGTGCTCCTCGAGGACGTCCAGCACCTTCGGCGTCCACTCCGGGTCGGGGCCGTCGTCGAAGGTCAGGACCAGACGGTGGTCGGGCACCTCCCGGCCGGCGGTGCGGCCGCCGCGGGTGTCGATGACCGGGCCGCCGGCCAGGATCTCGTCGGGCACCGTGTCGGTGGACGCCTCGGGCTGGATGCGGTGGTCGGCCAGGATCTCGCTGTGCACGTAACCGCGCAGCATCAGCATCGCCATCATGGCGGCCAGGACGACGGTGGGCAGCATCAGGCGCATCGGGACGCGGCGGCGCCGGACGGCGCTGTCACGGGTCGCGGCGGCGGCCCGGCGACGGCGAGCGGGAAAAGCCATCGGAAGGTGTGCTCCAGGGACGGGGGGAAGAGCGGAGTGCGCGGAGGGCGGGTTCAGAAGAGGGACGACAGGAGGCCCGTGTCGCCGGTGCCCTCGCCCCCGTCGGTGTCGGTGCCGGTGTCGGCGGTCGGCGAGGGGACGCCGCCGTTGTCGGGCAGGCTCGCCGCGGGCGCGGGCGCGGACGACTCCGGGGCGGTGGGGCTGGAGGCGGTCGCCGTGGCGGCGGGCTTGCGGGTCGTCGTCCCGGTGGACGGCTCGGGCGGCGCGGACGCCTCCGACCGGCCGGGGCCGCTGCTCGCAGCGGGCGCGTCGACGGCGCCGGCGGTGGCCACGGCCGCGGTCGGCGCGGAGGAGTCCGGCGCTCCCGCGCTCGGCGCGGCGCCGGCCGGACCCGAAGGGCTCGCCGTGACCGAGGGCTCGGCGGAGGTCTCGACCTGCTCGACCGGCGTGTCCTCGACCTGCCCCGGCAGGGGCAGCCACGGCGCGCCGGCGTTGCCGGAGACGAGGGTGGCCACGATGACGAGGGCGTACACGGAGCAGGCGGTGCCGACGGCCGTGCCCAGCCACCGCAGCCGCCGGCTGCGGCGGCCCGACTCGTCGACGAACACGGGCTTTCCGGCGCCGTCCTGGGACTCGGGGCCGCCTTCGGGGGACACCGGGGCGGTGCTCGCGAGCTGAACCGTCAGTTCGTGCGGGTCGTGGTCGGCTCCGGCCGTGCCGGCGTCCGTGAGGTCCGGCAGGAGCACGGTGCCGGCGGGCAGGGCGGCCGTCACCTCGGTGCGCGCGGACTCGGGTTCGTCCACGGCCTCCCAGAAGCCCCGGACCCGCGTCCTCCTCGTCCGCGTGCCGGTGCCGTGCCCGTCGAACACGGAGCCGACGGTCGCCGACGCGCCGCCCGCCTCTTTCGGTTGGGCGTCATCCAGCCAATTTTCCACTTACCCACCCCCCAGGGGCTGCTGCGGGGATGTGCGGGTGGTGCCCAGCACGAGCCGACCGGACCAGGAACATGCCTGGTCCGAGCCCCCCAGATAGTTGATTATTTGATCAGTGACTATAACTCACGCGAGGAAAGCGTGGAGTTTGTGTCGGAAGTGTGAAGACGTCGATCGCGCGCGCGTGACCGAAAATGATCCTCGCACGCCAGTGCCTCGCGACAGCAAGCCGATCTCACGGGCTGGGACGGTTCTCACAGGTGGTGCATAGGTGACTGATCGGTAGACCCGTCCATAAGCCACTTGCTGGACATGGCGCCGCCGTCGGGCGGGTCGGACGCGCGGCCGGGCCGCCCGGCCCACCGGGTGTGACGCAACGCACGGAACCCGGGTCGCGATCCCGGAATGCGCGGGCCCGTGCCGTTGCTGCAGCCCTTTTGGGCCTTCTCCGTTCCGGAGGCGCACCGGGCGACGGCGGCCGGTGCGACTGGCCACGGGAGCGGGACGACCACGGTCCCCGTCCGCTCCGCCGCACCCGGATCGCCCGCGAAAGGTGTCCCCGCTCCATGCCCCTGGCCCTGCTGTCCCTCGCTGCCGTCGCGTTCGGCATCGGTACGACCGAGTTCGTCACCATGGGGCTGCTGCCCCAGATCGCCGACGGGATCGGTGTGTCCGTGCCCCAGGCCGGCAACGTCGTCTCCGCTTACGCGCTCGGCGTCGTCGTCGGCGCCCCCGTGCTGACCGGCATCGGCGCGCGCATCCCCCACAAGCGGCTCCTGCTCTGGCTGTCCGGGCTGTTCGTGGTCGGCAACCTCGCCTCGGCCTTCGCCCCCGACTTCGGCCTGCTGTTCGCCGCGCGCTTCCTGGCGGGCCTGCCGCACGGCGCGCTCTTCGGCGTGGGGGCCGTCGTGGCCTCCCGGCTCGTCTCCCCGGACCGTGCCGCGCGCGCCGTCTCGAAGATGTTCCTGGGACTCACCATCGCCAACATCGTCGGCGTACCGGCCGGCACGGCCCTCGGGCAGCAGCTGGGCTGGCGGTACGCCTACTGCGCGGTGGCCGTCATCGGACTCGTCGCCCTCGCCGCGCTGGCCGCCTTCGTCCCCCACCAGCCGCGGGGCGATCAGGCGGGCGTCCGCCGCGAACTGCGGGCGATGGGGAACCGGCAGGTGGTCATGGGGCTGGCCACCGCCGTCGTGGGCTTCGGCGGCTTCTTCGCCGTCTACAGCTACCTCGTTCCGATGCTGACGCACCTGACGGGCCTGGCCGAGTCCTCGACCACCTGGGTCCTCGCCCTCTACGGCGCCGGCATGACCCTGGGCACGCTGATCGCGGGCCCGCTGACCGACCGCGCCCTGCGCCCCACGCTGTACGGCGGGCTCGCCGTGCTCGGCGTGTCGCTCGTGGTGTTCTCCTTCACGGTCCACAGCACCGTGCCCGCCCTGGTGACGCTCGTCCTCATGGGCGCGATGGGCGCCCTCGTCACCACACCGGTGCAGATGCTGCTCATGCTCAAGGCGAAGGACGCCCCGACGATGGCGGCGGCCTCCAACCACTCCGCCTTCAACCTGGCCAACGCGGGCGGCGCCTGGCTCGGCGGCCTGGCCATCTCGGCCGGCTGGGGCTGGGCCTCGCCCGCCCTGGTCGGCGCCACCCTCGCCGCCGCGGGCCTCGGCCTCGCCCTCGCCGGCGGCCTCATGGACCGCGGCGGCGGCACCTCCGAGGTGATCGCCTCGTCGGGCGCGGGGGTGCCGGCGGGGGCGGCCGCAGAGGTGGCGGCGGCCGGCGACCCGGGTCGCTAGGACGACGGCCGCGGCCCCGCCGGAATCCGGCGGCCCGCCGCCCGTCGCCCCTCCTTCGCCTCCGGTCCTTCGTCCCCGGTTCCCGTCGTCCACGGGGCCGGGGACGGCGGTGCAGGGAGAGCGAGCCCGGTGCCGGTCGTCACAGGCGTCGGCTGTCGGCGCGGCCGAGGCGGGGACCCCTGTGCGGTGGTCCATACCAAACCCTTGACAGGCGCATGGCTCACTCCTTAAATCACACAGTGAAGTAAGTGTGTCCCCCCCACCGCCCCATGCTGCGCCGGCCAGGCGGTCCCGTGCGTGTACATGTCTGTCATGTACATGCACTTCCTGGTCCCCGCTTCATGCTCGACGAAGGGAGAGTCATGGACTCCCCGCGTTCTCCCCGCCGCCTCCTGTGGTTCCTCGCCCCGCTCCTCGCCTTCGCCTCGCTGTCCACCGGGCTCGCGCAGGGCGCGCCACCCGCGCCGGAGGCCGCCGCACCCGCCGCCGTGGAGGCCCGCGCCGCCGCCGTCACCTTCTCCGACGAGTTCGACGGACCCGCGGGCGCCGCCGTGGACGGCGCCAAGTGGCAGATCGAGACCGGCGACAACGTCGACAACCACGAACGGCAGTACTACACGGCCGGTAACCGCAACGCCGCCCTCGACGGCCAGGGCCATCTGGTGATCACCGCCCGCCGCGAGAACCCCGGCGACTACTCGTGCTGGTACGGACGGTGCGAGTACACCTCCGCCCGGCTGAACACGGCCGGCCGGTTCACCACCACGTACGGCCACGTGGAGGCCCGGATGAAGATCCCGCGCGGCCAGGGCATGTGGCCCGCGTTCTGGATGCTGGGCAACGACATCGGCCAGGTCGGCTGGCCCGCCTCGGGCGAGATCGACGTCATGGAGAACGTGGGCTTCGAGCCGTCCGCCGTGCACGGCACCCTGCACGGGCCCGGCTACTCCGGCTCCGGGGGCATCGGCGCCGGGTACACCCTGCCCGGCGGGCAGGTCTTCGCCGACGCCTTCCACACCTTCGCCGTCGACTGGAGCCCGAACGCGATCACCTGGTCCGTCGACGGCACGGTCTACCAGCGGCGCACCCCCGCCGACCTCGGCGGCCGGCAGTGGGTCTTCGACAAGCCCTTCTTCCTCATCCTCAACCTCGCGGTCGGCGGTTACTGGCCCGGGGACCCCGACGGCGGCACGGTCTTCCCGCAGCAGCTCCTGGTCGACCACGTCCGCGTCAGCACCGACACCGCCCAGCCGGGCGGCGGCGGTCCGGTCACCGGCGTCGGCGGCAAGTGCGTCGACGTGGCCGGGGCGAACACCGCCAACGGCACGGCCGTACAGCTCTACGACTGCAACGGCACCGCCGCGCAGCGGTGGACGGTCGGCGGCGACGGCACGATCCGCGCCCTCGGCAAATGCCTGGACGTGGCCTCCGGCGGCACGGCCGACGGCACCCTCGTACAGCTCTGGGACTGCAACGGCACCGCCGCCCAGCAGTGGGCCGTGCCCGCGGCGCGGGACATCGTCAACCCGCGGGCCGACAAGTGCCTGGACGCGGCCGGCGGCAGCTCGGCCAACGGGACCCGGCTGCAGATCTGGACCTGCACGGGAGCGGCCAACCAGAAGTGGACGGTGACGCGTTGACCGCGCGCCCACCGCGCCGCCCCGCGACCGGAGCCTGACCCGGTCCCCTCACGTCACCGCGCCCGGTGCCGGTTCTCCGGCACCGGGCGCGGCGTCCCGGGCGCGGTGGCCGGTCCCCGTCGGCGGGGACCGGCCGGGTGCCGGTGGACGCCCCGCCGGACCGCCGTCGGCACCCCGTTCGGTGTACCGGTGATCGTGAACCGCGAGCCCGGTTCGACGAGCACGTCGCCCCGGGCCGAGCCGGTGATCGTGACGTTCTCCGGGGTGGCGCCGCCGCGGGCGCCGCCCGTCGCGAGGGTGCCAAAGCCGTCGATCGCCCCGTCGGGACGGACGTTCGTGATCCTGCCGCCCGGCATCGCGCCGCCACCCGTCCCGGACCGGACGCCGTCGCAGGTCGAGTCGCGGATCCCGGTGTCGGCGACGGCCCGTCGCGGGGGCTGCCCGCCCAGCCCGCGGCGGGCGCGGTCCGGCTCCGTGCTTACTTCACGGGTAATCGACCGCCGCCCTCCCGCGGGGCAGGATCGTGGCCGTCGAGAGCGCACCACCGGACGGAAGGACACCATGATGTCTGCCTACGTGATCGGCCACCTGCGGGAGGCGGCACCGCACGAGGAGATCGCCGCGTACATGGAGCGCGTCACCGCGACCTTCGAGCCGTACGGCGGCCGCTTCCTGGTGCACGGCGCCCGGCGCGAGGTGCTGGAGGGCTCCTGGCCCGGACATGTCGTGATGGTCGGTTTCCCGTCGGCCGCCGAGGCGCGGGCCTGGTGGTCCTCCGCCGCCTACCGGGAGATCGCGCACCTGCGCTCCCGGCACATCGAGAGCGACGTCGTCCTGGTCGAGGGCGTCCCCGAGGACTACGACGCGAGCCGCGCGGCGGAGAGGATGCGCGAGGCGCTGCCCACCGGTCGAGGCGCTGCCCACCGGTGAGGGAAACCGCCTCGCGTAAGGGGTTCGGGGCCCGTGCGTTCAGCTCCGCCGTTCCCCGGCCGCGGGAGGACTGAAGCAGGCCGTGACGGTCTTGCCGTGCGGGCAGGGATGGGCCTCCCAGCTGTCGGCCAGGGCGTCGACCAGCAGCATGCCCCGGCCTCCGACCCGGTCGGTGCTGGGCTCCCGGGGAGCGGGCAGCTCGCCCGAGTGGTCGTGGACCGCGATGTGCAGACAGCTGCTGTCCCACGCCATGACGAGCTGGGCGTTGCTGTGGGCGTGCCGATGGGCGTTCGTGACCAGTTCGGAGACCGTGAGCAGAACGGCGTCCGCGGTCTCCGGAGCCTCGGTGGTCCAGCCCAGCGAGTCGAGGTGCTCCCGTGCCCAGTCGCGGGCGGCCTTCACCGAACTGTCCATCGGCAGAGTGCGTGCCCACCCGACCGCCCGCAGCGCCGACCTGTCCATCGTGACCCCTTCCCTGGATACGCCCTGACGCAGGGGCGTGTACCCCGGTTCGACGGGGTGAGGCGTGCCCGGAGCGTACGCCGGGTCCGGGTCCGGCGCACGGTCCGGGCACGCGAGAGGAAAAGGGCGGCAACCTTTTCGCGGCGGGCGGCGACCGGGTGACGTGAAGTCGACCCGCTCTCGTGAACGGACGGACATGAAGACCAAGAGGCACGCCGCGCGGCGCCGCCCGAGCACGCGCGGACGGTGGACGGCGGTGACCGCGGCGCTGGCCGCCACGGGCGTCCTCGTCTGCCTGGTGGTGGCGCTGCGCCCCGACGGCGACGCCGGTTCCGCACGCGTCGTCACGGCACCCGCCGCAGACGCCCCGTCGGGCACCGTGACGCGTCCGCCCTCCGTCTCGCCGTCCCCCTCGCCGTCCCGCCCCTCCTCCTCCGCGTCCCCCACGGCGAGCCCGTCGAAGGCCCCGGTGACGCCCCCGGCGGCGACCCCGGGGGCGCGCGCGTCGGCGTCGAGCCCCGCGCGGGCGGTCGCCGCGCAGCCGCCGGCGGCGGGCCGGATCCGCCCCGGTGTCACCTACCGCGGGCTCGCCACCCACTACGACGCCGCGGACGGCGACGGCGCCTGCCTCTTCGGCCCGAGCGACGACCTCATGGTCGTGGCGATGAACCACACCGACTACGAGACGTCCAGGGCGTGCGGGGCCCACCTCCTCGTCCGCGCGGCGAACGGCGCCTCCGTCACGGTCAAGGTCACCAACGAATGCCCGCTGCCCTGCGCGCCCGGTCAACTCGACCTCAGCAAGCAGGCGTTCGCGAAGCTCGGGGCTCTCTCGGCGGGGGAGCTGCCCATCACGTGGACCCTGCTGAGCCCCGGCACCTCCGACACCGTCGCGGTCCGGTACAAGACCGGTTCCACCCGGTACTGGTGCGGCGTCCAGGTCGTCGGCCACCGCAATCCGGTGGCGCGGCTGGAGGTCCGGGACGGCGGCACCTGGCACCCGCTGCCCCGCGCCGAGTTCAACTACTTCCTCTCCGAGCGGGGCACCGGCTGCGGAGGCGCCCTGCGGATCACCGACATCTACGGCGAACAGCTCCGGCTCGACGACATCGCGGTGCGCGCGGACGTCCTGCAGCCGACCGGGGTTCAGTTCCGGCGGCACTGAGGGACGGCGACCCGGTGGCCGTCAGGCCACCCGGTCGTCGGCCGTGACCCGGTGGACCTCCAGGCCCGGCGCGGCCAGCAGTTCGGCGACGAGTTCGGGGGACCCGCCGACGTACGTGCTCATCAGGTCCACGTCGCCACCCAGGCACCAGGCGCGGTCGTCGGGCCACCACAGGTCGGGCAGTTCGGCGAACTCGTCCAGTTCCACCGGGCTGACGGCCTCGTCGAGGGTGCCGGACAGGAGCACCTCGTCCCGGCCGGGGGTCTCGAACGAGGGGTACCGGTCGAAGTCCCAGCGGCCGTAACCGTGCCACAGGCCGAACCAGCAGGTGCCGGGGGTCCGGGTGTGCCGGGCCAGGACGGGGATCAGGGACAGGGCGACGGCGGGCGGGGTCGGCCCTTCCGCCGGATGCTCGTCCCAGACGCCGGGCAGGCCGTACTCGGAGGCGTTGCGGTGGTCGAGGTCCGCGCCGATCACCTCGTGCCAGGCGGTGTCCGGCTCCACGACACGCCCCAGGGCGGCGGCCACCGTCGCCCACCGCACCGGCCGCTCGTCCAGCGACGCCGGATGCAGCACCCGCGCGTAGGCCGCGAACCGGGGCGCGGCGACGGCCGCCACGGTCCCCAGGTCACCGTGTCCCGGGGACCGTTCGGTGAGCCACTCGGCCGGACGCAGATCGGTGGACCGCACGTCGAGGCGTCCGTACCGCTCGGGGGCCGGCTCCCTGTGCACCAAGAGGTGGTCGTCGTCCCCGAAGGGGCCCGGAAGGGTGTCGTCGTTCATCCCGCCCATCATGCACGCCGAGGGCAGGCACGTCGTACGATCGACGCTACTCGCCAGTAGCGCACGCGCCCGTCGTGCGCTCCCGTCCCGCAGGAGGCCCCGTGGCCCGCATCCTCACCGTGAGCCGTGACATCGTCGTCGACGTCCCGCCCGCCACGGTCTACGACGCGGTCAGCCGGCCGGCGGACATGGGGCGCTGGAGCCCGGAGAACCTCGGCACCTCGCGGCGGTCGCCCGCCGGGCCGGCCGTGGCGGGGACGTCGTTCGAGGGCCTCAACAGGCGGGGGAGGTTCCGCTGGGTCACGCGCTGCACGGTGACGGCGGCCGAGCCCGGCCGCCGGTTCGCCTTCCGCGTCCACGCCATCGGCGTCAGGCGCCCCCGCCTGCGCGGACCGATCGCCACGTGGGAGTACCTCCTGGAGCCGGCGGGCGACGGGACGCGGGTGACGGAGACCTGGACCGACGACCGCCGGGCCTGGCCGGACGCGGTCGCCCACGCCTTCGACAAGGCGGCGACCGGGGGCCGTACGTTCGCCGAGTTCCAGGTGCGCAACATCGAGACCACCCTGCGGAACCTCAAGAGGGAACTCGAGACGGCCTCCCGGGCGTGACGCGTCCGCGCGGGCCGTCCCGCGCGGACGCGTCACGGGGCCCGGCACCCGGCGGGGGACCGGACGCCCGCGACGGCCGGGCCCCGGCGCCGTTGACGCGCGTAGCGCGGTGCTCCAGTCTGTGCACGGGCCGCCGCCCGGACGCGGCGGCCGGTCGGTGCCGGAGTCGACGGTCGGGAGGCCGGGATGTTCAGACGCGTGTCACGTCTGCTTGTCTCATTTGTCATGATCATGACTGGTGCGGTGATCGGGGTGGGCGCCACCTCGGGCACCGCGCACGCCGACGAGTGCTACACCTGGAGCCGCACCCTGTCCGCGGGGTCCTCCGGAAGCGACGTCACCCAGCTCCAGATCCGCGTCGCGGGATGGGTGACCTCCGGCGAACGGCTCTCCTACGACGGACAGTTCGGCGCGCGGACCACCGCCGCCGTCAAGAAGTTCCAGGCCGCGTACGGCCTGACCGCGGACGGCGTCGCGGGAGCGCAGACCTTCAGCAGGCTCTACGCCCTCCAGGACGCGGACTGCACCCCCGTCCACTTCGGTTACGCCGAACTCAACAGGTGCAACTCCGACTGGTCCGGCGGCGCCGTCTCCGCGGCCACCGCGAAGGCGAACGCCCTCAAGACGATGTGGAAGCTCGAGGCCATGCGGCACGCCCTGGGCGACGTACCGCTCACCGTCTCCAGCGGCTTCCGCTCCTACGCCTGCAACAACGCGGCCGGCGGCTCCTCCACCAGCCGCCACCTCTACGGCGACGCGGCCGACCTCACCGGATCGCCGACCCTGTGCCGGCTCGCCCAGCAGGCCAGGACCCACGGCTTCTCGGAGATCCTCGGCCCGGGCTACCCCGACCACGACGACCACACCCACGTCGCCCTCGACCCGTCCCCGTACTGGTCCGCGCCCACCTGCGGCATCTGAACCCGCGCACCCCCACGGCACGCCGGAGTCCGGCGGGGCCTCAGGCGCCGGGCCCCGGGTCGGGCCGGACGGGATCCCCCAGTCCGGCCCGTGCCGCCTCCAGCTGGGCGGCGAACGCGATGCCCAGGAACAGGGCGACGGCCGTGACGTTGGCCCACAGGAGCAGCGCGACGAAGGCGGTCAGCGGTCCGTACACCGCGCCGAACGACGAGCTGGTGCCGACGTACAGCGACAGCAGCCAGGTGGCCCCGACCCACAGGACCAGGTGCACCGCGCTGCCGAAGGCGAGCCAGGTGTAGCCGGGCTGCCGGCGGCGCGGGGACCAGCGGAAGACGACGGCGGAGGCGATCCACGCGAGCGCCAGGCCCACGGGGATCCGCGCCACGTCCCACCAGCGGTTCCCGCCGTCGCCGGGCCCCAGGGTCCCGGCGACGGCGTCGCCGAGCGGCCCTCCGGCCACGAGCGCCACGAACCCGAGGAACAGCGGCATCCCGGCCCCGGCCGACAGCAGCAGGGCCCGTCCGTACTTGCGGGCGAAGGGGCGGTCCCGCTCGATGCCGTAGATGCGGTTGGCGCCCCGCTCGATCTGGGCCATCGCCGAGGCGAGGTTCAGCACGGCGAACCCCAGCCCCAGCCACAGGGCGAGGGTGCTCCACGCGTCCCCGTGCGCGCTGCGCCGCGTCCCGGCGAACGCGTCCTCGACCACGCCGGCTCCGGCGCCGGGCACGATGTCCCCGAGCGTCCGCTCGACGATCCGGCCCACGGAGTCGGTGTGCACGGACGTCGCCAGGCCCACCAGGGCCAGGGTGAAGGGCACCAGCCCCAGTACGACCTGGAAGGCGAGCGCCCGCGCGTTGGTGAATCCGTCGGCGTACCGGAACCGGGCGAACGCGTCGACGAGCAGGGAGGAGCCGCCGTAGCGCCGCAGCGCGGTCAGCGCCTCGTCGCCGGACAGCTCCTCCCCGATCATGTCCCTGGTCTGCGGCACGTGGACGGCGGTTCCCATCGCGGACAGGCTCCCTGTGCTCGGCCGGAGCTGCCTCCGGGGGTCTGCCTGTCCGACTGCCCAGGACCGGCGGACCGTATCCCGCGGCCCGCCCGCCGGGACCGTCCGGTCACGGTTTCTCCCGCCCGTGCAGGGCCCTCACCTCCTCCGCGGTGAGGGCCCTGTCGAAGGCGTGGACCTCGTCGACCGCCCCGTTCCAGAAATCGGTGTCGGCGCCGTCCCACTGGGCGCGGCCGACCGCGAGGGGGCCGGAGCCCACGTAGGCGGGGCCGGCTTCGGCCGTCGCCGCCGGTACGCCGTCGACGTACAGCGTGATCGTGCCGCGCGCGCCGTCCCGCACCCCGACGAGGTGGTACCAGCGGCCGAGCTCGGGGACGACCTCCAGGCGGGCGCGCTTCTCGCCGGGAGTGCTGAAGGCGAAGGCGCCCCGGCCGTACTGGAGGTAGAACGGGCTCGCCCGGCGCCGGCCGTCCTGGCTGACCGCGGTGGCGTAGTTGGCCGGCAGCGCGTCGAGGGTGACCCAGGCCGACACCGAGTAGCTGCCGGTGGTGTCCAGCACCGGGCCGGCCGTCCGTGCGTACTGTCCGTCGCCGTCGAACGCCAGGGCGCTGCCACCGACCCCGGGGACCCAGGAGGTTCCGGCGGACAGGGTCAGGGGCCGGTCGTTCGGTCCGTCGTCGCGGGCCGTGCCGCCCGTCCCCTCGTCCAGGCTCCAGTGACCGCCGCCCTTCAGCGGCTCACGCCCGCCGGCCGCCGCGCCGGCCGCGATCACCGCGCGGTTGATCTCCCGGACCCGGTCCGGATCGACCTTGATCTCCCGGCGGTCGTAGGTGTACAGGCCGTTGAGCTCGTTCTCGAGGTCGGTGATCTGCGTGTAGACCGAGCCGGACAGTTCGGCCCCGGCCTGGTCGAGGTAGTACCGCTCGGTGTTCTCGACGTACGTGCGGGTCAGCGCCTCCTTGTCGGCGACGCCGCTGTAGATCACCGTGGGGGTGCCCGGCCACATGTGGCCCGGGGCGCGCAGGGTGAAGCCGCCGTGCTCGCCGTCCATCGCGGCCCGTGTCCGGTCGGGGAAGGCCGGGTCGGTATTGTTGTAGTCGTGGTGGTCGACGATGTCGCCCTTGCCCGAGTCCCCCTTGGAGTTGCAGCAGTTGACCCCGCTGTGGGCGTTGACGACCCGGGAGGGGTCGGCGGCCTTCACGGCCTCGGCGATACGGCCGCTCTCCTCGCGGTCCCACTCGCCCCAGCCCTCGTTGAAGACGATCCAGCCGATCACGGAGGGCGCGTCGTGGTGCTGGCGCATCATCTCCCTGCCCTGGTCGACGAACGCCCTGCGCCCGGTCTCGCCGGTGAGGTTCCCGGAGACGAAGTCCTGCCAGACCAGCAGGCCCAGCCGGTCCGCGTGGTAGAACCAGCGCGCCGGCTCCACCTTGATGTGCTTGCGCACCGCGTTGAAGCCGAGCCGCTTGTGCGCCTCCAGGTCGAAGGCGAGGGCCTCGTCGCTGGGCGCGGTGTACAGCCCGTCGGGCCAGAAGCCCTGGTCGAGCGTGGCGAGGGAGAAGACGGGCTTTCCGTTGAGCACGAGCTTGCGGTAGCCGCCGACGTCCGCGATGCCGACCTCGCGCATGCCGAAGTAACCGGTGACCCTGTCCGTCGACCCGCCGTCGGTGAGCCTGACGTCGAGGTCGTAGAGGTAGGGGTCGTCCGGGCTCCACAGGTGCTGCCCCGCCACGGGCAGCCGCAATTCCTCGTTGGCCGGTCCGCCGACCCGGCCGACGACCTTGCCGCGCTCGTCGCGGGCGACGGCCTCCACGCGTGCCTTCGCGGAGGCCCTCTCGGACGCGACGGTCACCGCGAGGCTGCCGGTGTCGATGTCGGGGGTCGTGACCACGTCGTCGACGAAGACGTCGGCGACCGGCTCCATCCACACCGTCTGCCAGATGCCCGACGACTGGGTGTAGAAGATGCCGCCCGGGGCGGTGGACTGCTTGCCCGTCGGCTGGTCGGCGCCACCGGTGTCGGTGACCGCGACCACGATCTCCTGCGGGCCGGTGCCGGTGAGGGCGTCGGTGACGTCGGCGTCGAACGCGGTGTATCCGCCGGTGTGTTCGGCGACCTGCCGGCCGTTGACCCAGACGCGTGCCCGGTGGTCGACGGCACCGAAGTGGAGCTTCAGCCGGTTGCCCCTGCCGACCTTCCAGTCCTTCGGCACGTCGACCAGCCTGCGGTAGAACATGTGGTCCTCGTGCCGCTCCAGCCCGGAGAGCTGCGACTCGACCGGGAACGGCACGACGATCCGCTCGTCGAGGGCCCTGCCGAACACCGGCTGCTCGCCCGCCTCGGCACCGCTGAACTGCCAGGGGCCGTTGAGGTTCCGCCACTTGGCGCGCACCAGCTGCGGACGGGGGTACTCCGGCAGCGGGTTCCTCTCGTCGAGGGCGTCGCCCCAGGCGGTGGTGAGCCGGTGCGCGGAGTCGTTCCGCGCCGAGCGCACGACGCGGGGGACGGTCTCGGTGCCGGAGGTCAGGCCGCCCAGGCCGTCGTAGGTCACGCGGACCTGCTGGCCCTTCTGGACCGGCTCCGCGAGCGTGACGTCCAGGGTGTCGCCGTCACCGGGGGGGACGGCGAGCGAGGCGAGCGGCATCGCGGTGGTGTCGGCCTCGACCTTCAGGTGGTCCCCGGCGTCCCGCAGGCCGCCGACCTCGTCCTCGAAGCGGGCCCGCAGGTGCCGTCCGTCCTCGCTGACGGAGAGGTCGACCGGATAGACCTCGAATCCCGCCGGAGGGGTGAACGCCGACTCGGGGACGAGCTGCCTGGGCATCGTCGGGGTCGACCAGCGCAGGAACATGTTGGATCCGCCGAGGTCCTGGAACATCTCCAGGCGGAAGTCGTGCGGTTCGCCGGCGGTCAGGCGGACCGGCGCGCTCGTCTGCTCCCGGTCCCAGTCGGGTTCCCAGTGGTCGATGACCGGCCGGCCGTCGACGAACAGCCGGAAGCCGTTGTCGCCGACGGCGTGGAAGGTGTAGTCGCCGGTCGCCGGCGCCCGGACGCTGCCGGTCCAGCGGGCCGTGGTGTGCTCGGTCCTCCCGGTCAGCTCCTCGAAGGTGCCGGTCAGCCCGGAGAAGTTGATCTGCGGTTCGAGCAGGGTGCCGCCGAGGGCGGCGAAGTCGCGGGCCCCCGGTGCCGACATGCTGAAGTACTCGCCCTTCAGCCCGTGCACCTCCACGGCGGCCCGGCCGGGGGAGGACGCCGGCGTGCCGGCGACCGGTTCCGCGGCCGAGGCGGTGGGTGACAGGCCGCCGGCGGGCAGCACCAGGACTGCCGCGATCAGCAGCGTCCACAGGCGGCCGGCCGGCCGGCGGTGTCGTGCGGTCCGTGTGGTCATCGAAACCTTTCTCGCGCGGGGGCATCGAGCGGGTGTCGAGCGGGGGTGACCCGGGAACGGCTCGCGCACGGCGTTCCCGTGGCCGGTCCGGCCGCGAACAGCCTTGTGCAAGAGGGGACTTGGTTATGAGTAGGGGGATCGGCGGCTCTTCGGGCGGGGCGGACCGTGCGCGCAAGCGGAATGACAACATGCAGGTTCGGGAGTTGTCCAGACCTTTCGCACGGCGCGACCGGCGCGCCCCGTCCGGCCGACGACACGGCGGAGCCGGGGCCGACAGGTGCTGTCGGCCCCGGCTCGGGAGGGCTGGGTGCCCCGGGTCGGGAGGGCTGGGGCGCCGCCTATTCGACCGCGGCCCAGTCGAGGGTGCGCTCCACCGCCTTCTTCCAGCCGGCGTAGCCCTCGTCCCGTCGTTCGTCGGACCACTGGGGCTGCCAGCGCTTGGACTCCTGCCAGTGGGTGCGCAGTTCGTCGGTGTCGCGCCAGAAGCCGGTCGCCAGGCCGGCCGCGTAGGCGGCGCCGAGCGCGGTCGTCTCGGCGACGACCGGACGGCTGACCGGCACCCCGAGGACGTCGGCCTGGATCTGCATGCACAGGTCGTTGGCCGTCACACCGCCGTCGACCTTGAGGACGTCGAGGTGGACCCCGGAGTCCTGCTCCATGGCCTCGACGACGTCACGGCTCTGGTAGCAGATCGACTCCAGGGTCGCCCGGGCCAGATGGCCGTTGTCGTTGTAGCGGGCCAGGCCCACGATCGCGCCGCGGGCGTCGGAACGCCAGTACGGTGCGAACAGGCCGGAGAAAGCCGGGACGAAGTACATGCCGCCGTTGTCCTCGACGGTACGGGCCAGCGTCTCGCTCTCGTCGGCACTGCTGATGATCTTCATCTGGTCGCGCAGCCACTGCACCGCGGACCCCGTGACCGCGATGGAACCCTCCAGGGCGTAGACGGCCGGCTCGTCGCCGAACCGGTACGCCACCGTCGTGAGCAGCCCGTGCTGCGAACGCACCAGCTCGGTACCGGTGTTGAGGACCAGGAAGTTGCCGGTGCCGTAGGTGTTCTTGGCCTCGCCGGGGGCGTAGCAGACCTGCCCCACCGTGGCCGCCTGCTGGTCGCCGAGCACCCCGGTGATGGGGACGGCGCCGCGCAGCGGCCGCGAGGTGCGCGTGACGCCGTACGCCTCGCGGTGGGAGGAGGGGTTGATGACGGGCAGCATGGACCGGGGGATCCCGAAGAAGCCCAGCAGCTCGTCGTCCCAGTCCAGCGTCTCCAGGTCCATCAGCATGGTCCGGCTGGCGTTGGTCACGTCGGTGGCGTGGATCCCGCCGTCCGGACCGCCCGTCAGGTTCCACAGGACCCAGCTGTCGGTGTTGCCGAAGACGGCGTGGCCCTGTTCCGCCGCCTCGCGGACCCCGTCGATGTTCTCCAGGATCCACTGGATCTTGCCGCCGGAGAAGTACGTCGCCGGGGGCAGCCCCGCCTTGCGGCGGATGACGTCGCCCTTGCCCGAGCGTTCCAGGGCCGCGGCGATGGAGTCGGTGCGGGTGTCCTGCCAGACGATGGCGTTGTAGTAGGGGCGTCCGGTGCGCGGATCCCACACCACCGTGGTCTCGCGCTGGTTGGTGATGCCGATCGCGGCCAGGTCCTCCGCGGCCAGGTTCCCGTGCCGGAGGGCGTTCTGCATCACCGAGTTGGTGCGTTCCCAGATCTCGACGGGATCGTGTTCGACCCATCCCGACCGCGGGAGGATCTGGGCGTGCTCCAGCTGGTGCTTCGCCACCTCGTTCCCGGCGTGGTCGAAGATCATGAATCGGGTGCTGGTGGTGCCTTGGTCCACCGCGCCCACGAAGTCAGCCATGGGATGCCGCCTTTGCTGCGGGTGTCAGCGCTCGGAGTCGGGGGCGGGGACGCGGCCGGGAGGCTCGGCCTCCGCCTCCGGCAGGAACCGGCCGATGAGCGTCTTGTACAGGCCGGCGCCGAGCAGGCCGCCGATCAGGGGACCGAGGATCGGCACCCAGAAGTAGAGGTTCCCGTACTGATCTCGCCACGCTCCGCCGTAGCCGGTGAGGAAACTGGCCAGCCGGGGGCCGAAGTCGCGTGCCGGATTGATCGCGTATCCCGCGTTGGTTCCCCACGCCATGCCGATCGCCACGACGATCAGGCCCACGATGAACGGGGCCAGGTTCGCGCCGGGCGGATTGTTGAGCAGGTCCGTGACGGCCATGATCAGCAGCAGCAGGATGGCGGTGCCGATGACCTGGTCACGGAAGGCGCCCCATTCGTGGACCGGCAGGTTCGGGTTGCCGTTGGCGGGAAGCGTGGAGAACACGCCCTGGGTCTTGATGGTGTGACCGGGGTCGGCCTTGGCCAGTGCCTCGGTGTAGTTCCACCGCACGATCAGGGCCGCCACGAAGGCGCCCGCCGTCTGCGCCGCCATGTAGGGCGCGGCCTTCCGCCAGGGAAACCCCTTGAACGCCGCGAGGGCGAGGGTCACCGCGGGGTTGAGGTGGGCGCCGCTCAGCCGCCCCGCGACGTACACGCCGAGGGTGACGCCGAGGCCCCACGCCCAGGCGATGCTGTCGTGGTTGCCGAGGCCGCCCGGCGGTGTCGTCAGGGCCCCGCCGGCGACCACCTGGGCCACGACTCCGCATCCGAAGAGGATGAGGACCATCGTGCCGGCGAACTCGGCCGACAACTCGCCGACCAGTCCCGACCTTTTCCAACGCTCAGCCATGGAAGCTCGCTTCCCGCCGGTCGAAGGACCGGCTCTCGATTACCGAGCCCTCCCGACGTCAGGATAAGTCGGCGGTAAGGAAATCGCTCGAACAGCCCTGTACACCCGCAAACCGGGACACCGGGAGAGTGGAATGCCCGGGGGGACGGGGTGCCCGCGGAACGCGGCGGCCGGGGAACGTGACGGCCGGAGAGCGGGGTGCCGCGGAACGTGACGCCCGCGGGCCGGGCGGCCCGCGGCCCCGGCCGCACCCCCGCCGACGTGCGGTCCCCGCCGCCCCGGCCGTGCCGCCTGGTGGACTCCGCTCTTCCGGATAGGGTGTTTTCATAGGAAATGTTGCCTGGTGGTCAGGACGTGCGGTGGACGCTCACCAGACGGCGGGGCCGGTGCCGGAACAGCCCTCCACGGCTGTCGGGTACGCGGGTGTGCTGCGCGAACTGCTGCCGATCGCCCTCTGGCGGGAGGACACCGAGGGACGCGTCGCGGAGTGGTCGCTGGCCGCCCAGGACCTGCTCGGGTACCGGCCCGAGGACGTGCTCGGCCGGCCCGCCTCGGCCCTGCTCGTCCCCGAGGGCAACGGCGAACTCGCCGACCGGCTGACCCGCCGGGTGCACGCCGGGGAGACCGTCGTCGGAACCCTGTGGGTGCGCCACCGCGACGGCCACCTGGTGACGATGGAGATGTGGATCGTCCCGGCCGCCGACGCCCTCGGACGGCCCGGAGCCCTGCTCATCGCCGTGGAGACCTCCCAGGTCCTGCGCATGCGGGACTCGCTGGCGGCCCTGGAGAGCCTCTTCCGCCAGTCGCCCATCGGCCTGGCCACCCTCGGCACCGACCTGCGCTTCCTGCGGGTCAACGACGCGCTCGCCCGGATGAACGGCCGCTCCGCCGCCGAGCACCTCGGCAGACGCCTGTCCGAGGTGGTGCCCGACGTCAACGCCGCCGCCCTGGAATCGACGATGCGGCAGGTCCTGGACCGGGGCACCGCCGTCGTCGACGTCCGCCGCACCGGGCGCACCGCCTCCGACCCCCACCACGACCGGACCTGGTCCTGCTCCTACGCCCCCCTCGTCGACGGCGCCGGCCGGACCCTCGGCCTGATCGCCTCCCTCATCGACATCACGGAGAGCCAGCGCGCCGAGGCCGACGCCGAGCGCGCCAGACGCCGCTTCGCCCTGCTGGCGGAGGCGGGCACCCGCATCGGCACCACCCTGGACCTGCGGCAGACCGCCGAGGAGATCGTGCAGATGCTGGTGCCCCAGCTCGCCGACTCCGCCGACGTGCAGCTCCTCGAAGAGGTCCTGCGGCCCGACGAGTCCGCCGCCTCCACCCACGGCGTGGTCCGGCGCATGGCCGCCCACTTCCCCGACCCCTCGGCCCCCACCGCGAAACTCCTGCCGGGCATGACGTCCCGGATCCCGCACGGCTCGCTGTACGAGACGGTCATCACCAAGGGACGCCCCACGAACCTCTACCGCTCCGACGTCCCGGCCCTGGTCACCGACCCCCGCTCCGACCACCTGCGCACGTACCTGATGAGCCTCGGCTCCGCGCGGCTGGTCCCCCTGGTCGCCCGTGGCAAGGTGCTCGGCGCGGTCGTCGTGACCCGGCTCCGCACCCGCGAACCCTTCGACGAGCAGGACTGCGTGCTCATCGACGAGCTGGCCGCGCGCGCCGCCCTGAACATCGACAACGCCCTGATGTACACCCGCCAGCGCGCGGCGGCCCTCACCCTGCGGCGCAGCCTGACCAACAGCGCGCTGCCCGTCGTCCCCGGCCTCGAACTCACCGGCCGGTACCTGCCGGCCAGCGAGCACGACGTCGGCGGCGACTGGTTCGACGTCATCGCCCTTCCCGACGGCAGGACCGCACTGGTCATCGGGGACGTCATGGGCCACGGCATCCACGCGGCGGCCGTCATGGGCCAGCTCCGCACGGCGGTGCGCACCCTCGCCCGGCACGACGTCCCTCCGGACCGCATGCTCCGCTCACTGGACGCCGTCGTGGCCGACATGGGCGAGGACGAGATGGCGACCTGTGTCTACGCCGTCCACGATCCCGCGTCCGGCGGCTGCCTGGTCGCCCGGGCCGGCCACCCGCCGCCCGCCGTCAGGGCGCCCGACGGGTCGGTCGTCTTCCTCGACGGCCCGCCGGGCACGCCGCTGGGAACCGGAGGGCACGAGTTCCGCGCGGAGGAGGTCCCGCTGCCGGCGGGCAGTCTGCTGGTCCTGTACACCGACGGTCTCGTCGAAGCCCGCGGCCGGGACTTCGACCAGAGCCTGGACCGGCTCGCCCGCGCGCTGCGGACGCCCGCGCGCTCCCTGGCGGAACTCTGCGACGACGTCCTCGCGCGGATGCTGCCGCACCCCGCGCAGGACGACGTCGCCGTCCTGGTGGCCCGCCCGCAGTGACACGCCCCGGCGGTCCGCCGCCCGCGGGTTCAGCCCCGGTACTCGGTGAGGTCGATGGCGTGCACGGCCAGCGGAACGTCGTGGACGGGGTGGGTCGTCACCCGCTCCGGCACCATGCCGAGCTTGCGCAGGACGTTCTCCGAGGCCTCGTCCCCCACCCGGACGATGCCGACGACCCGCTCGAGGCCCCGGTCCTGGAGCGCGAACTCCAGCGTGGCCTGAGCGGCCTCGGACGCGTACCCCTGGCCCCAGAACGGTGTGCCGAGCCGCCAGCCGATCGCCACCTCGGAGGCCAGTTCCGGCAGGGAGGCGGGCACGTACAGGCCCGTGAAGCCGGCCAGCTCGCCCGAGGCCAGCAACTCGACCGCGAACAGGCCGAAGCCCTCCTCGTCCCACTCCTCCTCCCACCGTTCGAGGGCCTCCGCCGTGCCGTCCAGGTCGAGCACCGAGCCGTCGCCGACCCACCGCATCACCCGGGGGTCCGCGTTGATCTCGGCCATGGGGACCAGGTCGTCGTCGTGCCAGCGGCGGAGGAGGAGGCGGGGGGTGCGGATCTCGGTCATGGGGCCATCCTGCCGAAGCCACGGCCCCCACCGGTAATCGGCGGGGAGCGGGCGGTCTCAGCCGGCCGCCCGCTCGACGAGCGCGACGATCCGCGCCTCCGTGCCGGCGCTCAGCGCCGTCAGGGCGTAGGAGGTGGGCCACAGGGTGCCGTCGTCGAGGTGCGCCTGGTCGCTGAAGCCGAGGGTGGCGTACCGGGACGTGAACTTCTGCGCGCTCTGGAAGAAGCAGACGACCTTGCCGTCGCGGGCGTACGCGGGCATGCCGTACCAGAGCTTCGGCGTCAGGTGCGGCGCGGCGCTCCGGACGATCTCGTGGAGCCGCTCGGCGAGGACCCGGTCGGCCTCCTCCATCCCGGCGATCTTCGCGCGGACGTCGCTCTCCCCGTCCGTCCCGGCCGAGCGCGGACCGCGGCGCGCGGACGCCTTCAGCTCCCGGGCGTGGTCCTTCATCGCCTCGCGCTCGTCGGCGGAGAACCCCTCGAAGCCCTTCTCCGGCGTGCCGGTCCTCCGCGCGGACCGCGCTGCGGACCTCGGTGCGGTCTTCGACGCGGCCTCGGTGGCGGGCGCGGGGACGGTCTTCGGTGCGGGCTCGTGCGTGCCGGTCATGGCGGGTGCCTTTCCACGTGGGTGTGATCGGTGGGGAGAACGCGGTTCCCGCGCCGGGGGCGCGGTTCCCGTGAGGTGACTAGAGGTTCTGGTCCAGCCAGTGGCCGTCGCGCATCAGCTCACGTCCCGTCA
Source organism: Streptomyces sp. NPDC031554 (assembly GCF_055580685.1). Taxonomy (NCBI): domain Bacteria; kingdom Bacillati; phylum Actinomycetota; class Actinomycetes; order Kitasatosporales; family Streptomycetaceae; genus Streptomyces; species Streptomyces sp. NPDC031554. The sequence goes on along the minus strand of NZ_JBVIKX010000007.1, from coordinate 80,758 downwards.
GTTCGTCCGCCTCGCGCCAGGCCTGGACGCGGCGCGGGGTGACACGGAACCAGCGGTACGGCGTGCCGGCCGGGTCCGGCGTGCGCGGGTCGAAGCCGGTGCGGGCGGCGAACCGGTCGCCCCGCTCCCGCGGCAGCGCGTCGATGTCCAGCACCTCGACGTCACCGTCGATCATCGACACGTCCCGGGTGGGACCCAGCCCGAGGCGGACGGTCCCCGAGGCGGCCAGGTTCCGGCCGGTCGGACCGCCGGCCGCGGTGGCGAGCAGCAGCGTCTCGCCGTCCCAGTCGAAGGACAGCGGCACCAGGTACGGCACGCCGTCCGCCGAGGCCGTGGCCACCCAGACGTCGACGTCCCGGGCGAGCCGGTGCGCGGTGTCACGACGGCGCCGGGCACGCGGGCGCGGACCGGCGCCCGTACCGCCGCGCACCTCGTCCGGGACGTCGACGTCCGGGCCGGCGGGGTGCGCGGCGGTCCTCGGCGTGCGGGTGGGCGAGCCGGTCATGGTCACTCCTGGGGTCGTGGGACGCGGTCCGCCCGGCCCGACCTGCCGGGTCCGAACGCCGTGGTCACACCCTCCCGCGGCCGGGGCGGCCCCCGCCTCCGTGCCGGCCACGGAGACCACCACGGAGACCACCACGGAGATCACCGCGGAGACCACCGCGGATAATGACTCCGTGTCCACCTCAGTGATCTCGGCCCGGGAGGGCGACGTGCTCGCGCTGCTCGGGGAGCACCTCAGCAACGCGGAGATCTCCGCCCGCCTGTTCATCTCCGTCCGGACGGTCGAGTCGCACGTCTCCGCGCTGCTGCGCAAGCTGGAGGTGCCCGACCGGCGGGCGCTCGCCCGGCGTGCCGCCGAACTCGCCCGCGCCGAACGGCCGCGGCCGGCCCCCGCCCTGCCCACGCCGCTGACGGCGTTCGTCGGCCGGGTCCGCGAGCGGGCGGAGCTGGCCGCGGCGGTGGCGTCCTGCCGGCAGGTGACCGCGGTCGGTCCGGGCGGTGTGGGCAAGACCCGGCTCGCGCTCGCGGTGGCCGCGGAGGTGGCCGCCGACTTCGCCGACGGGGTGTGGTTCGTCGACCTGGCCCCGGTCGTCGATCCGGGCCGGGTCGGGGCGGCGGTCGCGGCGGCCGTCGGGGTGGGCGAGCAGCCCGGCCGGGGCATCGACGAGGCGGTCCTGGCGGCGCTGGCGGACCGTCAGGCGCTGCTGGTGCTCGACAACTGCGAACAGATACGCGACGGGGTGGCGCCGTTCCTGGAACGCCTGCTGGTGGCCTGCCCGCGGCTGCGGGTGCTGGCGACGAGCCGGGCCCGGATGGCGGTGCCGTTCGAGCGGGTGCACCCGGTCCCGCCGCTGTCCTGGGCCGACGGGGGCGAGTCGGAGGCCGTGGCCCTGTTCATGGAACGGGCGGCGGCGGTCGGCCGCCCCCCGGACCCCGCCGCGCGCGAGCGGATCGCGGACCTGTGCGAACGGCTCGACGGCATGGCGCTGGCCATCGAACTGGCCGCGGCGCGCTGGCCCACGCTCGGACCGGACGGCCTCACGGCCGGCCTCTCCGACCAGCTGCGGATCCTGGCGGGCGGGCCCCGCGCGGACGACCGGCACCGGTCGGTGCGGGCGGCGCTGGACTGGAGCCACGACCTGCTGGAGCCGGGTGAGCGGGCACTGCTGCGCCGGGTCTCGGTGTTCGCGACGGCGTTCACCGCCGACGCGGCCGTCGAGGTGGCGGCCTTCGCCCCCCTGGACCCGGCCGCGGTGGCCGACGGACTCGGCAGGCTCGCGGACCAGAGCCTGCTCACCGCGACGCCCGCCGCGACCGGCACCCGGTACCAGGCGCTGGAGACCATCCGCCAGTACGGCGCGGAGCGGCTCGCCGAGGCCGGTGAGGCGGCCGGTGTCCGCGCCCGCCACCTGACCTGGTGCCTGGCCGGGGCGACCGCCCTCACCGCGGCGGAGGACGGGGACACCGGCCGCCGCGCCCGGTTCGACGCGCTGGCCGAGGACGCCAGGGCCGCCCTCGCCCGGGCCGCCGACCGGCCGGAGCAGCGTGCGGACGCCCACCGCCTCGCCCTGGCCATGGGCGGGCTGGCCTTCGCCCACCACCTGCTCGGCGAGGCCCAGCAGTGCTACGAACGGGCGGCCGCCCTCGCCGGTGACGCGGCCGGCGCCGAGGCGCTGCGGGAGGCCGCCGCGGTGGCCGGCTGCCGCAGGCTCGGCGACGACATGCTCCGCCTGCACCGCGGCGCCGCGGAGGCCGCCCGGCGGGCCGGCGACCACGCGGGCGCGAGCCGCGACCTGGCGACGGCGGCCACCGTCGCGTACCGCTTCTCGAGCGAGTTCACCCGGGTCCCCACCGCCGCCGAGGCGACGGCCCTGCTGAGGGCGGCGCGAGAACTGTCCGGGGACAGGGACGGGGACGGGGACAGGGACGGCGACGGACACGGAGTCGACGAAGGCGTCGGCGACGACCGCGGCGACGACCGAGGCAAAGGTCACGGCCGCGCCCACGGCGACCCGGCGACCGGGGCGGCGCTGGCGCTGGCCGAGGCGGCGGTCCTCGCGGACGCCTTCGGCGCGGTCCAGGGAGACACCGACAACACCGCGCACGAGACCGTCGGGCGCGCCGAGCGGGCCGTGGGACTCGCCCGGCGATCCGGCGACCCGGTGGCCGAGTCCGCCGCGCTCGACGCCCTGTCCGGCGCCCTGACCTGGGCCGGCGACTCCTTCGGTGCCGCGGCCGCCGCCCGGCGCCGGATCGCCGTCCTGGAGCCGGTGCCGCCCACCCCCGCCGCCACCCACGAGTGGATGGACGCCCTGGCCATGGCCGCCGGGACCGCCCTCGGCGTGGGGGACCTCCCGCGGGCCCGCCGGTGGGGCGGGCGGCTCGCCGCCCACCCGCTGTTCGCCGAGGTGGGCCACCACGCCACGTCCTGGCTCCTGATCGCGGACGCCTTCGCGGGCCGCGCCGACGACGTGCTCGCCGGCAGTGCGAGGTTCCTCGACGCGTGGCGGCGCAGCGGCCGGCAACGGTCGTTCTCGCTCGGCCCGGCCGCCGCGTCGGTCGCCATGGTCCACGGCCTGCGGGGCGACCACGACGCCAGGGCGGCCTGGCTCGCGATCGTCGACCGGGCGGGCACCGAGTCGGAGCACCACCACGGCTACGGCGCGGTCCTCGACGCGACGGTCCTGCTCCACCACGGCGACCCGGACCTGGCCCTGGAGCGGGTCGCGCCGGAGCCGGAGCGGGTGTGGAAGTGGGTCTCCTGGATCTGGCTGCACTGGTACGTCGCGCTGCGGGCGGAGGCCTCGGTGCTCGCCGGTCACCCGGACGCCCGCGACCGGGTCGCCGCCGCCCGGAGCACGGTCGCAGGCAACCCGGTCGCCACCGCCCAGCTGGACCGGGCCCAGGCGCTGCTGGACGGCGACGCCGCACGTCAGCTCGCCGCCGCGGCGGCCTTCGAGGCGGCGGACTGCCCCTACCAGGCGGCGCGGACGCTGCTGCTGGCCGGCCGCCGGGAGGACGGCGCACGCGCCCTCGCCGGCCTCGGCCTCACGGCCGGCTGAGACCCCGCACGTCGGGCACCGCCGTCCCCGTCGGCGGGGCTCACGGCAGCGGGCGCGGCCGCTCCCGGACGTCGTCCAGCAGGCGGCGTACGGCGGGCAGGGCCCGGTCGCGGTCGTCCGGCACAAGGCCGACGCGGGTGCGGCGGTCGAGGAGGTCGGCCTCGTCGAGGGCGCCCTCGTGGCGCAGGGCCCACACCAGTTCCGCGCCGGTGACGGGGTGGCCCGCCAGGACGGGCTCGGCGAGGTGCGGGTGGGCGGCGGCGAGGGCCTGGACGGCCGGGGCCTCCGTGCCGTAGCGCCGGACCAGGCGACGGGGGGCGGCGACGGCCCGCAGCGCGCGCGGGGGCGCCGCGCCGACGAGGGGGAGGCGGGCCGTGCGGCAGGGGGCGGCGGTGAGGCGGCCCGCGGCGACGGCGGCGTCGACGGCGTCCTGGGCCATCCTCCGGTAGGTGGTGAGCTTGCCGCCGACCACCGTGACGACGCCGTCGCCCCCGTCGACGACCGCGTGCCGCCGGGAGATGTCCGAGGTGCGGCCGGTGTCCGCCGAGTCCAGCAGCGGGCGCAGCCCGGCGAAGGCGCCGACCACGTCACCGCGGTGCACGGGGGTGTCGAGGACACAGCCGAGGACGTCGAGGAGGAAGCCGATGTCCGACTCGGGCGCGGCCGGTACGTCGGGCAGGTCGCCGTCGACGGGCTCGTCCGTGAGGCCGACGTAGACGCGGCCGTCGCCCTGGGGGAGGACCAGGACGAAGCGGTTGGTCTCACCCGGGACCGGGACGTGCAGTCCCGCCGGGAGGGCGCCGAGGCGCTCGGAGCGCAGGACGAGGTGGGTGCCGCGGGACGGCCGGATCCGGATGCCGTCGACCAGCCGGCCGGCCCAGACGCCGGAGGCGTTGACCACCGTGCGGGCCCGGATCTCGCCCTCCTCGCCGGTCAGTTCGTCGCGGACCGCGGCTCCCCGGCCGGTGAGCCGCAGCGCCCGGACCCGGGTGAGGACGCGGGCGCCGTGGGCGGCGGCCGTCCGGGCGAGGGCGGTGACCAGACGGGCGTCGTCGGTGACCTTGCCGTCCCAGGACAGCAGACCGCCGCGGAGCCCTTCGGGACGCACGGCCGGGGCGAGGTGGCGGGCCTCCGCCGCCGACAGCCGGCGGGGCGCCGGCAGCGTCGCCCGCGCGGTGCGGGCGGCGAGCCGCAGGGCGTCCCCGGCGCGGAAGCCCGCCCAGGCCAGGGCGGCCTGGCCGCGGGGGACCAGCGGGGTGAGCGGCAGGACGAAGGGTTCGGCGTGCACCAGGTGCGGCGCGGTGCGCTCCATGAGCAGCCCGCGCTCCACCGCGCTCTCGTGGGCGACGTCGAACTGCGCGGAGGCGAGGTAGCGCAGGCCGCCGTGGATGAGCTTCGAACTCCAGCGGGAGGTGCCGAAGGCCAGGTCGTGGGCGTCGACGGCGACGACCGTCAGCCCCCGGGCGGCCGCGTCGAGGGCGGCCCCGGCGCCGGTCGCGCCCAGGCCGACGACCAGGACGTCCACCGTCGGCCCGCCCACGGCCTCGGCGAGTTCGCGGGCGCGGCGGGCGGCCGACAGCGAGGAGGAGCCGCGGGGCGGGGCGGGGCTGCCGGTGCGGCTCATGGCGTGAGGGTCCTCTCCAGAAGGGTCCGCAGCTCCCCGAGGAAGGCGGCGGAGTCGAGGTCCGGGTCGTCCTCGTCGGTCATGGTCCGCAGGGACAGCGTGAACGACTGGACGACGAGCAGGAGCGAGCGCGCCTGCCGCTCCGGATGGCCGGACCGCACCGAGCCGTCGGCGTGGCCCTCGCGCACCCCGGCGGCGAGCAGTTCCAGCAGGGCCTCCTGGCTCGCCCCGCGCCGGTCGAGGACGTAGGGGAGGAGGAGTTCGGGGTCCACGTCGACGATCTTGCGGAACAGGGGATGGGCGCGGAAGGCGGTCACCCCCGCCACCAGGCCGTCGACGAGGAGGGTCCGGGCGGCGGTGTCCGGGCGCCGCCCGGGCATGGCGCCGGTGGCGACCCCGACCCATTCCCGGGTCATCAGGTCGCCGACCAGCGAGCGGACGTCGGGCCAGCGCCGGTAGAGGGTCATGCGGGAGACCCCCGCCCGGCGGGCCACGTCGGTGAGCGTCGTACGGCGGACTCCGACGGCCAGGACGCAGTCGCGCACCGCGTCGAGCACCGCGTCCCCGTCCGACTGGTTGTGACGAATAGGCGTCATGTGTCACAGTGTAACGCCTCGTGGGGGCCGCGACGCGCCGGCCCCGTACCGCCGACCTGGAGGACGACACCGATGGACATGCTGTGGAGCGGCTGGGGCGATCCCGCCGCGGCGACGGTGCTGCCCGACACGGTGGTCGGGCTGCTGCGCGACCTGCTCGGCGTCGAGCCGCGCACCGCCGCCCCGGTGCCGCTCGACCGGATCGCCGTCCCCGCCGCACCGCTCGACGCCGTGGCGTACGACGCCCTGCTGGCCGCCGTCGGCGAGGACCCCGGGCAGGTCCGCACCGACGCCGAGGCCCGCATCCGGCACACCCGCGGCAAGTCCACCCCCGACCTGCTGCGCATCCGCGCCGGCGACGTCGACGACCTCCCGGCGGCCGTGGTGCTGCCCGCCGGCCACGACGAGGTCCTCGCCGTCCTGCGGGCCTGCGCCGCCCACGGGCTGGCGGCCGTGCCCTTCGGCGGCGGCACCTCGGTCGTCGGCGGGCTCGCCCCCGCCCGGCGCGGCACCTTCGTCGCCCTCGACCTGCGCCGCATGAACGGCCTCCTGGCCGTCGACCCCGTCTCGCGGACCGCCACCCTCCAGGCCGGACTGCGCGCCCCGCACGCCGAGGAGCTGCTCGCCGCACACGGCTTCACCCTCGGCCACTTCCCCCAGTCCTACGAGTGGGCCAGCATCGGCGGATTCGCCGCCACCCGCTCCAGCGGACAGGCCTCCGCCGGCCACGGCCGCTTCGACGACATGGTCCTCGGCCTCACCCTCGCCACCCCCGAGGGCACCGTCGAGACCGGACGCGCCCCGCGCTCGGCGGCCGGCCCCGACCTGCGCCAGCTCCTGCTCGGTTCGGAGGGCGCGTTCGGCGTGATCACCTCGGTCACCGTCCGCGTCCGTCCCGTCCCCCGCGCCCGCCGCTACGACGGCTGGCGCTTCCCGGACTTTCGGCGGGGCACCGACGCCCTGCGCCGGCTCGCCCAGGACGGGCCCCGGCCGACGGTGCTGCGCCTGTCCGACGAGACGGAGACCCTGGTCGGCCTGGCACAGCCCGACGCCATCGGCTCCGGCGCCCCGGACCGCGACGCCGGCTGCCTGGCCGTCGTGGGCTTCGAGGGCACCGACGAGGACACCGCCCGCGACCGCGCCGCGGCGGCCGCGGCGCTGCGCGCGGCCGGCGGGGAGCCGCTGGGGGAGGAGCCGGGCCGCCGCTGGGCGCACGGCCGCTACTCCGCCCCCTACCTCAGGGACGCGCTGCTCGACGCGGGCGCCTTCGCCGAGACGCTGGAGACCGCCGCGTTCTGGTCCCGCCTGCCGGAGCTGTACGCCGGCGTCCGCTCCGCCCTGACCGCGACCCTCACCGAGGCGGGCCCCCCGCCCCTGGTGATGTGCCACGTCTCGCACGTCTACGAGAACGGCGCCTCCCTCTACTTCACCGTCGTCAGCGCCCAGGGCGACGACCCCCTCGCCCACTGGACCCGCGCCAAGCACGCGGCCAACGACGCGATCCTCGCCGCCGGCGGCACCATCACCCACCACCACGGGGTGGGCACCGATCACCGCGACTGGTACGTGCGCGAGGCGGGCGACCTGGCCGTCGACGCGCTGCGGGCCGTCAAGCGACGCCTCGACCCGGCCGGGGTCCTCAACCCGGGCGTCCTGCTTCCCGCAGACTGAACCGGCCCGGCACCGCGCTCCACCGCCGGCCGCTCCACCCGCCCGTCCATCCACGCGTCCACCCGCCGACCGCCCGGAGGCCCACCCGATGCGACAGTTCACGGCCGTCGTCAATCCCACCGCAGGCGCCGCCACGGGCGCGGCGGCCCTCCTCGGGGTGGCCCGGCTGCTGCGGGAGGCCGGCGCCGACCTGGAGACCGCCCACAGCCGGAGCCTGCGTCACGCCCGGGAACTCGCCCGGACCGCCGGGGAACGCGGGCGGACCGTGCTGGCGGTCGGCGGCGACGGCATCACCGGCGCCATCGGCGGAGCCCTCAGCGGCACCGACGCGGTCCTGGGCCTGATACCGGCGGGCCGCGGCAACGACTTCGCCCGTGCCCTGAAGCTGCCCACCGGGGCGGACGCCCTGACCCGCGTCCTGCTGGAGGCCGAACCGCGCCCGGTCGACACCATCGAGGTGCGCTCCGCGGTCCACGGCCGCACCGTCGTCCTCGGCAGCGTCTACGCCGGGGTCGACGCGCTCGCCAACCGCCACGCCAACCGCGCCCGGCTGCTCAGGGGCGCCGCCGCCTACTACGCCGGAGGCCTGCGCGCGGTCGCCGGCTGGCGCCCCGCCCGGTACCGCGTCACGGTCGACGGCGTCGAGCACGCACACCACGGCTACACCGTCGTCGCGGCCAACTCCGGCTTCTACGGCTCCGGCCGCGTCATCGCCCCCGACGCCAGGATCGACGACGGCCTGCTGGACGTCGTGCTGATCCGGCACGCCCCGCGCCACCTGTTCTTCACCCTGATGAACGAACTCAGGACCGGCGCCCACGTCCACCGCCCCGAGGTGCACGTCCTGCGCGGCACCCGGGTCCGCGTCGAAGCCGACCGCGGCGTCCCCTACGGCGCCGACGGCGAGGTCGACGCCGAACTCCCGGTCACCGCCACGGTGCTGCCCGGCGCGCTGCGGACCCTGTACTGAGCCCTGAGCCCTGAGCCCTGAGGCCCGATGCGCCGGCGGGAACCGGAAGCCCGCGGCGCCGTCCCGCGCGGGACGGCACCGCGGGCGTGCGGGACCTCCGTACGGAGCACCCGTGCACGACTGAAGGCGGGGCCGGGCCACGAAGAACCGGACCGCCCGACCGGCCGTCCCGAGTGGCCGCGCCGCCGCATCCCCCGTCTCATGGGCGGAGGGCCACGGGCCCCACCCACGGGACGGGCGGAAGGCGCCGCGGCCGGCCGCACCGCCGTGGGGCACACCGGGTGAGACGCGGGAGGACCGCACGGATGGACACGCACCGGACCCGTACGGCGTCACGGAGAGGACCGACGTCACGACGGGGGCCCCTGACGGCCGTGGTGACGGCACTCGCCACCGCCCTCGGCGCGACGGCGCTCGCCGCGTGCGGTGGGGGAGACGGCTACGGCACGACCTCGTCGGCGAGCGTACGGACCTCGGCACCCGCCACCGCCTCCTTCACCGGCTCGGCACCGTCCGCCCTGCGCTCGCTCGCGGAGTCCGCGAAGGCCTCGGCCTCCGCCGCCGCGTCCTCCGCCTCGGCCCGCGCCTCGGCCTTCGAGGCGTCGGTCTCCGCCGAGGTGGCCCGTGCCGGCGCCGCCGCCGAGAAGGAACTGAAGGATGTCGACGGCCGGGGCAACGCCACCGCCGACGTCTCCCTCACCGGTAAGCCGCGGGCCCAGACCGGCGGGCTGCTCGCCGTCGTCGTGAACATCACCAACCGGTCCGGCGACACCGCCTCGTACGCCGTCCGGGTCGACTTCCGCGACCCCGACGGCAAGGTCGTCGAAACCCGCTACGTCGGCGCCGAGGACCTCGCGCCCGGCGGGCGGGCCCAGCCCCTCGCCGTCAGCCGCAAGCCCCCCGAGCCGCAGCTGACGGCGGAGATCGCCCAGGCCCAGCGGTACTGAGCGCCCGCTCGCCGGGGCCGCGCGGTGCCGGCCGCGAAGACCCGCCGCGAAGACCCGCCGCGGGGGTCCGTCACGGGGAGACGGGCCTGAAAGGGCACCCCGGCCGGGCACCCCGGCGCTCGCCCTCGGAGCACACGCCCACTACTGTCCGGCGCATGACCGAGAACACCCTGCGTTCCGTCACCGTCGAACGGACCGGCACCGGACACTTCACCGCCACCAACCCGCGCGGCGGCACGATCGCCTTCGGCACCGGTTCCGCGGACGGCGGCGAAACCGACTTCACACCGGTCGAGCTGCTGCTCGCCGCGCTCGGGGGCTGCACGGCCGTCGACGTCGACGTCGCCACCGCCCGCCACAGCGAGCCCACCCGGTTCACGGTCACCGTGACCGGCGACAAGGTCGGCGACGAACTCGGCAACCGGCTGACCGGACTCTCCGTCAGCTTCTCCGTCGCCTTCCCGGACGGTGAGGCCGGCGACCGTGCCCGCGCGATCCTCCCCCGGGCGGTCAAGGTCTCCCACGACAAACTCTGCACGGTCAGCCGCACCGTGGAGGCCGGGACGCCCGTCGCGGTCGCGGTCGAGGACGCCTGAGGGCGAGGGGCCCCGGCGCGGGCCCCCGCGGCGGCCGCGCCGGGGGCCCCCGCGCCGGTCCCGCGGCCCGCCCGGCGGCGGCCCCCGCCCGGCGGGGGTCGCGGCCGCCCGCGGG
>NZ_JBVIKX010000007.1:0-70663 GCF_055580685.1 Streptomyces sp. NPDC031554 | reverse complement strand
ATAGTGCCCCCCCTAAAAAAGGCCGCCGCTCCCCGCCCCCGGGGGGGGGGGGCCCCCCGGGCGGGGGGGGGGGGGGGCCCCGGGGGGGGGGGGGGCCCGGGGGGGGCCCCCCCCGGCCGCCCCCCCCGGGGCCCCTCGCGCAGATCACGCGGCCGCCGCGTCGGCGCCGCCCTCCGGTCGGGTCTCGCGGCCTCCCGGGTGCCGGTGGCGCCAGGTCCAGAAGACCCCGCAGGACAGCACGGCCCACCCCGCCAGCACCAGGAAGGGGAAGGCGTGCTGGTGTCCCGCGAAGTACACCGCCGTGTGCTGCGCGTTGACGGACGCACCCGGCGGGAGCCACCGGCCGATCACGCCCAGCGGGGAGGGCAGCAGCGGCCACGACACCGCGCCGCCCGACGACGGATTGCCCAGCAGGACCATCAGTCCCCAGGTCGGCAGCATCGCCCAGCGGCCCACGAGCGTGTTGAACATCGTGAAGACCATGCCGCTCGCGAACAGGGTGAGGGCCAGGATCAGCCACGACTCGACGAACGGCAGGTCGAGCGCGCCCAGCAGCCAGTCCACCGTCGCGGCGATGGCGAACCCGCCCAGCAGCGCGTACAGGGCGGTGCAGGCGATGCGCTCGGCCGGCGTGAGGGCCCGCGCGTGCACACTGAGCTGGATCGCGCCGACGAACCCGATGATCACTGCCGCGAGGGAGACGTAGAAGAGGGCCAGACCTCGCGGGTCGCCCTCCTGGAGGGGGTTGACGTCCCGGACGGTCACGGTGACGCCCGTTTGCCGGCCCACCGCGGGCGCCGCCTCGGCCAGCACCTCCGCGACCGACGCGCCGGACGCCGCGGAGAGGTCCAGCACGACGGCCCGCTCCCCCCTGCGCACGTCGACGATCGCGAAGACCCGCTGTTCGTCGACCGCGGTCCGGGCTTCGGCCGCCGTGTCGTAGGTGTGGATCTTCACCGCGGTGTCGAGGGCCTTCTCCATGCCGTCGAGGAAGCGCCGGCCCTCGGGCTGGTCGGGGGAGCCGACCAGCGCGGTGGGGATCGAGCGTGGGGTCGGATCGGCCATGGAGTAGGTGTAGGAACCGGCGAACAGGGCCGCGGCCGCCGTCAGGATCAGCACGAGCACGGCCGCGGGCAGGAACGGGGACTCCTTGAACCCGGCCCACCCCCGCGGCGGCGGAGACGGCTCACCGCGATCGTCTTGTGACATTTCGGGCATGCGGTCACGTTAGTCGCCCCTGCCCCGGAAGCCGGCCGATCCACGGGAACCGGCCGATCCACGGGAACCGGTCGATCCACGGGAACCGGTCGATCGCGGGAACCGGTCGATCGCGGGAACCGGGGGGCCTTGGGGCCCGTGACGGCTCCGGCGCGGGTGCTCCGTCCGCCGTTCGGCTGGCAGGAGGACACCGCCGGGCGTGGCGCCCGCACGACGGGCACGGTCACCGATGGGCTGGTCCCGTACTGCCGTACCCGAGCGCCCGGCTCGACGAGAGGGCAGGGCCGGGGTTCCCGGCGCCCTCTCGATCACCGGGCCCCCATTGCCGACCGAGGGATCTGATGGCGACCCGGACCGAACCTGTTGCCCCGCCGCCGTCGGCGGTGACGCGCCGCGGCCGCGGCCGCGGCCGCGTGATCGTCGACTGGCTGACCACGACCGACCACAAGAAGATCGGCCACCTCTACCTGATCACGTCGTTCTGCTTCTTCCTGATCGGCGGAGCGCTGGCCCTGGCGATCAGGGCGGAACTGGCCAGGCCGGGCCTGCAGATCCTCTCGAACGAGCAGTACAACCAGGCGTTCACCATGCACGGCACGGTCATGCTGCTGCTGTTCGCCACACCGACGTTCGCCGGGTTCGCGAACGCCATCATGCCGTTGCAGATCGGCTCCCCGGACGTCGCCTTCCCGCGGCTGAACATGTTCTCCTACTGGCTGTTCCTCCTCGGCAGCCTGATCGCGCTCAGCGGCCTGATGGTTCCCGAGGGGGCCGCCGACTTCGGCTGGACCGCCTACACGCCCCTCAGCGGGGGCGAGCGCACCACCCAGCTGGGCGGCGACCTGTGGATCATGGGGCTCGCGCTGACCGGTTTCGGCACGATCCTCGGCGCGGTCAACTTCATCACCACGATCATCTGCATGCGGGCACCGGGCATGACCATGTTCCGGATGCCGGTCTTCACCTGGAACGTGCTGCTCACCTCGGTGCTGGTCCTGCTCGCCTTCCCGGTCCTGGCCGCCGCCCTGTTCGCCCTGGAGGCGGACCGCAAGTTCGGCGCGCAGATCTTCGACCCGCAGAACGGCGGCCCGATCCTGTGGCAGCACCTGTTCTGGTTCTTCGGCCACCCCGAGGTCTACGTCCTGGCCCTGCCGTTCTTCGGGGTGGTCACCGAGATCCTCCCGGTGTTCTCCCGCAAGCCGATCTTCGGCTACATGGGGCTGGTCGGCGCCACCATCGCCATCACCGGCCTGTCCGTGACCGTCTGGGCGCACCACATGTTCGCCACGCAGGCCGTCCTGCTGCCGTTCTTCTCCTTCATGAGCTTCCTGATCGCGGTGCCGACCGGGGTGAAGTTCTTCAACTGGATCGGCACCATGTGGAAAGGCTCCATCTCCTTCGAACCGCCGATGCTGTGGGCGGCCGGCTTCCTGGTCACCTTTCTCTTCGGCGGGTTGACCGGCGTCCTGCTCGCCTCCCCGCCGATGGACTTCCACGTCACCGACAGCTACTTCGTGGTCGCCCACTTCCACTACGTCCTGTTCGGCACGATCGTCTTCGCGATGTTCGGCGGGTTCAGCTTCTGGTGGCCGAAGATGACCGGCACGATGCTCGCCCCCCGGCTGGAGAAGATCCACTTCTGGACCCTGTTCGTCGGCTTCCACACGACGTTCCTGGTCCAGCACTGGCTCGGCGCCGAAGGCATGCCCCGGCGGTACGCCGACTACCTCGCCGCGGACGGCTTCACCGCCCTCAACACCCTCTCCTCCATCGGCGCCTTCCTGCTCGGCCTGTCCACGCTCCCGTTCCTCTACAACGTCTGGGCGACCGCCCGGAAGGGGGAGCGGGTCGAGGTCGACGACCCCTGGGGTTACGGCCGTTCGCTGGAGTGGGCCACCTCCTGTCCGCCGCCGCGCCACAACTTCGTCACCCTGCCGCGCATCCGCTCCGAGTCCCCCGCCTTCGACCTGCACCACCCCGGACTCGCGCAGTTGGAGCAGGAGGCCAACGCCGGCCAGCGGGACGCCGTCGACGCCGAGGGCCACAAGGGCGAACCGCGGTGACGGCGGCCGGCGGGCGCCCCGCACCCGACGGGCGGGACGGCACCCTGGCCGACGAGGCCGAGGGGTACCTCCTCGCCCGCGCCCACCACGACCGGGCGCACCGTGACGCCGAGGACCTCTGCGCCAAGCTGCCCTGGCTGACCACGGGCCAGGCCGACGACCTGACCCGTCACTACGTCCGGCAGCGCACCGACCTCACCCGCCGGATGCTGCGGGACACGGTCCGCCGGGCCGCCGAGCTGCGACGGGAGTACGAGGACCGCTACGCGGCCCTCCGCGGCGACCTCCTCAGACGCCACGCCGCGTTCGTGTCGGCGACCCTCGCCTGCACCGCCGCGGCGGGCACGGCGGTGGTCCTGTTCGTCCGCTGAGGGGTGTCCCGCGGGGCGGGGCCCGGCGGAACGGGAAGGACGCACGACGGTGGCGGGCGGGCGGCCGGGGGCGCGCGGGCGGGCGTCAGTCGTGGTGGCGGCGGAGGAGGGCGGTCGCGCCCGCGCCGCTCGCGTGCCGGCGCCTCGGCCGGTCGTGCCGGGGCAGCCTGATCTCGACGTGGCCGTCGACGACGCGGGTGTCGAAGGCGGGCTGGGGCGCGGTGGCCGGGCCGTGCACGTTCCAGCCGTCGGAGAGCCGGAAGACGCTGCCGTGCCACGGGCACCGCACACACCCGTCGGACACGGTGCCCTCGGACAGCGGACCCGCGAGGTGGCTGCACCGCTCGGCCAGGGCGTGGACGGCCCCGCCGGTCCGGCGGACCACCAGGACCGGCACGTCGTCCACGACACGCCGTACGGGCTGCTCGAGGGGGAACTCGTCCACGGCGCCGATCCGGTGCCAGCCCTCGCGCACGACGTGCGGGACCTCTTCCGCGTGGTTCGCGCCGGACGCCTGCCGGTAGGCCAGGTGCCCGCCCAGCATGCCGCCGATCCCGACCGCCGTCAGACCGAGGAAGCCGTAGGCCCGGCCGGCGCCCGGACGGCCCCCGAGGCGACGGGCCAGGGAGGCGGTGTAGAGGCCGACGGCGGCGAGGTTCGCCATCGCGTGCACGAGCCCCACGCGGGTCTGCTCCCGGTGCAGTTCCGCCCAGTCCACCGCCCCCGCCAGCGCCGCGGGCACGGCGGTCGCCAGGCCGACGCCCACGAGCAGACCCGCCTCGCGGGAGCGGCCCGGGAGGACGTCGAGGACGGCCGCGGACAGCCAGCTCCCGACCGGCACCTGCACCAACAGCGGATGGACCGGATGCCCCAGCCGTCGGCCGTGCAGCACGTCCCGCCCGGGTCCGAGCGGCAGGGCGCGCACCCCGTCGCGCAGGGTGTCGATCAGGGGATCCGCTCGCGGACCGCGCTCCAGACGGTCCAGAAGCTCCAGCAGCCGGCTCCGCTGCGGACGGCGTCGTCGTGGCGTTGTGTTCATGCGCAGCCGGGTCCCCGGAGCGCGGACGTCGCAAACGGCGGACGGGACGCGGCGGACGGGCTCCCGGACGGCCTCCCGGCCGGAGCGGACGTCCGGGCGGCAGGGTCCACCGCCCGGCCCCGGCCGGAGCGGGGCGCCCTGTCCGTGAGCCGTGGAAAGAACCGCTGCCGCGACAGAAGAAGATCCCTTCGAGCGGAAGGAAATCTGTCGTGACGGAAGTAGACATTGCCCGGTGCGGGGGCTAGCGTTGTTCTCGTAGCAAGGAAGTCCGAGCAAGCGGCAGGACGAAGAGCCGCGCAGTGACCGCACATGTCGACATCGCGTAACCGAAAGAGGTGAGGAGCAGACGCCATCAGGATCGCCCGGGTGAGGACGGAGTACCGCCCGGGTACCGCAGGCCCCAGATCGGAAGGTGGTCCACGGTCACGCATTCGCGATCCCCGCAGCCCCGCCCTCACGGCGGGCAGGCGGAACAAGGAAGCCGGTGCAGGTCAGCCGGTAGATGGTGTTGAAACCTCGGGGCCCTGGGCGCGGACAAGCACCCAGGGCCCCCCGACGCGTCCCTGGAAAGAAGAGGTCTATGCCCCCTGCCGCTCCCCGTGCCCTCGATCCGTTCGACGACGAGGACTACCCCGCCTACACCATCGGCCGGGCCGCCGACATGCTCGGCACCAGCCCCGCCTTCCTCCGCGCCCTGGGTGACAACCGCCTGATAGCGCCCCTGCGCTCCGGCGGCGGGCACCGCCGCTACTCCCGGTACCAGCTGCGCATCGCGGCCCGTGCGCGGGAACTCGTCGACGCCGGCACCCCGATAGAGGCCGCCTGCCGGATCATCGTGCTCGAGGACCAGCTGGAAGAGGCCAAGCGCATCAACGAGGAACTCCGCGAACAGGCCGACCGGCGCAGCGCCTCGGCCTGACCCGCGAGGCCGTCTCCCGGCCCGCGACGCCGGCCCCCGGCCCGCACGAGGGGCCGGTCCGCCCCCGTCAGCGGCCCTTGCGCACCCGGGCCGCCGCACGGGCCTCCGCCGTCCTGCGGGCCTCGGCGGTCCTGCGGGACTCCTTGCCGGCACCGGCCGGCCGGGTGCCCAGCCCGCGGAAGGGCGCGTTGCCGCCGCCCTTCGTCCCGGCCGGCGGGCGCTTCGCCCCGGTGATCGCGGTCAGCGCCGCCTCACCGGAGCGGACCTGCGTGACCGTCGGCCTGATCCCCGCCTCGGACATCATCCGGTTCACCTCGCGCCGCTCGCCGGGCGTGACCAGCGTGACCACCCTGCCGGACTCCCCGGCCCGTGCCGTACGTCCGCCCCGGTGCAGGTAGTCCTTGGCGTCGGCGGGCGGGTCGACGTTGACGACGAGGTCGAGCGCGTCGACGTGGATGCCCCGCGCGGCGACGTTGGTGGCCACCAGCACGGTGACCTCACCGTTCTTGAACTGGGCCAGCGTATGGGTGCGCTGGGGCTGCGACTTCCCGCTGTGCAGGGCGGACGCCCGCACCCCGCTCGCCCGCAGGTGCCGGGTGAACTGGTCCACGGCGGCCTTGGTGTCCAGGAACATCAGCACCCGGCCGTCCCGCGCGGCGATCTCCGTCGCGGTCGCGTACTTGTCGGCGGGGTGGATGTTCAGGACGTGGTGCTCCATCGTGGCGACGGAGCCGGCCGCACGGTCGACCGACGCGAGGACCGGCTCGTGCAGGTGGTCCCGCACCAGCTGGTCGACGCCGCGGTCGAGCGTGGCCGAGAACAGCAGCCGCTGCCCGTCGGCGGGAACCTGCCCGAGGATGTCCGAGACCTGGGGCAGGAAACCCAGGTCGCACATCTGGTCCGCCTCGTCCAGCACCGTGACCCGTACGTGGTTCAGGAAGCAGTCCCGGCGCGACAGCAGGTCGGTCAGCCGCCCCGGCGTCGCGACCACGACGTCGGCGCCGGCCCGCAGCAGCGCCGTCTGGCGGTTGATCGACAGACCTCCGACCACCGTCGCCAGCCGTACGTCCAGCACCCGTGCGTACGGCTCCAGCGCCTCGCCCACCTGCTGGGCGAGCTCCCGGGTCGGCACCAGCACCAGTGCCCGGGGCCGCTTCGGCTCCGCCCGCCGGCCCGCCGTACGGACCAGGAGCGCGAGGCCGAAGGCCAGCGTCTTGCCGGAGCCGGTCCGCGCCCGGCCGAGGACGTCGCGGCCGGCCAGCGCGTCGGGCAGGGTCGCCGCCTGGATCGGGAAGGGCTCCGTCACGCCGAGGCCGGTCATCGCCGTCAGCAGCTTCGGCGGGAGGCCGAGCGCGCCGAAGGACGCGGCCGGCGGCAGGCCGGGGGAGACGGGCCCGGACGTCGGGGCCTCACCCCGCGGCGCCGTCGCCGGCCGTCGCTCGTCTGCGTGCGGGAGTCCAGGAGCCGGCGGCTTCGCGTTCAAGGGGGAACCTTCCTCGGAGTGACGCCCGCAACGCGCCGGGGTCCGTACCCGTTGGTACGGACCCCGGCGGCATCGAAAGCGTTCCCCCATTTTACCAGCGCCCGCCCGCACACCCACGGGCCGACCGGTGCCGGGCGCCGGAACCGCACGGGCGGCGGGCCCCGCACCGCGCACGCCGACGGCCCTCCTCCCCGCCGCGACAGCCGATCGGGAGGCGGCGCGGGTCGGGCACAATTGACGGACGAGAGGGCATCGGAGGGGGCTGCTGTGGTGTACGGATCGGACTTCGGTGCCGGATCTCGCAACGGACCGGCCGGAGCGTACGGCGCGACGCGGCCCGCACCGCCCTCGCGGCGGGCCCGCGCCCGGGACGCGGCGGCGCTGGTCGCGGGATGGGTCGCCCTGCTGTGGGTGCTGGAGATCGTCGACGCCGTCAGCGGCCACGCCCTCGACTCCTACGGCGTCTCGCCCCGGGAGTTCGGCGAGCTGCGCGACGTCGTACCCGCCGCCTTCCTGCACTTCGGCTTCGACCACCTCGCCGCCAACAGCCTGCCGCTGCTGGCGATGGGCTTCCTCGCCGCCCTGTCCGGCATCCGCCGCTTCCTGGCCGTCGCCGCGCTGATCACCCTGGTGAGCGGCCTGGGCGTCTGGCTGACGGCACCGGCGCACTCCACGACGGCGGGCGCCTCCGGCGTCGTCTTCGGCCTCTTCGGCTATCTGGTCGTCCGCGGCTTCGTCGACCGCCGCGTCGGCGACGTGCTGGTGGGCCTCCTCGTCGGGGCCGTCTACGGCTCGATCCTCTGGGGCGTGCTGCCGACGGCGACCGGGATCAGCTGGCAGGGACACCTCTTCGGCCTGATCGGCGGCGTCGCCGCCGCGGTGGTCTTCCGGCGGGCTCCCGGCCACCGGGGGTGAGCGCCCGCCCGGCCGCCCCTGGGACCCGGAGTGGACGGCCCGCCGGGATTCCGGTGGTGCCGGGACGGTAGAAAAGGAGTTTCGGGGTACTGGGCGGCCATGACACCGGAGAACGATCACGCTGAATCCGTGCGCGCCGCTCGGCAGCTGCGGCGCATCCGCCCCGTCTACGCGGGCGGAGCCCTTCTGTGGGCCGCCTCGGCCGCCTGGGCGGGATGGGAGGAACCGGGGAGCCGGCAGATGTGGGTGTCGGTGGTCTTCCTGGTCGTCTTCACCGGCCTGTTGTCCGTGACGTCCCTGTGGCTGGGGAACCGGCGGCCGGCCGACGCCGGCCGGGTGGCGCACCACGCCGCGCCGCGGCGGATGGCCGCACGCCGGCAGGCGAGCGCCTGAGCGGGGCGCTTCGCGCCCGCGCGGCGGGCCGCCCCGGCCCTTTCGCTCCGAGCCGTCCCGGCCCCCGCTCCGGTCCGTCCCCCGCTCCGGGCGGCCTCCGTCCAGGACCTCCGCTCAGGAGCGGGGACGGGCCCCCGGCCCCAGCCGGGCGGTGACGTCGCGGGGGGTGAGGGCCGTGCGGTCGGCGCAGCACTCGACGACGACGCGGACCGGGGCGTCGCAGCCGGTGTGGCGGACGTCCAGCACGGGGCCCTCGGCGCCCAGGACATGGGTCTCGCCCCACTGGCCGAGCGCCATGAGGACGGGCCACAGGTCCCAGCCCTTGCGGGTCAGGCGGTACTCGTTGCGGGAGCGGTCGCCCGGCTCCCGGTAGGGGGCGGTCCTCAGCACCCCGGCCGAGACCAGCTTCCGCAGGCGGTCGCTGAGGACGGCTTCCGACAGGCCGATGTGACGGTGGAAGTCGTCGAAGCGGCGGACCCCGTTGACGGCGTCACGCAGGATCAGCAGCGTCCATTTCTCCCCTACCACGTCGAGCGTGCGCTGGACGGGGCAGTTCTCCGTGCTCGCCTCAAGCCACTCCATCCCGCCATGGTAGGGGGCTGGCTTCGGCGTTGACAGTCAGCTGGACCGACGGCTAGCTTCATTTGCAAAAGTCAGATGGGGAGGCCTCGGCTCGTGGGACGAACGCGTACGTATCAGTGGGACGACCCCGCGGTCCTGGCGGAAGCCGCCGGACGCATGGCCGGCATCGACTTCCTGCGCGAGCTGGTGGCGGGGCGGCTTCCCGCGCCGCCCGTCGGCCGCACCATGGACTTCACCCTGGACGAGGTGGAGCCCGGCAGGGCGGTGTTCTCCCTGACACCGGGGGAGGAGCACTACAACCCGATCGGCAGCGTGCACGGCGGCGTCTTCGCCACCCTGCTCGACTCGGCGGCCGGCTGCGCCGTGCAGTCCGTCCTCCCGCAGGGCACGGCCTACACCTCGCTCGACCTCACCGTGAAGTTCCTGCGGCGGATCACCGCGGACACCGGAACGGTGCGCGCCGTCGGCACGGTGGTCAGCCAGGGCCGCCGGACCGCCCTGGCGCAGGCACAGCTGGAGGACGGGGCGGGACGTCTGCTCGCCCACGCCACCAGCAGCTGCCTGCTCTTCCCGGTCCCTCCGGCGTCGTAGGCGGACGCGGGCTCCGGGGGCCCGCCCGGCCCCGGGCGGTGGTCGCGGCGCCCGGGGCCGGACCGCGCCGGAACCGGCTCCCGGTGCCTCGTATGCTGCTGCCCGGCCGCCCGCGGGGGCGTGCGAGGGGGAGGGGGACGTCCGTGGGGGACGGGATCGGACTGTGGGCGCGCCGGGCCGGCAGGTCCCTGCTGACGGGCGTGTTCATGATGGGGGTCTCCGTCGTGCGGACGGGGTGGTTCCCGATGCGCGTGCTCGGGTTCCTCGCGGGCGTGGCCATGATGGTGGACTGCGGCATCGAGACCTGGAGGCTGCTCCGGTCCGAGGAGCCGACGCGCGCGGCGCCGGACCGGACGGAGGCGGCCGGGCGGGCGGAGGACGACTGAACCCGGTCCGCGCCCGGGGCCGGGCGCGCTGCGGGCCGTCCGGCGGTACAGGAACGAACCCGCGGCACAGGAACGAACCCGCGGCGGGACGTGCGGGCTCCCGGCGGCCGGCCCGGTCCGATCCGGCGTCCCGACCGGGCGGCCGGGTGCCGGTCCCCGTGCCGGACGCGGTCACCCGGCGACGCGTCGGCCGCCGTCGCCGCCACGAGGCCGGACGGGCGGCGTCCGGGGGGACGGTGCGGTGTCGCATCCGCGGACGGGGAACCCTTGGAACACAGACGGGGCGGCACCGGCCGCGCCCGGACGTGGGAGAGGTGGTCGTGTGTCCGCAGCCCAGGACGCGACGGACGTGCTGGTGGTGGGAGCCGGACTCGCCGGGCTCGCGTGCGCCGGGGACCTGCTGGCGGCGGGCGTCGCCGTACGGGTCGTGGAGGCCGGCGACGAGGTCGGCGGAAGGATGCGCTCCGACCGGGTGGAGGGCTTCGTCGTCGACCGCGGGTTCCAGGTCTTCAACACGTCCTACCCCCAGGTCCGGCGCCGGCTGGCCCTGAAGGACCTGGGACTGCGGCCCTTCACCCCCGGCGTCCTGATCCACGCCCCCTCCGGCCGGCTCCGCTTCAGCGACCCCACCCGCCGCCCGCGCACGCTGCCCGACCTGCTGCCGGGCCGCCTCGCCGGACCGCGCGACCTGGCCGCCCTCGGTCTGCTGTCCGCCCGCGACATGCTGGCTCCGCCCCGCCGGCTCAAACGGCTCGCGGACACCACCACCCGCACGGCGCTCGCGGACGCCGGGATCTCCGACGCGTTCGTGGAGGGGTTCTTCCGCCCGTTCCTGTCGGGAGTCTTCCTGGAGGACGACCTGGAGACCTCCGCCCGGGTGTTCCACCTGGTGTGGCGGAGCATGCTGCGCGGCACCCTGTGCCTTCCCGCCGAGGGCATCGGAGCCGTGCCGCGCGCCCTGGCGGCCGCCCTGCCGGACGGCACGGTCCGGTTGGAGACCCCCGTGGAACGGCTCACGGACGACGGCGCGCTGACGGCGGACGGCCGGGAGACCGCCGCCCGGGCCGTCGTGGTCGCCACCGGCCCCGGAGCCGTCGAGGACCTGCTCCCCGACGTCGGCCTCCCCGACTACCGGGTGGTGACGACGTACTACCACGTCGCCCCGCGGTCCCCGCTCGGCGAGCCGACGCTCCTCGTGGACACCCGGCGCCGCTTCCTCAACACCTGCGTCCTCAGCGACGTAGCGCCCCCCTACGCCCCGCCCGGCCGCGCGCTCGTCGCCACCTCGATCCTGGGCCCGGACGAGGAGGGCCGGGAGCGTGCCGTACGGGCGGCGCTCGACGAGGCGTACGACACCGGTACGGACGGCTGGGACCTGCTGACCGTGCGGACGGTCCGGGACGCGCTGCCCGCGATGGTCCCGCCCCGGCCGCTGACCCGCACCACGCGCGTGGCGCCGGGCCGCTACGTGTGCGGCGACCACCGTGCCACCGGGTCCGTCCAGGGAGCCCTGGCGTCCGGGGCACGGGCCGCCCGCGAGGTGCTGCGGGACCTGGGGAGGTAGCCCGGCCCGCCCGGCGGCCCCGCCGGACGCGCGGTCCGCGGGGTGTGCGTCCGGCGGGGGACGGTGGGCCCGCCGGAGCACCGGTGGGCGAAACGGCTGCAACCGTCCGCCCCCCGACCGCGGAAGTGGTCGGGGAAGCGGACGGAGCGCGGGTTCCGCCGCGAGCGGCGGCGGCGCTGGGCGAGGCGGAGGGCCCGCCGGAGCCGGCCCCCGTCGTCCACCCGTACGTACGGAGAGCGGAGGTGGCCCGTGGAACCGAACGGTGCCCGTGTCCTCCTGCCCGGTGCCACCGGAGCCATCGGCGCGGCCCTCGCCGAGCGGCTGCACGGACTCGGCGCGCAGGTCGCCGTGGCGGGCCGCGACCCGGCCTCCCCGGCCCGGCTCTCCGCCGCCTGCGCGGGCGCTCCGGCCCGTCGCTCCGACGCCTACGACCTGGACGGCTGCGCCCGCAGCGTCCCCCGGGCGCCCGCCCCGGCGGTGCAACCGCACCGGGTTCCCCGGCCGAACGGTTCCCGGGCCGGGACGCACGCCGGACGGCGTCACCGCACCCGCGGAACCGCCACCTGCCGGAAGGAACCTGTGATGAGCGATCGCGGCGAACGGCACACCGGCGGCGTCGAGTCGCTGACCCCCCTCGCCCCCCGCCGCCCGCGCCGTGTGCTGTTCCGGCAGTCCTGGCGCGACCTGGTGTTCCTGCACTGGGAGGTCGACCCCTTCGCCGTCGCCCGCCTGCTGCCGCCCGGGACGGTCCCGGACCTGCACCGCGGCCGCGCCTATGCGGGCCTGGTCTTCTTCCGCATGGAGGACCTCGCCTTCGGCGACGGCCCGCCGCTGCCGTACCTGGGCACGTTCACCGAGGTCAACGTGCGCCTGTACAGCCGTGACGCGCTCGGCCGGCGCGGTGTCGTCTTCCGCTCGCTCGACTGCGACCGGCTGCTGCCGGTCCTCGCCGCGCGGGCGGTCCTCGGGCTGCCCTACCGGTGGGCGCGCGTGTCGCGGGAGTGGCACGGCCGGCGTCTGGAGTACCGCACCCGGGCACGGGGGAACGGCGGGCCGGGCGGCCGTGTGCGGGTCCGGGTCTCGGACGACGTGGTACGGCCCCGGCCGCTGGACGAGTTCCTGACCTACCGCTGGGGACTGCACGAACGCGGGCCGACCCGGTCGTACTACCTGCCCAACGTCCACCCGATGTGGACCTTCCGGAGCTGCGACCTCCTCGACTGGGACGCGTCCCTCCTCGACGTGGCGGGGGTCGCTCCGGTGCGCGCGGAACCCGACAGCGTCCTGTACGCGCCCGGCGTCCCGGTGCGGTTCGGCACGCCCGTGGCGCTGCCGGGGCCGGGCCGCGCGAGGTGAGGGCCGCCGGCCGTCTCAGGGCGCGGGGGCCCGCTCGGCGCGCGGGGCCGGCTCGCCCATGACGGCCAGGAGCCGGGCGGCCGCGTGGTCCGGGCCGCGCTCGCCGGCCTGCCGGGCCCACCGCCCCATGCGCTCGCGGACGGTCGTGGCCAGGAAGTGCAGCACCGCCGGCACCTCGCGGGAGGACAGGGTGTTCGGGTCCCGTACGACCCCGACGCCGGCGCGCTCCGCGTCGCGCGCGACGGCGAACTGGTCGCTGGAGAACGGCAGGACCAGCGCCGGCACCCCGAACCGCAGGCACTCGGTGAACGAGTTGTTGCCCCCGTGGTGGACCATCGCGTCCACGTGGCGGAGCAGGGACTGCTGCGGGACGGACGGCGCCACGACGACGCGGTCGCAGGCCAGATCCGCGAGGGCGGCCGTCCGCCGGCCCGCCGCCACGACGACGGCCGTACCGTCGGTGCCCTCCACCACCCCGGACACGACGGTCCGCAGGACGTCGTCGCGGGCGCTCAGGAAGGTGCCGAGCGCGACCAGGACGACCCGGTCGGCCCGTTCGCGCAGCCGCCGCAGCCGCCGCGACCAGTCCTCGTCCAGCGGTTCGGCGGGGCCGACCATGTGACCTGCGTACACGTGTTCGGGGCCCGTCGGCGGCGCCGGCAGCCAGGGCAGCCGGGGGTAGGAGTACAGGACCGCTTCGGGCGACGTCAGCGCGAAGGCGCGGCCCGGGGCGGGGGCGTCGGGCGCCTCGGCCCGGGCGAACGCCTCGAACAGCGCCGTGAACGCGTCGTCGTTCTCGCGGGCCGCGGCCGTCAGGCCGGCCAGCCGCCGCGGGTCGGGCCGCAGGGCGCCGGGCCAGTCGTAGGGCACGCCGAAGTAGCTGTCGGGACCCGCGAGGACGTAGGTCGGATGCCCCGGGCAGAACGTCGCGTACCGCACCCCCAGACAGTGCAGTCCGAGCGTCACCGCGTAACCGAGCTGGTCCACCACGTACCAGTCGGGGCGCAACCGCTCGTCGAGGGCGCGCAGCCGTGCGAGCACGGCCTCCGGGTCGGCCAGCAGGTCGGCCCGGCGGTGGCGGGCCTGCGTCATCAGGGCCGGAACCGCGCCGCGCCGGGTGGCCTCGAGGAACTCGTCCAGCCGGGCCGTCTCCGCCGCCTCCTGCTCCGTGGCCTCCGCCACCCCCGTGTTCGCGTTGCGCGTCACGGTCAGCGGCACGAAACGCGCACCGGCGCGGACCGCGAGGTCCTCGAACGCCTCCGAGCACGCGAAGTGGACGTCCGCCCCCCGCGCCCGCAGAGCGGCCGCCAGGACGGACAGGGGACGTGCGTGGGAGAAGAACGGCGGACTGATGATCACTATGCGCGGCATACCCCTCTTTCGTCACGGTGCGCCGCCACGGATGCGGCGGGCCCCCGGCCGGGCCGGACGGGACGGGCAGGGGCAGGGGGCCGGAGCGGGGCGCGGCGGAACACGGCGGTCGGGGCGCTGCGGGACACGGCGGTCGAGGCGCTGCGGCGCACGGCCGCCGAGGCGCGCCAGGAGCGGGTGCATCCGGGTGAAGCCCCCCGGAAGAACTCGCAGCGTCGTCCGTTCCGCACGAAGGAGCCCCCAGTGCCCGCCTCCTCAGCGCCGTCGTGGGACACCCCGGCGGCAACGCCGTCCTCCGGGGAACCGGACCTGCTCGCCGCCGCGCGGGCCGCCTTCTTCCGCGGTGCGCGCGCGGACGGTCCGGGCACCGTCACCGGACGGCACCCCGACGGCGAGCCGGCGATGCTGCTGGAGGCCGAGTACGGGCTCGGTCCGCGCCCCCTCCCGCACGGCCCGGCCCCCGCGCTCAGCCGTGAGGACACGGCCGTCGCCTCCCTGCGACGGGCCTGCCGCCTCGCGGTTCCGCTCACTCCCGAGGCCCTGCTCGCCCACGCCCACGGCGGACCGAGGCTCGGCGCGGTCCTGGCGGAGATGTGGCCCGACACCGTGCGCCGCCACGGTGCGCGGTACGCCGAGGAGACGCTGCGCCACACGCTGCTGCGCGGCACGCCCGTCGCCGCGCGCACCGCGTTCCTGCTGGACTGCGCCGAGACGGCGGACCTGCGCCCCCTGTCCGCGGCCGAAGCCGCGGCACTGGCCGCGCCCGCCGGCCGGGACGCCCGCCACGCCCTGTGGCGCTACCTGCACCGGCTCCCCGACGGCGCCGCCCACCTGCCCGCCGCCGACACCGCGCGGGACGCCTACGAGCGGCTGCTCCTCGCCCCTCCCGCCACCCTCACCGAGGACACCTGGCAGGCCCCCGGCATCGTCGTCGCGCAGACCATGCTCCAGGGCGACCTGGACACGCCGGGAGAGGGCCCGAGCGGCGGCATGTCCGTCCTGCTGGGCGCACTCGGCGCCCGGCTCGCCCTCGACGACGGCATCGCCGGCGTGGTGACGGTGGTGACCGCGGGCCTCGACGGCCTGGCCCGCGACCCCCGTCTCCTGCGGGAGCGGGACCCCGGCCACTGGGTGCTGCGCCTGCCCGTCGACGCGCCCGGCCCGCCCCAGCCGGACGCCTGGCCCGGACACCGCGCCGCGCTCGCCTGGTGGGCCACCCGCCTCCTGAGCGCCCTGCCCCGCACCGCCGACGTCGTGCATGTGCGGTACGCCGACGACGGCAGCCTGGCCCTCGCGCAGGCGGCCGCCCGCACGGGAGCACGCCTGTTCTTCACCGCGACCCCCGATCCCCACCGCAACCTGGTCCGCAGGTACGCCCGGGCCGACCCGCGGGACCCGGAGCGCGCGGAACTGCTGCGCGGCGACCTGCACCGCGTCTTCTGCGCCGACCGCCTGGTGGAGCGGGCCGACACCGTCATCGGCATCCCCGGCCGCCCCGGCACCGGCGACCTGCTCCGTCACTTCCCCGTCCTCGGCGACCGCTACGGCCCCACCGGACCTCCCGCACCGCCGGAGGGGATCGCCCCGTACGTACCGGCGGCCGACGAGGCGTCGCGGCGGCGGCGGATGCTGGACGACCTGTTCGCCGACGGCGGCCGGCCCGACGCGCTCGCGCCGGCCGACCGGGGCCTGCCGCTGCTGCTGTGCGTGGGACGGCTCCACCCGGTCAAACAGCAGGACCTGCTGGTGCGCACCTGGCTCGCGACGGAGCTGTGGCGCACGACGACGCTGGTCCTCGTCGGCGGGGGCACGGACCGCCCCACCCCGGCCGAACGGCGCATGCGCGACACGCTCGGCGCGCTGTCGGCCGGCCGGACGGCGGCGGCACGGCGCCTCGCCGTGCTCCCCGCCATGCCGAACGACGAGGTGAGGCGCCTGGAGCGGGCCCTGGCCGACGGCGCCGACGGCGTGCCGGCCTGGTACGTGTGCCCGAGCGTCAAGGAGGAGTTCGGGATCGCCGTACTGGAGGCGATGGAGGCGGGACTGCCGGCCGCGGGCCCGCTCCGCGGGGGAGTGGCCCACTACCTGCGCGACGGCGTCAACGGCATCCTGCTCGACACCTCGTCCGCCTCCGGCCTGGCCCGCGGCCTGCGCCGGCTGGCGTCCCTGCCCGAGGACCGGCGCGTCCGCCTGGCGCGCGCCGCCCGCGAGACGGTGACGGCCCGCTACTCGGTGGCGGACATGGCGGGGGCCCTGGCCGCCGAGTACCGGGCCGCACCGCGAGGCGCCGCCGACGCGTGAGGGCCGTCGGCGTCCGACGGCCGCCGACGGGCCGGGGCGTGTTCCCGAAGTGGTCGCGCCTCCCGAGGGCGGCGGGCCTCTGGTGACACGCCCCGGTGGGCCGGGACCGGCGGACTGCCCCGCATCGGGTGGGGCGGGCGGTGGGCCGGGCGGGGCGACGGGGGAGTGCGCCGCCGCTCGGGCAGGTGCCGCGGGGGCCGGACGGGACGGCCCGCCCGTCCGTCGGCATGGGCGGGCCGCGGGGTGGCGGGGCCGGCTCACAGGCTGATGACGCGCACCAGGAAGAAGGCGGCGATCAGCAGGCAGCCGGCCGTGATCAGGAACAGCCAGATGCGCGGGTGCTCCCAGATGCCGCCGTCCGGCCGTTCGGGGTGCGCCTCGGCGGTCGATCCCTCCACGGGAGGCGTCTCGCCGGGAGGAAGCAGGGGATCGGTCATGGTCACACCTCGTGGAGGGAACCGGAGAGGGCCCCGTCGGCGTGGGCCGGCTCCCGTTCCTCGTAGTTCGCCAGGGCGAGCCCCAGACCGAAGAACGTGGGGGCCCACTCGCCGACGAAGATGCCCCAGCGGTCGGCGCGCTCCAGGCCCTCGCTCCTGCTGGAGGTGAGCCAGGAGACCAGGGACAGGCCGATCGAGGCGGTGGCCGCCAGATAGGCGTGCTCACTCCTGACGCCGGCCTCGTGCAGCTTCTTGACGATCATGAATTCTCCTCGGGGCGGTGGGAAGGGTCTCATCCTGTCCGGCTGGGACGAAAGCCGCACAGCGGGATGTACCGCACGATCAGTTCCGTCCGGGGGCGGCACGCGGATGCGTCCGTCCGCAGAGCCCCGGGGACGCGGCGGCCGGGCGGGGCGGGACGGCCGCCCGGGCCCCGGTCCGCCCCGTTCTCCCGGCGCCGTCGTACCGCCGACCGCGTGAATCCGGACCGGGTGCATCCGTTCCCGCTCCTCGTGGCGAAGTGGTTTGTGCAGGGGACAAGGGCCCTCGTTCCGCACCCCGAGCCGGAACGAGGGCCCGTCTCCGCCGCCCCTCGACCCCGGGCACCCCCGGAAGCCCCCTCCCGCCTCCGTTTGGCGCGAGCCGTGGCGGGGACCCGGACGCCGGCGGTCGTACGGCGACCGCCCCGCCTCCGCGTCCCCGGGCGCGGCCCCTACCGGACGCACCGGAACCGGAACGGCGGGCACACGCGGACGAGGTGGCACGACCGACCCGCGGGAGCCGCGGGCCCGCGGAAGCAGTGGGACAGGAACGGGCGCGAACCATGGGCACGACAGCCGGCAGCCGCTTCACGGGACGCCTGGAGGAGATCCTCCGGAGCGCGCGGCGCGACTACTCGGCCGGGCACGAACGGCCGCTGGGCGGTTATCTCGCGGCCATGACCGGATTCGGGGCGTACACGGCGGCCTGGGCGACGGCGGTACGGCTGCGCCGCCGCCCCCTGCCCGACCGGCCGGAGCCCTGGGACGTGGTCCTGACCGCGGTGGCCACCTTCCGGCTCAGCCGGCTGCTGAGCAAGGCGTCGGTGACCAGCCCGCTCCGCGCCCCCTTCACGCGGTACGTCGGTCCGCAGGGCCCGGCCGAACTGCACGAGGAAGCGCGCTCCGCCGACGGCAGGGAGACCGTCGGCGAGCTGGTGACCTGCCCGTTCTGCATGAGCGTCTGGGTGGCCTCGACCCTGACGGCGGGCCAGCTCCTCTGGCCGCGTGCCACGCGGACCGCCATGGGGGCGCTCACCGCGCTGGCCGGGGCGGACGCGCTGCAACTGGCCTACGGCGCCCTGACGGACAAGGCCACCGACGGCGGGTGACGGACCCCGGCCGAACCTTTCGGCCGGCTCCGCCCCCCGACCCCGCCTCCGCTTTCGCCTCGGCGGCCCCGGCCCCGGCCGTGGCGGCGACCCCGCTCCCGCCTCCGCCCGCGGCCCGGCCCGCGCTCGCGGTGACCGGGGTCGCGGACGGGCACGGGCACGGCTCGCGGTGGGCCGCGTCAGCCGGGCAGGTGCCGTACCAACTCCCGGACGAACGTCTCGGCCGCCGGTGACGTCCACCGTCTGCGGTGGCGGGCCAGCCGCACCGGGACGTCGGCGAACCGCGGTCCGTCGAGGCGCAGCAGCCGTCCGTCGCGCAGGTGCTCCCGCACGGTCGTCAGGGGCAGCAGCGTCACTCCCAGCCCGGCGGCCACGCAGGAACGCGCCGCGTCCACGCTCCCGAAGCGGGTCAGGCGCGGGCGGGCACCGGGGACCGCGAGCAGCCGGCGCTCCAGTACGTCGCTGTAGGAACAGCCCTGCTCCAGCAGGAAGACGTCCTCGCCGGAGAGGTCCGCCCACGTCGGCGCGTCGGCCCGCGCGGCGAGCGGATGGCCGGGGGCGCAGACGAGGGCGAGGGGCTCGCGGGCGATCGGTTCGCTGGTCACCTCGGGGAAGTCGGCCTCCTCCTCCAGCAGCAGGGCCAGGTCCAGCCGCCCGGACCGCAGCCCTTCGACACACCGGTCGGTGCCGCCCGCGTACAACTGGACGTCCACTTCGGGGTGGCTCGTGCGCAGGGCGGCGACCACACCCGGAAGCCGGGTCGTGCACAGAGACTCGGGGGTGCCGACCACCACCCGTCCCCCCGCGGCCCCGGCGCCGTCCGCCCGCAGCCGCGCCACCGCGTCGAGCACGTCCTCGGCCCGCTCCAGCAGCCGTCGGCCGGTCTCGGTGAGCAGCGCACCCGTGGGCAGACGGTCGAACAGCCGGACGCCGAGTTCCCGCTCCAGGGTGCGGACGTGCACAGTGACCGTCGACTGCGCGAGGTGCAGCTCGGCGGCGGCGGCCGTGAAGCTGCCCGTCCGGGCGAGCGCGGCGAAGGTGTGCAGCAAACGGGTGTCCACACCGCCAGGATATGCGGCATCCCGATGGGGAACATCGGAATCCATCGTTGGACTCGATCGACGCCGGATGGCAGCGTGGACGTCATGACCAGCCGAACCCGGGGAACCAGCCCCGTCGACCACGTCCAGCCGCCCGCGGAGGTCCTGCGGTACGCGGCCTTCACCAGCGACCCGGCGGGAGGCAACCCCGCCGGTGTCGTCCTCGACGCCGACGGGCTCGACGACGCGGCGATGCTCGCCGTCGCCGCCCGCGTCGGCTACTCGGAGACGGCCTTCGTCACCGGCCGGACCGGCCGGGACGAGGCCTCCCGCCGGTTCGGCGTCCGCTACTTCAGCCCGCTCGCCGAGGTGGCCTTCTGCGGGCACGCGACCCTCGCCCTGGCCGTCGCCCTCGCCGAGCGGACCGGACCCGGCGAGATCCTCCTCGACACGGCGGCGGGCGAGATCCCCGTCACCGTGGAAGCGGACGACGGCGCCCTGCGGGCCACCCTCACCAGCGTCGCGACCCGCTCCCGTCCCGCCGGGAACGGCGAACTGGCCGAGACGCTCGAGGCCCTGGGCTGGGCGGCCGGCGACCTGGACCCCGCCCTGCCACCCCACGTGGCGTTCGGCGGCAACGACCACCTGGTGCTGGCGGCCGCCTCCCGCGAGCGCCTGGCGTCCCTCGCCTACGACTTCGACGGCCTCGCCGACGTGATGCGGCGGTACGGCTGGACCACCGTGACGCTGGTGTGGCGCGAGACGCCGGAGCGCTTCCACGTCCGCAACCCGTTCCCGGTCGGTGGCGTAGTGGAGGACCCGGCCACCGGTGCGGCCGCCGCGGCGTTCGGCGGGTACCTCCGCACGCTCGGCCTCGTCACCGCTCCCACCAGGATCGCCCTCCGGCAGGGGGAGGACATGGGCCGCCCCGGCGACCTGCTGGTCGACGTCGACCCCCGGACCACCCGCACCCGCGTCACGGGACAGGCCGTTCGGATGGCATAGGAATCCCCGGGCGGGGCGCCCGGGCGGAGCGCCCGTGTCGGGTCCTGCCGGGCCCGCCGCGCCACGGAAGTGTTCTCGGCAGGCCCTTCTCGGGCCCGCGCCCGAGCTTGTCACCAGGCGTTTCGCCGCCGCCGGGGCGGCCCCCGGGCACGACGGCACGCGAGCACGACGGCACGCGGGGCGACGGTGCGGCGGGGCGGCACCGCACCCGCGGGAGACGGCCCCGCCACCGCCCGTCCGCCGGGCGACCGTCGCACCGGCGCACGGATGAGGACTAAGCGGCCCCCGAGTCGGGAACTCGGCGAGGGCAGTGATCGCCGCGGGTCTCCGACCGGGCGGCCGATCGTCCGGCGGAAGAAGGGGAACCGTGGCCGTTCGCATAGGGGTAGAGGAAGAATTCCACGTCGTGGACGTCGAGAGCGGGCTGCTCGTACCGCGCGCGGACGCGGTCCTGAACCGGCTGCGCCACAGACCCGACGTCACCGCGGAGCTGCAGCGGTCCGCCGTGGAGTGGAACAGCGGGGTGCACTCCTCCCTGGACTCCCTGCACGCCGACATCGTCGAGGCGCGGCTGCGGCTCGACGCGGCGGCCTCCCCCCTGGGGCTGGCCGTCGTGGCGGCCGGGACCGTGCCGCTCGCGCGGGTGGCCTCCGGCGACACGACCGCCGATCCCCGCTACCGGCACATGGCCGACGAGTACCGGCAGGTCTCCGACGAGCACCTCGTCTGCAGCGCCCAGGTCCACGTCGACGTGCCCGACCGCGACACGGCCGTACGCGTCATGTGCGCCGTCTCGCCCTGGCTGCCCCCGCTGCTGGCCCTGTCCGCCAGCTCGCCCTTCTGGCTGGGGGCGGACACCGGATACGCCGGCTGGCGCACGATGCTGTGGCAGCGGTGGCCCACCGCGGGGCCGGCCGGCTGCTTCACCCGGGCCGAGGACTACGACGCCGCCGTCTCGGACCTCGTCCGCTCCGGGGTGATCAGCGATCCGGGGATGGTCTACTACGACGTACGGCCGTCCGACCACCAGCGGACACTGGAGCTGCGCATCTGCGACGCCTGCCCGCGCGCCGAGACGGTCGTCCTCGTGGCGGGCCTCTTCCGCGCCCTGGTGGAGGACGCGCGCGCCCGGCTGGAGCAGCCCGGCGCCCAGGACTGCGACGGGCGCCACGAAGGGCTGCGGGCCGCGAACTGGCGGGCGGCGCGGACGGCCCTGGAGGGCCACCTGGTCCATCCCGCCACCGGCCTCCCCGCGCCCGCGCCCGCCGTCCTGCGCGACATGCTCCGGCGACTGCGCCCGGCCCTGGAGGCGGCGGGCGACTGGGACACCGTACGCGTCCTCATGGAAGAGGCCCTGGCCCGCGGAAGCGCCGCGCACCGGCTGCGCGGGATCGTCGAGGAGGAAGGCCTCCTCGCCGGCGTCGGGACGCTGGTCGAGGAGACCCGCGGCGGGCGCGGGCCGCGGACCACGCCGGCGGCCGCACGCCGGCCCGTCGCCACCACCGGTGCCGCCCGGGCGGCCGGCCCGGCGCCGGCCCGGCGGGCGACCCTGCGCGGCTGATGCCCCCGCGGCCGTGCTGACGGGACGAGCCGTGCCCACGGGACGAGCCGGCCGTGCCGGCGGAGAGAAACGGAGAAAGCGAAGAAAACGGATCAGACCTGCCACAGCAGATGCCGGTCGTCGCTCCGCGACGGGGCGGCGGCCGGGCGGCGGTGCCGCCGCCCGCGGCCGCCGCGAGGCCGGCGCCCACCGATCGAGGAGAGTGCAGCGCACCATGTCCAGCAGCAGTACCGCCCCGCACCGAACCGGCCCGTCCACGTGCTCGCCCGGGGATCCGCCGGCGACCACGTCGCGCCGGGCCGACGGCGCCCCGCGAGGGGGTGGGATCTGATGTGCGGCCTCAGCGGAGAGATCCGCTTCGACGGCGGACGGCCCGACCTGGCGGCGGTCGAGCGCATGACCGACCGGCTCGCCGCCAGAGGACCGGACGGCAGGGGGCTGTGGTCGCAGGGCGCCGTCGCACTGGGCCACCGCCGGCTGAAGATCATCGACCTGTCGGAGCGCGGCGCGCAGCCGATGACCGACCCCGCGGCGCGGCTCACCGGTGTCTTCAACGGCTGCATCTACAACTACCGGGAACTGCGTGAGGAACTGCGCGGTCTCGGCCACCGTTTCTTCTCCGGCTCCGACACCGAGGTGGTGCTCAAGGCGTACCAGCAGTGGGGGACCGCCTGCGTCGACCGCCTGTACGGCATGTTCGCCTTCGTCGTCGTCGAGCAGGACACCGGACGGGTCGTCCTGGTGCGCGACCGGCTGGGCATCAAGCCGCTCTACCTCACCGAGAGCCCGGGACAGCTGCGCTTCGCGTCCTCGCTGCCGGCGCTCCTCGCCGGGGGCGGCGTCGACACCTCGCTCGATCCCGTCGCGCTGCACCAGTACATGAGCTGGCACGCCACGGTGGCCGCACCGCGCACCGTCCTCGAGGGCGTGCGCAAACTGCCCCCGGCCACCGTGCGCGTCGTGGAGCCCGACGGCCGCCACCGCGACATCCGCTACTGGCAGCCGTCGTACACCCGCCGGGACGAGTACGCGCACCTGGGCCCGGACGACTGGCGGGACGCGGTGCTCGACGCGCTGCGCACCGCCGTACGGCGCCGGATGGTCGCCGACGTGCCCGTGGGCGTCCTGCTGTCGGGCGGCCTCGACTCCAGCCTGATCGTGGCGCTGCTGGCCGACGAGGGACAGCGCGACCTCGCGACGTTCAGCGTGGGCTTCGAGTCGGAGGGGGGCGAGGAGGGCGACGAGTTCCCGTACTCCGACCTGGTCGCCCGGCACTTCGGGACGGAGCACCACCAGCTGCTGGTGCCCTCGGACCGCGTGTCGACCGCCCTGGACGCGGCGGTCGAGGCGATGAGCGAGCCCATGACCAGTCACGACGTGGTCGCCTTCCACCTGCTGTCGGAGCAGGTGGCGAAGGAGGTGAAGGTCGTCCAGAGCGGTCAGGGCGCGGACGAGGTCTTCGCCGGCTACCACTGGTACCCGGACCTGGCGGCGGTCCCGCGGCAGCACGAACCCGAGAGGTACGCCGACACCTACTTCGACCGGTCGCACGCCGACCTCTCCGTCGTCCTCCAGCCCCATCTGCTGCCCGGCCACGACGTCTCCCACCGCTTCGTGGCCGAGCACATGGCGGAGCCGGGCGCGGAGACCGCCCTCGACGCGGCGCTGCGGCTCGACACCCATGTGATGCTGGTGGACGACCCGGTCAAGCGGGTCGACAACATGACCATGGCCTGGGGGCTGGAGGCCAGGGTCCCCTTCCTCGACCACGAGCTGGTGGAACTCGCCGCCGCCTGCCCGCCGGAGCTGAAACTCGCCGACGGCGGCAAGGGGGTCCTCAAGGCCGCCGGCCGCCAGGTCCTGCCCGCGCGGGTCGTCGACCGGCCCAAGGGCTACTTCCCGGTCCCGGCCGTCAAGCACATGGCGGGCCCCGTCCTGGAGCGGGTCCGCGAGGCGCTGGCCGCCCCCGAGGCCAGGGCCCGGGGTGTCTTCCGGGACGCGTATCTGAACAGGCTCCTGTCGGCCCCCGACGACCACCGGACCAGGCGCGGGGCGAACGCGCTGTGGCAGGTGGCGCTGCTGGAGATATGGCTGCAGACGCACGGAATCACATGACCGGCACCCCGGGGACGCGCCCCCCGACCCCGATGACGGAGACCCCGCCGCACCCGCACGGGAGTCCGCCCGCCGGCACGGCCCCCTCCGGCACGCCCCCCGCCGGAGGGACGCCGCGGCCGCCCCGCGACGCCGGCCCGGCGTCCCGGACCGGCACCACGACGGCCGCAGGCCACGCCGGCCCGGTGCCGGTCACCGCCGGCCCGGCACCGGCCTTCACGGGTCCGGCACCGGCCGGCCTCGGGCCGGCCGCGGTCACCACCGGCCTGGCACCGGCCTCCACGGGCCCGGTGCCCGTGTCCCTGCCCGACAACGCCGCGCCGAAGGACACCCCGCAGCGGCTGACGTCCCACGGCTGCTGGTACCCCTCGGTCGACCCCAGCGGCAGGCTCGTCGCGTTCATCTGCGACCGCGGCGGCGTGCCGCAGCTGTGGACGGGTCCGGTCGACGGACACGAGGTGCACCTGCTCGACTCCGACCCCCACCCGGTCAAGGAGGTGGCCTGGTCGCCGGACGGCCGCTGGATCGCCTACACCACGGCCCCCGGAGGCGGCGAGCACACCCGCGTGCTGTGC
Organism: Streptomyces sp. NPDC031554; assembly: GCF_055580685.1. Lineage (NCBI taxonomy): Bacteria > Bacillati > Actinomycetota > Actinomycetes > Kitasatosporales > Streptomycetaceae > Streptomyces > Streptomyces sp. NPDC031554. The sequence goes on along the minus strand of NZ_JBVIKX010000007.1, from coordinate 46,009 downwards.
GTGCGCCCCGACGGAACCGGACGGCGCGTCCTCGCCGGCGCCGAGCCCGGCAGCTCGGCGCACCTCGGCTGCTGGCAGCACGACGGCTCCGCACTGGCCGTCACCGTCGCCGAGCCGGTCACCGCGCGGGGCACGGGCGACCTCGAGGAGGGGCCCGCCCACGAGGGACTCGCCGACCCCGGCACGTACACCGCCCCGCGCGCCGCCGGCTGGGCCTCCCGGGACGGCCGGGCCGTCCTGCTGGGCAGCCCGCACCACGGGGACGCCGGCCCCGCCGCCCACTCCGGCGAGCGGGACGAGGGCGGCGGAGCCCGGGGGCCGCTGCGGCGGGCCGTGCCCCTCGGACCGCCGCGGCCCGGCATCGCCCGGACCGGCCCCTCCCGCGTCCCGGACGTCGTCCTCCCCGCTCCGGTGCGCGCGGACGCCGGGCCCGGCGGTGTCGCCACGGGCCGTACGGGCCGTGACGCGGGAGCCCCCGACCCGCACGGCGCGGCCGGCCCGGACGGGACGGCCGGCGGGGGACTGGCCGCCTACCTCGTCGACCCCGAGGGGGTGGCGGCCCCCGCGCTGCTGGCGGTCGAACGCGGCGCCGCGACGCTGCGCGTCTGCGACATCAGCCAGGACGGGCGGCTGGCACTGGTGCGGCGCGGCCCCCGCGGCCGGCGCGAGGCCCTCGTGGTCCGCACCGCCGACCTGCGGACCACGTACGCGCTGCCGGTCGCCGACGGCGATCCGTGGATCGGCCGTTTCTCACCGGACGGCAGGACGCTGTGGCTGCGCAGCGACGCGGCACGCGAGTTCGCCGCCCTGCTCGCCGTCCGCCTCTCTCCCGAGGGGGAGAAGCGGGAACTGGTCGTCGCCGCCGAGCGCGCCGACCGCGGACTGGAGCTGCTGGCCCTCGGCCGGGACGGGCACACCGCGATCCTGGCCTGGAACGCGCGCGGCGCGAGCGAGCTGGAGGTCCTCGCCGTCGCACCGGCCGCGGGCACCGGGGACACCCTGGTGGGCCCGCCGCGGACGGTGCCGCTGCCGCACGAGGTGGTGACGCGCATCGCGCCGGCCGGGAACCGGTCGGGACCGGTGCTGGCACTGTCCGGGTCGCAGCGCCGCCCCGGCGTGTGGTGGCTCGCCGACGGCGCCGGGCTGCGCACCCCGTGGTCGTCCCGGGACGAGGACGCCGTCCCGCCCGGCCGTCCCCCCGTACGCCCCGTACCGGTACGGCTGACGGCCCGCGACGGACTGCCGCTGAGCGGCTGGTACTACCGCGCGCCGGGCCGGGGGACCGGAGAACCGGCGCCCTGCGTGATCCATCTCCACGGCGGACCGGAGGAGCAGGAGAGGCCGGTGTTCAACCCGCTCTACCACGAGCTGCTGGGCCGGGGCCTGGACGTCTTCGCCCCCGACGTGCGCGGCTCCTCGGGCCACGGCCGCTCGTTCGTCGACGCCGACCTCGGCACGGGACGCTTCGCCGCGATCCAGGACGTGGCCGACTGCGCCGCCCACGCCGTGGTGACCCGTCTCGCCGACCCCCGGCGCCTGGCCGTGATGGGCCGCTCGTACGGCGGCTACCTGGTGATGGCCTCGCTGGTCCGGCACCCGGACCTCTTCCGCACCGGCGTCGCGGCCTGCGGGATGTCCGACTTCGCGACCTTCTACGCCGGCACCGAGCCGTGGATCGCGGAATCGGCGGCGCACAAGTACGGCCACCCGGAACGCGACCGCGAGCTGCTCCACGCGCTGTCCCCGATGACCGGCGTCGACGCGCTCCGGGTGCCCGTCCTCACCGTGCACGGCGAACACGACACCAACGTGCCGCCCGGCGAGTCCGAACAGTTCGTGCGCGCGGCCCGCGAACGCGGTGTGACGGCCGAACTGCTGACGCTGCGCAACGAGGGCCACGACTTCCTGCGCGCGGACAGCCGGCGCCTCTACCGCCGGGCCGCCGCCGACTGGATCGAGCGCCACCTCGCGACGTGACCCGCCGGCGGGCGTCCCGGCGGGCCGCCGCCCGTGCACCGGCGGCCCGCCTCCGTACCGGCCCGCCCGTGCACGGGCGGGGACCGCGCCCGCCCCCGCCCCCGGGCCGCTCCGGGCGGCGCCCGCCGGGACACCGGACGCGGGCGGGGTACCCGAGCCCTTCGGAAGCGGCTCACCGTGCCTCCCGGACAGGTGCGGACGGCGGGCGCGTCCTGCCGCACGGGCCGGAGGGAGAGCCTCATGACCCCACGCGCCGACGACTCGCTGCACCTCCACTTCATCGGCAACGCGACGCTGCTGCTGCGGTACGGCGACCTCACCGTCCTGACGGACCCGAACTTCCTGCACCGCGGCCAGTACGCGTATCTCGGTCACGGCCTCGTGACCCGCCGTCTGACCGAACCGGCCCTCGACGTGCGGGCCCTGCCGGATCTGGACGCCGTGATCCTGTCGCACCTGCACGGGGACCACTGGGACCGCGTCGCCCGCCGTTCCCTGAGCCGCGCCCTGCCCGTCGTCACGACTCCGCACGCCTCACGCCGGCTGCAGGGACTTCACGGCTTCCACCGCGCCCTCGGACTGCAGACCTGGCAGGACCACGTGCTGCAGGGGGAAACCTCCCAGGTCAGGGTCACCGCGTTGCCCGGCCGCCACGCCGGCAGCCGGCTGCTGCGCCGCATGCTGCCGCCGGTGATGGGCAGCATGCTGGAGTTCGGACCGGTCCGGGGAACGGTCCGGACCCGCCTGTACCTGTCGGGTGACACCTTGTTGTTCGACGGCCTGGACGACATCGTGCGGCGCTGGACGGACGTGGACGTGGCCGTCCTGCACCTCGGCGGCACCTCCCTCCCGGGCGGCATCCTGCTGACCATGGACGGCGCGCAGGGAGCGGAACTGGCCGACCGCCTCCGTCCCGGCCGGATCCTCCCCGTGCACTACGGCGACTACACGGTGATGCGTTCGCCGCTGGAGGCGTTCCTCCGCGAGGCCGAACGGCGGGGACTGGCCGACCGGATCGTCCACTGCCGCCACGGACAATACGCGACCGTCAGGGCGGACGGCAGCCCGCCCACGGTCACCTGGGGCCCGGTTGCGGCCGGCTGAAGCCCGCCCACGGCCGTTCGAAGCCCGCCCCCGGCGCCCGCACCGCCCCGGAAGGGACCGGCCGCGGGAAGCGCCGGCGAGCCCGCCGCGGGGCGGGGCGGCCCCCTCCGTCCGAGCTCTCGCCGCCACGGGCGCCGGGTTAATGTGGAAGCGGTCGCGGCACGCGGAGACGGCCCGGCCCCATGTCCCGTTCCCCGGCGACCGGCACCGCCGGACAAGTGCGGGCGTGTCGCGAGCTTGGCCACGGCAGCGACCCCAGGGAACCCCCAGGGAACAGAGGGCGGTCGATGACGACGATCGGCGTGGAAGAGGAATACCTGCTGGTTGACCCCATGGTGGGCCTCCCGGTGCCGTACTCGGAGAAGGTGCGTCTGGCGGCGGACCTGGCTGCCGTCGCGGGCGGCAGGGAGGTGCAGTCCGAGCTGCTCCAGGTCCAGGTCGAGGTGGGGACCCCGGTGTGCGGCACGCTGGAGGAGGTCGGCGGACACCTGCTGCGTCTGCGGCACGCGGTCGGCGCGGCGGCCGAGGAGCACGGCTGCCGGATGGTGGCCGCGGCGACACCGCCGCTGCGCGACGGCCGGCCCGTCGGCGTGACCGACGAGGCGCGTTACCGCGCCATGCTGGCGCAGGCGCCGCAGCTGGTGGCGGAGCAGCTGGTCAACGGCATGCACGTGCACGTCGCCGTGCCCGGCCGGGAGGCGGGCGTACAGGTGCTGAACCGGATCCGGGTGTGGCTGCCGGTGCTGACGGCGATGGCGGCGAACTCCCCGCTGTGGGACGGCCACGACACCGGGTTCGCCAGCTGGCGCACCGTGATCTTCAGCCGCTGGCCGGTCGCCGGCGTCACCCCCTCGTTCCGCGACGCGGCGGACTACGACCGCCGGCTGCAGCGCCTGCTGGAGAGCGGGCTGATCTCGGACACCGGGCAGGTGTACTGGCAGGCCCGGCTCTCGGAGCGCTACCCCACGGTCGAGGTCCGCTGTCCGGACGTCCAGCTCCACGCGGACGACGCCGTCATGCTCGCCGGAATCGTCCGGGCCCTGGTGGAGACGGCCCTGGCCGAGGCGACCGCCGACCGGGTGCCGCCCCCGGACCGGGCGCCGGAACTGCTGCGGGCCGCCATGTGGCACGCGGCCCGCCACGGGCTCGACGACACCCTGATCGACCCGGACGGCGACCGGCGCCGCGCCGGTGACGTGCTGTGCGGGCTGCTGGCGCACATCGGCCCCGCCCTCGACGCGGCCGGCGACACCCGGCAGGTCACGGCCCTCGTCCACCGCCTCCTGCAGGGCGGGACCGGCGCCGACCGGCAACGGGTCGCCCTCGCGCGGGGCGGTATGCGCGCGCTCGTCGACCTGCTCGTCGGCGAGAGCACCGCGCCGTGAGCGGTGGGGCGGCCCCCTCGCCCCGCCGACGGCACGGCCGCCCCCGCCGGCCCGGCCCGCCGCCCCGCTCACCCGAGCCGGCCGCGCCCCCGGCTGCCGCTTACCGATGTGAGGGCGCTCCGTCCAGTCGGTTCACGGTCTTTCACTCCATCGAGCAGCCGCGGACGAAACCTGCCCGGCCGCCCCGCGACGACAGTACTTTTGCCGTCGTCACCCCCGACGCGGAAGTGACCGGCGGCCGTGCCCGGCACCCCGTCGGACGCCGTCCGCGGGGGTTCGGCCGCGTGCCGAGGCGGCCGGAGCGACCGGCGGGACCGATGCGGACCGCCGTGTCCCGCCTCGCCCGACGACGTGCCGCGAAAGCCGATCGACGGAACACCAGAGCCAGTTGACGGGCCATCAGAGGGAGTGACGTGTCCGGCGTGAGCCTTCCGGAACACCGCTACAGCCGTACGGAGGCCACCCGCCTGCTGTGCGCCGGTGTCTATCAGGACGCGGGCTTCCGACGACGCGTCGTCGAGGAACTGCTCGACCACCGCGAGCGGCCGGTCGCCGCACCCAACGGGGTCGACGTCCTGCCCGTGCTCTCCCACGCCCTGCGCGTGACCCGGCAGGAGGCCCGCGCCGCCCTGCTGATGCTCGGAGTCTGGGTGGGCTTCCTCCTGTCCGACCTGATCATGTTCTGGGACAGCCTCTCCGACCGTTGGCACGGGGCCGACGTCGACCTCGACGACGCGGTCGCCGCGGCCTTCGAGGGCGACGAACGGCTCACCGGCGGGATGCCGCTGCCCTGGTCCGTGTGCTACGCGGTGGTCTGCCTGGCACTGTGGTTCGCCCGGACCGCCCGGGGCGGCGGCGGTGCCGCCCGTTCCGCGGGGCTGCCCGACCCGGTCGCCAAGGCCGCCGACGGCGCCGGTTCCCTGGTCTCCCTGGGAGCCGGGGCCCTCGCCCTCCTCTACTGGTGCTGGTACGCGGTCGGGGTCCTCGGCGGCGACGTCCAGACGCCGTACCCGCTCCTGTTCCCCCTCGCGATGGCGCTCGTCGTCTGGTGGTACCAGACCTGGCAGCGCAAGGCCCTGTGCCTCCGGCTGGCCCGCTGGACCTTCCCCACCGCCACCCAGCCGGAGCTGCCCGCCGGGCACCTGTACGAGATGGTGCGCGACGACGTCCGGCGGGAGCAGGAGGCCGCGCTCACGCTGTACGGCGACGACAGCCCGTTCGTCGGCCTCGGGGTGCAGGGAACCCCCTGGTCGTTCGCGATGGAACTGCGCAAGCGGGCCCCGGGTGCCGGCGGGACCGACACCGCGGACGCCGCCCCCGACGACACGTCGGTGCCCCGCCAGATCAGCGGCCCCCTGACCGCCGATTCCGCGCTCTCCATGATCGAACCGCAGCTGACGCGGCTGCGCGAGTCCGCCGCCCTGAGCGGCCGGGACCGGCTGCGCGACCTGGAGGTCGAGCGGTTCGTGTATCTCCCGGCGGGCGTGGTGCGCGACGAGGAACTCGAGATCGGCGGCGTCCCCGACCCGGCCGCCCTCCCGCACGGCACCGGCCGGGGCCTGTCCGTCTACGACCCCGTCCAGGTCGCCGCCCACCTCCGCGAAGCCGTCGACGAGGGAGGCGAGGGGCGGCGCGTGTTCCTGCGCGTCCGTGTCGGTGCCTGGCACGAACAGGTCGTCGTCACCGTCCTCGTCCGCGTGCACACCCAGGGCCGCATGCTGATGCTCGAAGTGGTCCCCTTCGTCCTCGGCCCCGTCCGCAAGGACTTCCGCTCCGTGGACACCTTCGTGGACAGGCTCCCCGAGACCTGGGTCCGCGCCGCCCTGCGCGCCCTGCGGCAGGCGCCGGCGATCGGGGTCGGCACCGGCATCGGGGGACTCGCCACCCTGGCCAACGCCCTCACTGCCGGCTGGAAGGACGCCGAGGGGCTCCCGGACGTGCCGCGGGTCTCCCTCCGCGAACTGGCGGGCACCGACCAGCTGTCGGCCTTCCAGCGGATGGACGGCACCCGCTACGTGAAGACGATCCAGGAACGCATCGTCAACGGGGTCCGCGAGGCGCTCAAGGCCCACGGCTACCGCACCGAGGAGTTCGAGCAGCACGTCTACCAGCTCAGCGGCGGCAGCGTCTTCATCAAGGACATGTCCGGCGGCGCGGTGGCCACGGGCAGCCACGGCAGCGCCGCCCACCACGCCGCCCCACCGCCGGCGGCGCCCCGCGCCGACCCCGCGCCTTAGGACACCACCACAGCCCCACCGGGCCGCCTCCCCCTCCCGCAGACGGAAAGAAGGCCGGCCCCGCCCCGAGAAGCGAACCACACGCCCTGAGGAAGGGGACATCCCCATGTCGACCAGCGGACACAGCGGTCCGGAGCAGCAGCCGGGCAGCGGCGGCAGCGTGAGCATCGGCTCCATGACCGGAGGATCGGTCGCCGCCGGCAGCCACGGCACGGCGACGTCGTACAACACCACCGGCGCGGGAGCCGATCCCCGGCACGCCGAACTCCTCGCCGCCATCCGCGAACTGCGCGGCGCACTGCCGCCGGTGGCGGACCGCAGCGCCGAGGACGCGACGCTCGACGGCGAACTCGCCGAGGCCGAGGCCGAGATCGCCGGGGCCGGTACCGCCGGCACCGGCCGGCTCACCCGGCTGCTGGGCGACGTGAGGAACTGGCTCGGATCCCAGGGCGCCGCCGTCGGCGCGGTCGCCTCGGCCGCCGCCGTCGTCCAGGGTGCGGCCCAACTGCTCGGCTGATGCGCCGGACCCACCCGATGACGGACCCGCCACCGTGGCACGGAGGACAGCAGCGATGAGAGTGTTCGACATCGAGCGGCAGGAGTGGGGCGGATCACGACGTGAACGCCTCTTCCACGTCGAGCAGTATCTCGACCTGCCGCGCCAGCGGAGCGTCCTGCAACGCACCGCGGTCGTCCTCGCGGTGTGCGGGGTCGCCTTCGGCACGTGGGCCCTGGCCTGGAAGGACGAGCCGGAACCCTACCGTCCGCCGGCCCAGGAGGCACCCGTGGAACCGGGCGCCACCGACGACGGCGCCGCGGAGGAGGGGACGACGGCCGACCCGGGCGTCACCGCGTCGCCGCCGTCCGGCTACGAGATCCTGGACGACTCCGAGGGCTTCCGCATCGCCCTGCCCGAAGGCTGGACCCGCGAGAGCGACCCGTCCCGGTACGGCATCGAGATCGTCGAGTACCGCGCCCCCGACGGCGTCCGCAGGATCCAGATCTTCCAGCTCATGGAGGACTCCCCGCACGCCTCCGTGGTCGAGGCGCAGACGACGGCGAGCGGACTCGACGGGTACCGGGAGATCCAGGTGCGGTACGTGCCGGACCCGTCCGGGAACGAGGCGGCCGAGCACGAGTACACCGCGGACGAACTGAGCGGCGAACCCGCCACCGGCTCCGCCTACCACGTCATCGACCACCGCTTCGAGGCCGTCGACGGGGAGCGCTACGCCCTCATCGCCTACGGCGCGCAGGACGACGGGACCGAGGACGAACGCGAACTGCTCGACACGGCGCGCGCGTGGTTCTGCCCGCCCTCCGTGCAGTGCCCGGCGCCGCAGTCGTCCTGAGCCGGGGCCAGGGGTGCCACGGTCCGGTCCGAACGCGGTCCGGCCCGCGGCACCCCTGCCTCAGGCGGTGCGGGCGTCGCTCCCCGCGGCCGCTGCCGCTCCCGCGGCCGCGGGAGCGGCGGGCCGCGCGGGCGGGAGGAGGAAGTCGAACTCGGGGCGTTCCCATCCCACGGCGGGCGGGTTCGCGGGCGCGGTCCCGGTGCGCACCGCGCCCACGCTCCGGTAGAAGCCCTCGGCCGGCGGATGCGACACCACCCGGACCCGGTCGAGCCCGGCGGCGCGCGCCTCGGCCCGCATGTGGGCGACGAGCAGCCGTCCGATGCCGCGGCCCTGCGCCTCGTCGGCGACGAACAGCAGGTCGAGTTCCCGCGGGGCGAGGAGCAGCGAGTAGAAACCGAGCACACGGCTCCCGTGCCCGTCGTCGGCGACGGCCACGAAAACCCGGTGGGCCTCGATGTAGCCGGGTCCCACCCGGTGGTCCGCGACCATGGCCGCGTACTGCCCCTCGTAGGCCCGCGAGCCGCGCACGAGCCGCGTGAGCCGCTTGGCGTCCTTCGCGACGGCTCGCCGCACGGAGACCGACGCGCCCCGCGGCGCAACACCTGACGTCATACGGAAAGTATGGGACGACGACGACACCGACCGCACCCGCCATCACGACCGAGGGGCTGAAGAGCTGAGGGGCCGAGGGGCCGAGGGGCCCACGGGGAGAGGGCCGGCCTCGACGGCATCGACCCGGCCGTCCCGCGGGGTACGGTCCGCGCCCTCCTCGGACCCGACGCCGCCGATGCGCGGATCGGCCGAACCCGCCGATCGTCCGCGGCGGGGCCGGTTCTCCGGGGCCGCGGGGTGGGTAGAGGTCTCTGCGTGGGAGAGCGTGAGGCGGCCGCCCGACAGCGGTGAGGCGTGCGAGTACTCCTCGCGCGTGCCTTCCCGGTACCGGACGGGCCGTACCGGTGACCACGGGCGGTGTGCCGCCCTCACGCGCTCGCGTCCTCGGAAGGGGGCCCTGTGGAGCCGTGGCTGATCTGGGTGATCATCGCGGGATTTCTCGTCCTGGCGGAGCTCTTCACGCTCACCGCCGCCCTGGGCATGCTCGGCGGGGCCGCGTCGATCACGGCCGGCGCCGCCGCCCTGGGACTGCCCGGGCCCCTTCAGTTCCTCGTGTTCACCGTCGTCGCCACGCTCGGCCTGGTGTTCCTGCGCCCGGTCGCGCTGCGCCACGTGCTGCGGCCCCAGACGGAGCGGTTCGGCATCGACGCACTGATCGGGAAGTCCGCCTACGTCGTCTCCGAAGTGACCGGAGCCGGTGGCAGGGTCCGGATCGAGGGCGAGGAGTGGACGGCGCGCGCCTACGACGAGACGTTGGTGATCCCCCCTGGGACGGCCGTGGACGTCATGGAGATCAGCGGTTCCACCGCACTCGTCTACCCCCGGGAGTGAACCATGCAAGCTTCGGCGTTCCTCGTCGCCGGCCTGATCGTCGCCCTGCTGGCGGTCCTCGTCGTGGTACGGGCGGTGCGCATCGTGCCCCAGGCGCGCGCCCGCAACGTCGAACGGCTCGGCCGCTACCACCGGACGCTGAAACCCGGCCTCAGCCTTGTGATCCCCTTCATCGACCGCGTGTATCCGGTGATCGACCTGCGGGAACAGGTCGTCTCCTTCAAACCGCAGCCGGTGATCACCGAGGACAACCTGGTCGTCGAGATCGACACCGTGCTGTACTTCCAGGTCACCGACCCGCGCGCGGCCTTCTACGAGATCGCCAACTTCCTTCAGGCGGTGGAGCAGCTCACCGTCACCACCCTGCGCAACGTGGTGGGGTCCATGGATCTGGAGAAGACCCTCACCTCCCGCGACACCATCAACAGCCAGCTCCGCGGTGTGCTGGACGAGGCCACCGGCAAATGGGGTCTCAGGGTCAACCGGGTGGAGATCAAGGCCATCGACCCGCCCCAGACCATCAAGGACGCCATGCAGAAGCAGATGCGGGCCGAGCGGGACAAGCGCGCCGCGATCCTCGGCGCCGAGGGACAGCGCCAGTCGCAGATCCTCACCGCCGAGGGCGACAAGCAGGCCGCCGTCCTGCGCGCGGAGGGCAACCGCACGGCCGCGATCCTCCAGGCCGAAGGACAGTCCCGGGCCATCGACGAGGTGTTCCAGGCCGTGCACCGCAACGACCCCGACCCCAAGCTCCTCGCCTACCAGTACCTCCAGACGCTGCCCCACCTCGCGCAGGGACCGGGCAACAACTTCTGGGTGATCCCCAGCGAGATCACCTCCGCGCTCAGCGACGTGTCACGGGCGTTCAGCGAGGTCCTGCCCCGGTCGCCGGCCACACGCGAGAAGAGTTCGGACGGCGGGGCGGCCCAGGCCCAGGCGGCCAGCGACACCGCGCAGGCCGCGGAGGCGGCCGCCGAGGCCCTCGCCGACGCGGCCAGGGCCGACGGCATCACCGCCCGCGCCCTCCCCGAGGACCGGAGCCCCGGACACGAGTGACCCGGCACCGGCCGTCCGGGGCCGGGCCGGACCGGGCCGCGGTGACCGTCGCCGGGGCCAGCCGGGCGGCCGGGCGGCCGGGGGCGGTGGGCCCCGGGGTCAGTGGGGCGGGCGCAGTCCCGCGACGAGGACCTCGACCAGCCGGCGGGGGTCGTAGCGGGGGTCGCTCTCCGCGCCGATGCAGAGGTTTCCGACGCCCCGCATCAGCGCGTAGGCCTCCAGGTCGGAGCGGATCTCCCCGGCGGCGGCCGCGGCTTCGAGCAGGTCGGCGCAGACGGGCACGAGGCGGTCCAGGAAGTAGGCGTGCAGCGTCTCGAAGCCCGCCTCGTCGGACCGGAGCACGGCGGCGAGGCCGTGCTTGGTGACCAGGAAGTCGACGAAGAGGCCGATCCACCCGCCCAGGGCGGCGTACGGGGTCGGGCTCGTCGCCAGCAGCCGCGGACCCGCCTCGGCGCAGGCTTCGACCTGGTGCCGGTAGACGGCGATGATGAGGTCCGCCCGCGTCGGGAAATGGCGGTAGATCGTGCCCACCCCGACGCCGGCCCGGGTCGCGATGTCACGGACCGGCGCGTCCACGCCCGAGGTGACGAAGACCGCGGCGGCCGCGTCGAGGAGGCTCTCCTTGTTGCGCCGGGCGTCCTTCCGCCTGGGTTCCGCCGTCCGTCTCCCGCGCTCGTCGCCGTCGCCCACGTGCGTCTCCTTCCCCTGATCGCCTTGCAAAGCGGAACGCTGTTCCGTATCGTCTTTTCCGGAACGAGGTTCCGCTTTGCTCATGATGCCAGAGCGGGGACCGGCCACCAAGCCGCGCACGCGCACCTCCCCACCCCGCTTCGTCCGTCAACGGAGGAGACACGGTCATGCAGTACCGCACCCTGGGCCGCACCGGTGTACAGGTCAGCACCCTCGCGCTCGGCGCGATGAACTTCGGCGCGCTCGGACGCACCACCCAGGACGAGGTCACCGCCCTCGTCGACACCGCGCTCGAGGCCGGTGTCAACCTCATCGACACCGCGGACGTGTACAGCGGCGGCGAGTCGGAGGAGATGATCGGCAAGGCCGTCGCCGGCCGCCGTGACGACGTCGTCCTGGCCACCAAGGCCGGCATGCCGATGGGCGACGGGCGCAACCACCGGGGCGGTTCCCGCCGTTGGCTGGTCAGCGCGCTCGACGCCAGCCTGCGCCGCCTCGGCGTCGACCACGTCGATCTCTACCAGATCCACCGGTGGGATCCCGACACCGGTGACGAGGAGACCCTGTCGGCGCTGACCGACCTCCAACGCGCGGGAAAGATCCGCCACTTCGGCTCCTCGACCTTCCCCGCCCACCGCATCGTGCAGGCCCAGTGGGCCGCCCGCGAGCACCACCTCGGCCGTTACGTCACCGAACAGCCCAGCTACTCCGTCCTCCAGCGGGGGGTCGAGACCCACGTGCTGCCCGTGACCGAGGAGTACGGGCTCGGCGTCCTCGTGTGGAGCCCGCTGGCCTCGGGCTGGCTGTCGGGCGCCGTCCGCGCGGGCCGGGAGATCACCACCAGCCGCTCGGCGTTCATGCCGCAGCGCTTCGACACCGCCCTGCCCGCCAACCGGGCCAGGCTCGACGCCGTCGAGCAGCTGGCCGAGATCGCCGACGGGGCGGGCCTGACCATGATCCAGCTCGCCCTCGGCTTCGTGACCGCGCACCCCGCCGTGACCGCCGCGCTCATCGGTCCCCGCACCCCCGAGCACCTGCGCGCGCAGCTCGCCGCCGCCGACACCGTGCTCCCGGCCGACGTGCTCGACGCGATCGACGCCGTCGTCGCCCCCGGCACCGACCTCGCCGCGCACGAGAAGCACGACACCCCGCCGGCGCTGCTCGACCCGTCCCTGCGGCGCCGCTGACCGCCGAGGGGCGTTCCTCCGGAGGGCCGGGGGAGCGGCCGGTCACCTCCGGGGCGGCACGAGCAGGACGTGGACGTCCTGGCCGGCGAAGATCAGGCCGTCGGGGTGGCCGAGGTCGATGGCGAGCGCCAGCTCCTCGTCGGTGGGCCAGTTGGCCGCCAGCAGGCCGAGCTGCACCTGGTGCCCGATGTGCACCTCGGGGAGCGTGTGGAGCATGCGCTCCACGGAGGTGAAGACGGGGACCGTGTGCGGCTGCGGCGGGTCGTCGATCACCGGGAGCGTGAGCCTGCCGTCCCGCGGGGAGTGACGGGCGACGAATTCGTCCGGCTCCGGGACCAGGATGTCGCAGGCGACCAGGGTGTCCAGCACCGTCCGGTCGTCGGGCGTGCGGTTGAGGTCGCGCAGCGCCTCCTGGGCGGCCGCCACGAGCAGTTCCTCGGGGATGCTGTCGTCGCGCATGGCTTCACCCCATCGTGGCCCGGCCGGAGCGCCCGGTGCGGAGTGCGCCGGGCGGCGCATGGCTTCCCCTTCCCGGTACCCGGGGCGGGTCGGGCCATGCGAGGGTTCCCGGCCGCGAAGGCTTCCCCGCCCCTCCCGCCCTCCCCCTGCCCCGCCTCGGCGCGAGCCCTTCCCGTCCCGGCGCGAGTCCCGTCCGGTCCGGTCCCGGCGCGAGCCCTTCCGCCCCGCCTCGTCCGGTCCCGTCGGGGGACTCGCTCGTCCCGTCCGGTTCCGTCGGGGACCCGCTCGTCCCGCCCGATCCCGTCGGGGACCCGCTCGTTCCGTCCGGTCCCGCTCCGTCCCGCCCCGGCGCGTGCGCGGGGCGCGGGGCGTCGACCGTCACGGGCTACGACGGCACGCTGCCGCCCCGGCGCGTGCCCGGGGCACGGGCAGGCGAGCGCACACCGCCCGGTTCCCCCGTCGGGAACGCGAGAACGAGGGGCCCCGCATTAATGCCGTGCCCGGACGCCGGCGGTGGTGCAGACTCGCCCCATGGCCGACATGGGGGCGTTCCGGGACGAGGTGAGCGCCTGGGCCGCCGGTGGTCCCGGCGGACCGGCGAGGGAGCTGGCGGCGCGGCTGGGGGTGCGGACCGCGGTGCTGCTCGAAGGCCCGAGCGACCTCGCCGCCGTCGAGGCGCTGGCCGCGCGGCGCGGCCGGGACCTGGCCGCCGAAGGGGTGTGCGTCGTGTCCATGGGCGGGGCGATGAGCGTCGCCCGCCACGCCGACATCCTCGGTCCGCCCGGCCTCGGCCTGCGCCTGGCCGGCCTCTGCGACGAACGCGAGCAGCCCTTCTACGACCGCGGTCTGGAGCGGGCGGGAGCGTCGCGCCGGGACTTCTTCGTGTGCGTGACGGACCTGGAGGACGAACTCGTCCGCGCGCTGGGTCCGGCGAAGGCCGAGGAGGTCGTCCGGGCCGAGGGCGACCTCCGCGCCTGGCAGACCTTCCTGCACCAGCCCGCACAGCACGGACGGCCCCGGCAGCGGCAGTTGCGGCGCTTCCTCGGCACGAAGAAGGGCCGCAAGATCCGCTACGGCCGCCTCCTGGTCGAGGCCCTCGCCCCCGACCAGGTGCCGGCCCCCCTCGACGACCTCCTCGGGAGCCTGTGACCGGCGGCCCCGTGAGCCGGCGGACGGGGTCGCCGGCCCGGCGGCGACCGGGCGCCGTCACAAATGAGTTGCCCCCGTGACGCCGCCTGGGCAGGGTCGGCGACGTCCGGCCACGACCTGATGGAAGCAGCCCCCGCCGGTGAACCGCCCCGCCCGACCGGGCGGGGGGACGGCGATCCGGCAGATCGGAGACCCCGAGCAATGCCCTCCCGCCTGCACGCGCTCACCTTCGACGCGAACGACCCGACCCGCCTCGCCCGTTTCTGGGGCGACTTCCTGGACTGGGAGAGGACCGGCGACTCCCCTGACGGGGTCCAGCTCCTGCCCGGCGACGACACGGGGTTCCGGATGCGGTTCCTTCCGACGAGCGAGCGGAAGACGAGCCAGAACCCCCTGCACTTCGACCTGACGAGCACCTCCCTCGACGACCAGCGGCGGACCGTGGCGAAGGCGGTCGCCCTCGGCGCCCGCCACATCGACATCGGTCAGCGCCCGGAGGAGGACCACGTGGTGCTCGCCGACCCCGAGAGCAACGAGTTCTGCGTCATCGGGCCGGACAACGCCTTCCTCGCGGACTGCGGATTCATCGGGGCGCTCGCCTGCGACGGTTCGCGGGACGTCGGTCACTTCTGGAGCCGGGCACTGGACTGGCCGCTGGTCTGGGACCAGGACGAGGAGACCGCGATCCGCTCCCCGCACGGCGGCCCCAAGATCACCTGGGGCGGCCCGCCGCTGATGCCGAAGACCGGGAAGAACCGGCTCCGCTTCGACCTCGCGCCGCCCGCCGACGGCGACCGGCGGGCGGAGGTCGACCGGCTCGTCTCCCTCGGCGCGCAGCGCGTCGACACCGGCCGGGGCCGGACCGACCGGGTGGTCATGGCCGACCCGGACGGCAACGAGTTCTGCGTGCTGTCCCCTCGGTGACGGGACGGCCCGGCCGTCCGTGACGTCGCGGCACCAGCGGATGATCGTCTTCCTCCGCCCGCCACCAGCGTGTACGTTCGAACGGAATCAGCGCAGGGTGATCATCGCCCTGCCGCACCCGCGCGAAAAGAACACCTCATCCATGGACCTGGCCACCCGCCGCCGCAGAACGGCGTTGTTCCTCCTCTTCCTCGTACCCGGTCTGTCGATCTCCTCCTGGGTGACACGGACGCCCGACATCAGGGATCTGCTCGGCGCGTCGACCGCGCAGATGGGGATCATCCTGTTCGGGCTCTCCGTCGGCTCCATGATCGGCATCCTCGGTTCCGGAGCGCTGGTGGCCAGGTTCGGCACCCGGCCCGTCATGGGCGCGGGAACGCTGCTGGTCATCCTCAGCATGGCGGTCGTCGGTGGCGGGGCGATGCTCGCCTCCGCCCCCGTCGTCACCGCCGGCCTGTTCCTCTTCGGCGCCGGCATGGGCGGGGGAGAGGTCGCGGTCAACGTCGACGGCGCCGAGGTCGAACGGCTGGCGGGGCGGACGGTACTGCCCACGCTCCACGGCTTCTTCAGCCTGGGCACCGTGGTGGGAGCCGCGTGCGGCATCCTGTGCACCGCGGCCGACGTCCCGGTGCAGTGGCACCTGGCCGCCGTCGTCGCCGTCACGGCCGGCATGCTCGCCCACGCCCTGCGCGCCGTCCCCGGCGGTGTGGGGAAGGCCCGGCACCGGGACCGGCTGCCCGACGGTGCCGCCGCGCCGGCGCGGGCCGAGGTCTGGAAGGACCGGCGGCTGCTCATGATCGGCGGTGTCATCCTGGCCATGGCGCTGGCCGAGGGGGCCGCGAACGACTGGCTGCCCCTCCTCATGGTCGACGGTCACGGCGTCGACCCCGCCCTGGGTTCCGCCGTCTACACGGGGTTCGCCGCCGCCATGACGATCGGCCGCTTCGGCGGCGGCTTCCTCATCGACCGCGTGGGCCGCGGGCCCGTCGTGCGGGCCAGCGCCGTTTCGGCGACCCTCGGCATCGCCGTCGTCGCCTTCGCCGACTCCGCCCTCCTGGCGGGCGCCGCGGTGCTGCTCTGGGGCGTGGGGGCCTCGCTCGGCTTCCCCGTCGCGCTCTCGGCGGCCGGCGACTCCGGTCCGGAGGCGGCGGCCCGAGTCAGCCTCGTCGCCATGATCGGTTACGTCGCGTTCCTCGTCGGCCCGCCCGGCCTCGGTTTCCTCGGCGACCACTACGGCCTCCGCACCGCCATGCTCGTCGTCCTCGTCTTCACCGCCGTGGCCGTCGCCCTCGCCCCCGCCGTCGGCACCCGCCCCGCCACGACCCCGCACACGCCCGGTCCCGATCCCGACCCCGCGGTGCGTCCCTGACGCCGAGGCCACGGCCGACACCACGGCCGACACCACGGCCGACGCCCCGGTCGCCGCTGCCGCCTCCCGCGCCCCCGGCCCCGCCCCGTCCACCCCGGTGACGGCGGTGAAGGAGACCGGCCTCGTCGGCACCCCCGACACCGTCCTGGTGCCCGGCAGCCGGCGGCGGGCCGGGGCCGCGGTCCGGGGCGACGGACCACGGCCCGGCCGTCCCGCCGCTCCTCCGTCGTCAGGCGGGGGGTGCCGGGGACCCGGCCCGGCCGCCCGCTCCCAGGAAGCCGGTGGCCTCGAAGGGGTGCGCGGCGGCCAGCCGGGGCAGTTCCCGGCGGGAGAGCAGCGTGACCACCGGCGGCATGGCCGCCCGGACGAGTTGCGTGGCCCGCAGCCAGGACGGCACGTAGACGGTGGGACGGCGCCGCTCGACCGCGCGGACCAGCCGTTCCGCCACGAAGGGCGCGGGATGCACCTTGCGGGCCGGCGGGGGCATGTGGCCGCGCAGTTCCCGCAGCACCGCGTGCGCGTCGACGTCGCGGATCATGTCGGTGTCGGTCCAGTTGATGTAGGCGACGCCCACACCCACGCGCCGGTGGGCGACCTCGGCGCGCAGGGAATGGCAGAACGACTCGACACCCGCCTTGGACGCGCAGTAGGCGCTCATCATCGGCGCGGCTCCGATGGAGGCGAGCGACGCCACCTGGAGGAAGTAGCCGCAGGTGTCGAACAGCGCCGGCAGATGGACGCGGGCGGTGACGGCACTGCCGACCAGGTTCACCTCCACCACCCGGCGCCAGATCGCGGGGTCCGACTCCGCGAAGGGCCCGCCCTCCGCCAGGCCGGCGTTGGCGACCACCACGGACGGTGCCCCCAGCCGTTCCCTCACCTCGTCGGCGACCTCCGCCATGCGGTCGTCGTCGGTGATGTCCACCTCCCAGCACAGCGACTCGGTCGGCAGCCGTTCCCGGACCCTGGCCAGGGTGTCCTCCTCGCGGCCCAGCAGCGCCACCCGGACGCCGCGGTCGGCCAGCCGTACGGCGATCGCCTCCCCCAGCCCCCGTGCCGCTCCCGTCACCACCGCCGTACGGCCGCGCAGCGGGCTCACGTTCCTCGTCACGCGGCACCCCCTCGGCGGCCCGTGGCCGTCCTCGTGGTCGCCCTGGTCAGTCGCGCCTTGCCCATGTGAGAGTCCATTCCGATCCGGCCGGGAGCGCCGTCGACGGCCCGCTCCCAGCCTGACCGCCCGGCCCGCCGCCCGCACCCGGACGGCCGGCTTCCGCACCCGGCCGGCTCTCGACGCGGGCACACGGCCCAGCGGACGTCCCTCCCGGCCGGAGGGACCCCGGACCGGGGACGGCACCCCGTGGCGGGACCTTGTGGCGGGCCCCCGTGGCGGGGGAGGAGGACGGCGAACGGGTGGCCGCCGGACCGTCCGCGGAACGGCCCGCCCCCGGGGCGTCGCCGACGCTCCTCGGCCGGAGGCCACCTGACGGGGCGGCGGTTCGCCGGCGCACGCGGTTCCGGCCGGACCGGCCGGTCTCCGACGGCGGTCAGGCGTGGGAGAGGGCGAAGGAGACGAGGAAGCCGCTCACGGTGATTAGCCCGATGGCCAGGTGGGCGTCCTCGAACGCCTCGGGAATCATCGTGTCGGCGATCATCGCGAGGATCGCCCCCGCGGCCACCGCGGTCACGGCGGCGATCACCGTCGGGGAGAAGTGGCCGATCACCGTGTAGCCGAGGACGGACGAGACGGTGCTCGCGGCCGCGATCGCGCCCCACACCCCGAAGACGTAGGCCTTGCCGCGCCCGGCCTTCCTCATCCCCGCCGAACTGGACAGCCCCTCGGGGACGTTGCTGATGAAGACCGCGGCGACGGTCACCAGACTGACCGATCCGCCGTCGAGCAGGCCCACCCCGATGACCGCGGACTCCGGGACGCCGTCGAGCAGCGCGCCGAGCGCGAGCGCCAGGCCCGAACCGCTCTGCTGAGCCTCCGTGGGCTGTGCCCGCGTCCGCCGGTGGCCGGAGCGCTTGCGGTGCCGGGCGCCCCGGGCGGCCAGCCACACGTTGCCCGCGGTGTAGGCGGCGGCGCCCGTCAGGGTGCCGACCGCGGCAGGGGCGAGCCCCGCCTCGTCGTACGCCTCCGAGACCAGTTCGAAACTGACGGCCGACAGCAGTACTCCCGCCCCGAAGGCCATGACCGTGGCGATCACCTTCTGCGGCACCCGCAGACCGAACCCCACCGCCGCGCCCAGCAGCAGCGCCGAACCCGCCACCAGCCCCCACAGACCCGCCAGTACCACTTCTGTCATGAGCCTCGGGTACCCGGCGCGGGCGGCACCCTCCGGTGGGGACGCGGTGGTGTGACCGGAAGCACGGAGGCCGCCCCGCCTGACGAGGCGGGGCGGCCGGAGCGGGCGGGGTCAGACCGCGTCGCGCCTGGGCAGACGCCAGTCCGGGCGGGGGAAGTGGCAGGTGTAGCCGTCCGGGTAGCGCTCCAGGTAGTCCTGGTGCTCGGGCTCGGCCTCCCAGAACTCGTCGGCCGGGACGACCTCGGTGACGACCGGGCCCGGCCACAGGCCCGACATGTCGACGTCGGCGATCGTGTCCTCGGCGATGCGCCGCTGTTCTTCGTCCAGGTAGAAGATGGCGGAACGGTAGCTGGCGCCGATGTCGTTGCCCTGCCGGTTCTTCGTGGTCGGGTCGTGGATCTGGAAGAAGTACTCGAGGAGGGTGCGGTAGTCGGTGGCGGCGGGGTCGAAGACGATCTCGATCGACTCGGCGTGGCTGCCGTGGTCACGGTAGGTCGGATGCGGCGTGCCGCCGCCGCTGTAGCCGACCCGTGTGCTCAGGACGCCCGGGAGCTTTCGGATCAGGTCCTGCATGCCCCAGAAGCAGCCGCCGGCCAGCCACGCCTTCTGCTGGTCGTCACTCATCACGGGATCTTCCTTCCCTCGTTCGCGAGCGGGACGCTCGCGTGCGGTCGGACCGGTAACCCGTACGTCGACGAACTTCGGCGGAGCGGGCGGTGACCCCATCGTCTCACCTCAAATCGTCACCAGTCAAGCAAGTGACGGCGTGGGTGGCGCTCCCCGCGTTCCTCACGGTCCCCGGCGGTTCCCTCGCGGCCGTCCGGTCGCTCCCGTGGTCCGGTGGGTCCGGGGGAGCCGTCCGCACGGTGTTCTCCGTCGCGGCCGGCGCCACCCGTGCGGCGGCGTCGGGTCCGTCCTGGACGGCTGCGCCACCCCCGGCCGGCCGGGGGTGGCGCCCGGAACGGGGCCCGTCCGGACCGGACGGCCGGCCCCGCAAGGAGCCCCCTGCGCCGATGCCGCGACCGCGCCGGGACCGTGCGCCCCGTCATCATGGAGGGCGGCGGCCGTCACCCCGGTGATCCCGGGTTCGGCGGGACGACCCCGCACGGGTCCGCGCCGCGCCGGACCCGTGCGCCGCGGACACGGACGCGTGCGGTGGCGCCCGACGGCGACACCCCCGGGGGCCTCCTCCGGCCCTCGGGCGGAAGGCGTACCGGGGTGGGTGGGGCGTGCCGGGCGGGTCAGGGGTTGCTCAGGGCCTGCTCGACGGTGGCGTGACAGGGGATGACCTCGTCGATCCCCACGATGTGCAGGACGTGCAGGACCGACGCCCGCGCGCCGGCGATGCGCAGCCACCCCGCGGTCGCGCGGACGGCCCGGTGGGCGACGACGAGGACGTTGATGCCGCTGGAGTCCATGAAGGTGACGCCGCTGAGGTCCACCACGATCCGTGACGGCGCCGCCGCCCCGTACCGCGGCGACAGGGCTTCGTCGAGCACGTGCTTGACGTCGTGGTCGATCTCGCCGCGCACGGTCACGACGCGTACGCCGTCGACCACGCTCTGCTCGACGACGAGCCCGTCCGGCCGGTCTGCTTTCGGGATGTCGGTCACCGTCTCCTCGACTGCGTCTACGCTTGCTCCGGGTCAGGACCACGCGTGGATGATTCTGCCTCACCGCCCGGGCGGGGGGCACGCGATCGCCCGTTCCGGACGGTGCATCCGGGGCAGACGTAGTCACCTGGTGGGACATTCGCGCTCGGGTGGACGGGGAGTCAGGCATGCTGGTGGGATCCGAGGCCGAGGACGGCGACTGCAGGGCGCCCGGCGACCTTCCGTTGCGCGCCGGCTTCGCCCTGGGCGGGGACGACGGCTGCATCGCCGAGGCCCGCCGCCACGCCACCGCCTTCCTCGACCAGGCCCGTGACGGTCACCGATCGGCCGTGTCCGCCCGCGCGAGGGACCTGACCCAGCTGGTGGTCAGCGAACTGGTCACCAACGCCCGCAAGTACGCTCCCGGCCCCGTCCTGATGGAGCTGCGGATCACCGCCGGCAGCGTGGAGGTGACCGTGTGGGACAGCGACCCCACGGTCCCCGCCGCGCGGACCACGGATCCGGCGAGGATCGGCCAGCACGGGCTGGAGATCGTCAAGGCGGTGACCGAGGACCTGTCGGTCCGTCAGGAGGCGGTCGGCAAAAGGATCACCGCCCGCATCCCCCTGGCCGACGGGACCGCCGGCGGTGCCGTCGGGCGCGGACCGGTGTGACGGCACCGCCGCCGGTCCGGTGCGACGGCACCACCGGTCCGGGCAGGGCTGTGGGCCCCGGGATCGCCCGGGGCCCACAGCCCTGCCGCCGTCCAGCGGGTCACCAGCGGTACCAGCGGCCCTTGCGGCCGCCGGTGCCGGCGCTGCGCATGACGAAGCCGAGCAGCCACACGACCAGCACGATGACGGCGATCCACCACAGTGCCTTCAGCGCGAAGCCCGCGCCGAAGAGGATCAGGGCCAGCAGGAGAACGAGAAGCAGGGGAACCATAGTTATCAACCTCCGCCGCTCCTGGTGCCCGGCGAACGGAAGAACACACAGCCCGAACACCTGGTTTCTTCACCGGACTTGCGGGCACCCCCCGCACTTCCTTCACCGGTGCCCGCCGCGTCCCGGACCGCGAGGTCCTCGGCAGGCTCCCGCCGCGCGTCCGGCACGGCGCGGCGCCCGTCACGACGACTCGCGCACCACCAGCTCGGTCGGCAGCGTCAACTGCTGCCGTTCGGCGCCGTGTCGGGTGATGTCGGTCAGGATCCGGGCCATCGTCCGGCCCACTTCCTCCACCGGCTGACGCACCGTGGTCAGCGGCGGGGCGGTGTGGCGGGCGAGCACGGAGTCCTCGAACCCGACGACGGCGACGTCGGCCGGCACCCGCAGCCCCCGGCGGCGCAGTTCGGCCATGGCCCCGACGGCCATGAGGTCCGACGCGGCGAACACGGCGTCCAGCTCCGGCGCGCGTTCAAGAAGCGAACACATCGCCCGCCGCCCGCCCTCCTCGGTGAAGTCGCCTCCCTCGACCAGGGATTCGTCGGCCTGCTCGCCCGCCTCGCGATGGGCGTCGCGCCAGCCGGCCAGCCTGCTGCGGCCGACGTCCATGTCGAGCGACCCGGTGATGGTGGCGATGCGGCGCCGGCCCCTGTCCAGCAGGTGCCGGACGGCCGCCGCGGCGCCCCCGGCGTTGTCGGACTCGACGTAGCTCAGCCGCTCCCGCTCGTCCCTGCGGCCGGCCAGGACCGTGGGCAGCCCCATCTCCTCCAGGATGCCGGGCAGCCGGTCGTGCGCGTGGACCGAGACCAGCAGGACGCCGTCGACCCGGCGGGTCGCCACCGACGTGGTGAGCTGGTCCCGTTCGAGCTGGTCGCGGACGAGCGTGAGCTGCAACTGGGTCCCGGCCTCGGCGAGCGCCGCGCTCACACCGCGGATCAGGGCGGCGAAGAACGGCTCCGATCCGAGCCGGCTCTCGGACTCCGGGATCACCAGCGCCACCGAGTCGGTGCGGCTGGTCACCAGGCCCCGGGCCACGGAGTTGGGGATGTAGTTCAGTTCCTCGATCGCCGCCAGCACCCGCTCCCGGGCGTCCGCGCTGACGAGGTCCGAGCCGTTGATGACGCGGGACACCGTGGTCCGCCCCACCCCGGCGCGGGCCGCGACGGTTTTGATCGTGGGCTGACGGTTCCCTGTCATGTGCTCCTCCGGACGGCTACCGCGACGGCGGCGCCGCGGACGTGACCAGCGGCAATTGTGGCAGACGCCACGATGGCGGCAGCACCCTCGCCGGGTCGGGAAACGAACGCCGGACGTCCGGTTCGGCAACGAATTGTTTTCAAGTCATTGACATGGCCGCCCGCTGCCACGAGTCTTCCATCCGCCGGTGGGAACGTTCCCACCGTCTGGTGGGCACGTTCCCATCGCTCATTGTCACGCCATGGCCCCACCCATACCGCCACTCCGGTGCGTCAGCGCCGTCGCTAGGAGGACATTCATGAGCACTCACAGGACCCCGCGCACGCGAGCGGCCGCGGTCGTCGCGGCCGCCGGTGCGCTCGCGCTCGTCGTCGGCTGTGGAGGCGGTGACGACTCGGCGACGGGTGGCGGCAAGAAGGACGGCAAGGTCACCATCACCATGGGCATGTACGGGGTGATGGGCTTCAAGGAGACGGGCCTGCTCGAGCAGTACGAGAAGGAGAACCCGAACGTCGACATCAAGGCCGAGGTGGCCGGTGACGAGCAGACGTACTACACCGCGCTGCAGACCCGGCTGGCCGGCGGCAAGGGTCTGAAGGACGTCCAGGGCATCGAGATCGGCCGCGCCAAGGAGATCGTCGACACCCAGGCCGACAAGTTCGCGGACTTCTCCGACGTGACCGGCGCCGACCACTTCCTGCCGTGGAAGCAGTCCCAGATCACCACCGCGGACGGCAAGGTGCTCGGACTCGGCACCGACATCGGCCCCATGGCCGTCTGTTACCGCAAGGACTACTTCGAGAAGGCCGGCCTGCCCACCGACCGGGAGGAGGTCGCCAAGCTCTGGCAGGGGGACTGGAAGAAGTACGTCGAGGTCGGACGCACCTTCAAGAAGGACTTCAAGGGCGGCGAGGTGGCGTACATGGACGCCGCGAGCGGCCTGTTCAACGCCATGGTCTACGGCTACCCCGAGCAGTACTACGACGCCAAGGGCGAGCTGATCTACGACAAGAACCCCGTCGTCAAGGAGGCCTGGAACCTCGCCGCCGACGCGGCGGAGGCCGACCTGACCGCCAAGCTCCGCCAGTTCCAGCCCGGTTGGGACCCCGGCCTGGCCAACGGCACCTTCGCCACGACCGTCTGCCCGGCCTGGATGCTCGGCCACATCGGTGAGAAGGCGGGCGCCGCCAACAAGGGCAAGTGGGACGTCGCCAAGGCGCCCAAGGGCGCCAACTGGGGCGGTTCCTTCCTCGGGGTCGTCGAGCAGAGCCCGGTGAAGGAGGAGGCCAAGAAGCTCGTCGCCTGGCTGACCGCGCCCGAACAGCAGGCGCACATCTTCGAGAAGCAGGGCAGCGTCCCGTCCTCGCAGAAGGCGCTGGAGATGCCCGAGGTGCAGAACGTCACCTCCGAGTACTTCAACAACGCCCCGATCGGCCAGATCTTCGGCGCGGCCGCCCGGGAGATCCCCGACAAGCAGGTCCTCGGCCGCAAGGACGGCACGATCAAGGACATCTTCTCGCAGGGCCTGACCCTCGTCGAGCAGCAGGGCACCTCGCGCGACAAGGCCTGGAGCACCACCGCGGAGCGCATCGAGAAGGCGGTCGGCTGACCCCTCGGTCCCACCGCCCGCCCGGGCCCGCGCACTTCGCCGGCGGGCCCGGGCGGCCGGCTCACCCTCCGCTCTCAGAAAGGAACTCCGGTGGCCACCTCCATCACCAAGGCCCAGGCCGGCGAGGGGCGTCGAGGACCGTCCCGGCCGGACGGCGGCGGCTCGGGCCGGCGGCGCGGCGCGCTGCTGCACCGGCTGGACGTCAAGGGCGCGCCGTACGCGTTCGTCGCCCCGTTCTTCGTCGTGTTCGCCGCGTTCAGCTTCTACCCCCTGATCTACACCTCCTGGATCTCCCTGCACCGGGTGGAACTGGCCACCCTCGACGTCATGGAGTGGGTGGCGTTCGACAACTACGTCGCCCTCTGGAACGACTCCCGGTTCTGGAACGCGACGGCGAACACCATCACCATCGGCGTCATCTCCACCGTGCCGCAGCTGCTGATGGCGCTCGGCCTGGCCCACCTGCTCAACTACAAGATGCGCGGCTCGCTCTTCTTCCGCATCGCCTCGCTCGTCCCCTACGCCACCTCGGTCGGCGCCGCCGCCCTCGTGTTCACCATGCTGTTCGAACGCGACTTCGGCATGATCAACTGGTCGCTCGGTCTGGTCGGGCTGGACCCGGTGAACTGGGAGGCCGACAAGTGGCCCGCCCAGGCCGCGATCTCCACCATCGTCATCTGGCGCTGGACCGGGTACAACGCGCTGCTGTACCTGGCCGCCATGCAGGCCATCCCGGCCGACCGCTACGAGGCCGCCGCCATCGACGGAGCCTCCCGCTGGAAGCAGTTCACCCACGTCACCGTGCCCGGCATCCGCTCCACCATCGTCTTCACCATCGTGCTGTCCACCATCGGCGCGACGCAGCTGTTCGGCGAACCGCTGATCTTCGGGCAGGGGCCCAACGGCGTGACGGGCGGCGCGGACAACCAGTACCAGACGCTGGGGCTGCTGCTGTACGAGGAGGGCTGGAAGAACTACCAGATGGGCCGCTCGGCGACCGTCGCCTGGGCGATGTTCCTGCTGCTCGTCCTCGTCTTCGTCACGCAGCGCCTGATCAAGCGCCTGCGCTCCCGCACGTCCTGACCAGGAGTCCCCATGACCACGGAAAGCCTGCCGGTCCGGGCGGACGCTCCGGCCCGGACCGCCTCGAGGAAGCCCGCCGCCCGCGACGGCCGGCGGTTGTTCGGCCAGCGCGCCGGCCGCCAGCACCACGCGGGCCCGCTCGCCTACGTCCTGCTCGCGATCACGGCCGTCGTGTCGATCTTCCCGCTGTACTGGACCATGGTGGCCGCCTCCACCGACAACACCCGCGTCAGCCAGACGCCGCCGCCGTTCCTCCCCGGCCCGAACCTCTTCAGCAACCTCGCCCGCGCCTGGGACGAGGCGGCGATGGGCAAGGCCATGATCAACAGCCTGATCGTGGCCGGCGTCATCGCCCTGTCCACCGTCATGTTCGCGACGCTGGCCGGCTTCGCCTTCGCCAAACTGCGGTTCAAGGGCCGCAACGTCCTGCTCATGCTGGTGATCGGCACCATGATGGTGCCGCCGCAGCTCGGTGTCGTGCCGCTGTTCATGATGATGTCCGAGCTGGGCTGGTCGCAGGAGCTGCCCGCCGTCATCTTCCCCACCCTGGTGAGCGCGGTCGGCGTCTTCTTCATGCGGCAGTACCTGTCGGAGGCGCTGCCGGACGAGCTGGTCGAGGCCGCCCGCGTGGACGGCGCGCACTCCCTGCGGATCTTCTGGAGCATCGTGCTGCCCGTGGCGCGCCCCGCGATGGCCGTCCTGTTCATGATCACGTTCGTGCACGCCTGGAACGACTTCTTCTGGCCCTTCGTGGTGCTCGACATGACCAACCCGACGGTGCCCGTCGCCCTCACCCAGCTCAGCGCCGGATACGTCCGGGACCAGTCCCTGATCATGGCGGGCGCGCTGCTCGGCACACTGCCGCTGCTGGCGATGTTCGTCGTCTTCGGCCGTCAGATCGTCAGCGGCATCATGGCGGGCGCGGTCAAGGGCTGACCGGCACACCGGCACACCGGCCGGCCACCGGTTCCGCCCCGCACCCGCCCCTCACCGGCACACCCGCCCACCCACTCACCCACTCACCCACCCGGAAAGGACCCACGTGGTCACCGCAGCACACCAGCACCCCGCTCCCGGTCCGGAGACCCCCCGCACCTTCCCCGAGGGATTCCTCTGGGGTTCAGCGACCGCCTCCTACCAGATCGAGGGGGCCGCCGCGGAGGACGGCCGCACGCCGTCCATCTGGGACACCTACGCCCGTACCCCGGGCCGGGTCCGCAACGGCGACACCGGTGACATCGCCACCGACCACTACCACCGCTGGCGCGAGGACGTCGCGCTGATGGCCGACCTCGGCATCGGCGCCTACCGCTTCTCCCTCGCCTGGCCCCGGATCCAGCCCACCGGCCGCGGTCCCGCCGCGCAGAAGGGCCTGGACTTCTACCGGCGGCTCGTCGACGAGCTGCTGGACAAGGGCATCCAGCCCGTCGCCACCCTCTACCACTGGGACCTGCCGCAGGAGCTGGAGGACGCCGGCGGCTGGCCGGAGCGCGCCACCGCCGAGCGGTTCGCCGAGTACGCGGCCCTGGCCGCCGACGCGCTCGGGGACCGGGTGAAGACCTGGACCACCCTCAACGAACCCTGGTGCAGCGCCTTCCTCGGCTACGGCTCCGGCGTGCACGCCCCCGGCCGCACCGACCCGGTCGACGCGCTGCGCGCCGCCCACCACCTCAACCTGGCCCACGGCCTGGCCGTCCAGGCACTGCGCGACCGCATCCCCGCCGACGCCCGGTGCTCGGTCACGCTCAACCTCCACCACCTCCGTCCGCTCACCGGCGACGACGCCGACGCCGACGCCGTCCGCCGCATCGACGCGCTGGCCAACCGGGTCTTCACCGGACCGATGCTGCGGGGCGCCTACCCGGAGGACCTCCTCAAGGACACCGCGCCGCTGACCGACTGGTCCTTCGTCCACGACGGCGACCTGGGGCGGATCCACCAGCCGCTGGACTTCCTCGGCGTCAACTACTACACGCCCACCGTGGTCTCCCGGGCGGACGGCAGCGGCACCCACACCTCGGACGGGCACGGCCGGAGTTCCCACAGCCCGTGGCCGGCCGCCGACGACGTCGCCTTCCACCAGCCCCCGGGCGAGACCACCGCCATGGGCTGGGCCGTCGACCCGAGCGGCCTGCACGAACTGCTGGGCCGACTGGCCTCGGACTTCCCCGGACTGCCGCTGGTCATCACCGAGAACGGTGCCGCGTTCGACGACTACGCCGACCCCTCCGGCGACGTCAACGACCCCGCCCGCATCTCCTACCTGCGCGGCCACCTGGCCGCCGTCCACCAGGCCATCGCGGACGGCGCGGACGTGCGCGGCTACTTCCTCTGGTCGCTGCTCGACAACTTCGAGTGGGGATACGGCTACAGCAAGCGTTTCGGCGCCGTCTACGTCGACTACCCGACCGGCACGCGCATCCCCAAGGCCAGTGCCCGCTGGTACTCCGAGGTCGCCCGCACCGGCGTGCTCCCCGGCGCCTGATCCCCCGCCCGGCGGACGCCGCACCGCGACGCCCGCCGGGCCCCGGCCGCCGAGTCCCGGAGGCGGTCCCGTCCTCCCCGTGGAGCCCGGCTCCTCCCGGCGGGCAGGCCCCGTACGGCGACCGACCCGGGCCTCGGCCGTCCCCGGCCGTCCCCGGCCGCGGGGCCGGGCCGTCCGGTGGCCCCGGCCCGCCGCCGACGGGTTTCGGCGATGTGCCGGGGCCGAGAGGGCCGGGGCCCGTCGCCGGGAGGACCGGCCGGGGCGGCCGCGGCCGCCCCGCGGGCGGTGACGTTCCCCGAGCCGCGACGAGGGGGCGCCCGCGCGCCGGGAGGTCAGCAGGCGTCGTACTTCCAGCCGCCGTCCTCCAGTGCCCACGGCTGCTCCCGCTGGTCGAACTCGGGCAGGCCCTGGACCTTGTAGCTGACGCGGCCGAGCTCGCCGGACACCTCGGCCCGTACGTCGGTCGCCGGGTGGTCCGGCCCGTGGTCGGCCTTCGCCCGCCGCACGACGGCGGCGTACGCGTCCGCGCCGATCTTCTCGCGGCAGCGCGCGGAGAGCATGCCGTACGCGGTGTCGGTGTCGCCCGCGAAGTAGGCCGAGGTGTAGACGGCCGCGGCGGCCTCCAGGTCGTCCCCCTCGTGCTCCCGCGGAACGGCGACGGTCTGCTCGGCGTCGGCCGGACCGGAGTCGCTCGCGGACGCGCCGTCGTCCTTGCCGGACGAGCAGGCCGTGAGCGCGAGGAGCCCCGCGGCGACGATGACCGAGGCGCGAGTGCGCATGATGTCCCCCAGAACGGTGTGGTCGAGGGGAAATCGTGCCACAGCGCCGTCAGGCCGTCGTGGGGCCGGTGCCGCACACCGGCAGTGCCGGGCGCGGTCCGCCGCTCAGCGCCTGCAGGGCCCGCAGCTGCTCGTCCAGCCGGTCGGGCGCGACGAGGAAGCGCAGGACCGCCTGGTGGAAGGCGTCGCGCAGGGCGGGGGGCATGGTGTCGGAGGCGTCCCAGCACAGATGGCGCTCGGAGCCGCGCAGGATCGAACCGACCTTCCGTTTCAGGGGATCCCGCCGGCCGTCCGGAGCCGCGGCCTTCCTGTTGGCCGAGAAGTCCGGCAGCCCGGTGCCGGGGTCGGCCAGGAAGCGGATCAGCTGCCGGGCCTCGTCGGTCGCGTTCAGCAGGGCCGCGAGGTCGCCGGAGACCTCCCACCGGTCAGAACCGCCTTCCGCGCCGGGGATCACCTCGGCGGAGTGGACGAAGTCGCCCGCGACGCGCTTCCAGTGGGCGTCCCGGAACGACCCCTGGTGCTCCAGGCGTTGCCGCGGGCAGTCCCGGCCGAAGTCGTCCTGGAGCACCCGGTCGACACGGCTCCTGTCGCCCGCGCCCA
Source organism: Streptomyces sp. NPDC031554 (assembly GCF_055580685.1). Classification (NCBI taxonomy): domain Bacteria; kingdom Bacillati; phylum Actinomycetota; class Actinomycetes; order Kitasatosporales; family Streptomycetaceae; genus Streptomyces; species Streptomyces sp. NPDC031554. The sequence continues at coordinate 17,084 of NZ_JBVIKX010000007.1, read as the reverse complement.
CCATGTCGCCCCACGTCCGCCAGGCCCTGCGCACCCGGGGGTCCGTCCACGCGATGCCGCCGGTCGCCCACCGCTCGTAGACCCGGGGGCCGGACTGCTGGAGCAGGACGTCCTCCACCCAGTCGGTGCCCGGCCAGCCGGAGGTCGCGCCGGACCCCATGGCGAGGCACCAGCCGCCGGGGTCGGCGGCGAGCCGGGAGACGCGGTCCGCCGACAGGCCGCCCGCGTGCCAGACCATGCTCTTCAGACCGGTCTTGACCGGCAGCCAGTAGGTGCGTTCCCGGCCGTCCCCGCCCGCCACCTTCGGCATCCACACGCGGTCGTAGGCGCCGGCCTCGAACAGGCCGTCCAGCGGTGCCAGCCGGCCCTCGGCCGCGTAGGCCATCAGCTCGCCCGGACCCGGCAGCACGACCACGTCGGGCTGGGTCCCGGCCGCCAGGTCGGCGGCCAGCACCTGGCTCAGCGCGGAGCTGCCCTGGTAGACGACGTCGATGCGGTACTCCTCCTCGAACCGCCGCATGGCCCGCTCGAACTGGTCCTTCTCGTCACCGCTCCAGTTGGCGAGCACGGTCACCGAGCCCGTCCAACCGCGCGCCCACCGCACCCCGGCGACCACCCCGGCCGCGAGCAGGGCCAGACAGACGCAGACGACGCCGAGCGTACGGGGCCGCGGGCGTCTCATCGCGGGGCCCTGAACCGGTACTCGGCGATGCGCGGCCACAGCCCCACCCATATCAGCGCCATCAGCAACGCCCCTCCCACGAGGATCCATTCGGACAGGGACGCCCACAGACCCGCGTCCGCCATGTGCCGCCCCACGTCCGCACCGGTCTCGGGGATCGCGTCCGCGGACCGGGCCGTGCGCAGCTCCGCGAGGGAGTCGCGCATCGCCGCGTGCGCCCGTACGGTGAACCAGCCCAGGACCGCCACCCCGCTCGCGCACAGCACCGTGGCGGCGAGCAGGGGCGGGTGCACCGCGCTGCGGAAGCGGAGCCGCGCGAAGCGCTGCGCCTCCACCAGCGCCGCGCACAGGGCGAGGCACAGCACCAGGACCGCGCCCCAGCCCAGCCACAGCGGCCAGGGGAAGGAAGCCTGCCGCCGGGCGACCCGCACCTGTTCGGCGCGCAGCTCGTCGAGGCGGTCGACGATGTCGTCGCGGCCCTGTCCGGCGTAGTGCAGGTAGGCCCGGCGCAGCGACGCGTCCGGCTCCTTGCCGGCGCGTTCCACCCAGGCCGAGTAGACGGTGATCAGCCCGGTGACGGTCTGCAGGGTGTGCCGGTCCGCCGGGCCGGTGACGTTCTCCGCGGCCGCGACGGCGATGCTCTGATGGGCGACCGACAGCTGCGTGTGGAACTCGCCCGTCGTGTCACCCGCCACCCCGCCCCCCTCGACGGCCGCGTGCGCGCGCTGCAGCGCGGTCCTCGCGGTGTCCACGGCCAGGATCCCCGGCGTGCTCGACGACGCCAGCGGCACCGTGTCGTCGTGCACGCCCCGGTAGGCGGCGAACAGGGCGACGGTGGTGACGGCCCCGAGGACCAGCAGCAGCCGGAGCCTGCGGACCAGGTCCCGTCCGGTGGTGCTCACGGCCGCCCCCGGAGTCCGTGCCCGCACCGGGGGCAGAAGCGCGCCGCGGCCGGCACCTCCCCCTCGCAGGCCGGGCACCGCAGCGTCGTCGGCCCCGGACCGCCGGCGAGCACCGGGTCGGCGGTGTCCGACGCGGGGCCGTACGTGCTGTGACTGCTGGCGGTGATCAGGTGCTCGAAGTCGACGGCCGCCACGCCGGGACGCAGCCGGACCCGCCCCGCCGCGGGGTCGTCGATCTCCACGAGCCGCTCCAGCCGGCCGAGCGACTGGTCGGCGCCGATGGCGTGGGCGAGCCGCACGGCCCTGCCCAGATGATGCTGTGCCGCGTCGCGCTCACCGGCGCGGTGGGCGTCGGTGGCGGCCGCGACGGCCTCGCCGAGCCGCTGGTGCTGCTCGAAGTGCTCGACGTGGACGTCGCTGTGCCCGGACAGCGCCGCGTCGTCGGTCCAGTGCACCAGGCACGGCCGGGGCGGCGTGAGCTCCACCCCGCCGCCGGGTACGTCGAGGGAGACCACCGCGAGCTGGAGGTCCTCCCCGCGGGGCCGCCCGGTGGGGTCGGCGGACAGGCACAGCTGGTAGCGGCGGGTCTCGTCGCCCCACGCCCGGGTGACGAACCGTCGCGTCCCGTCGTCGTCCGTGCCGACGGGGGCGAGTTCCACCTCGGTGGGGAAGACCTGCTTGAGGTAGCGCACCCCCGCCCCGGCCATGGGGGTCACCGAGATCACCAGTTCGGGAACGCTCTTGGCGAGCAGCCGGTGCATCAGCTGTTCGTACTCGCGCGCGAGCGTCGCCTCCTCCCGCACGGAGGAGGTCCGGCCGTGCAGACGGCTGGTGATGCGCAGCAGTTCCCGGCCGTCCCAGCCGTCGCCGATGCCCCAGGCGTCGCACACGAAGCGTCCCGCGCAGGCCTCCAGGACGTCCGCCAGCGGCATCAGGTCGTCGTGCTGGTTCTTGCCGTCGGTCAGCAGCAGGACGTGCCCGATGGGCGCGTCGGTCTCCGTCAGCAGCCGGCGCGCCAGGTCGAGCCAGCTGCCGATGCAGGTGCCGCCGCCCGCGACCAGGCGGTGCACGGCCCGTTCCGCCTCCGCACGGTGCCGGGCGTCCGCCCGGGCCATGCCCGGTGCCGCCGGATACACCATGCTCGCCGACTGGGTGCCCCGGACCACGGCGAAGGGGGTGCCGTCGGGGAGCAGCCGCAGCGCCGCCACGGCGGCCTGGTGGGCCGCGCGCAGCTTCTCCTGCGGATAGGCCATCGAACTGGAGCAGTCCACGACCAGCACCTGTGCCAGCACGGGACCCGCGGCGCCGCCGCCGGTGCCGTCCGCCCGCACGGTCACGATGGCGTGCATCTGCGGTTCGCCCGCCCGGCCGGACAGGTACTTCCACTGGCTGATGTCGAGGCCGGCCGAGGCGCTCCCCGCCACCCCCGCGCCGCCCGTCCCCGCGCCGTGCGTGCCGGCGTCGGTCGCGGCCGTGTCGTCCGTCCCCGCGCCGGCCGGTTCCCCGTTCGCGGATGCCCCTGTGTTCACGGTGTCGGTGCTCCTCGCCCTCGTCGGCGGCCCGTCGGCCCGGTCCGGCCCGCCGGCGTGCCGCCCGCGGGCCCGGTGCGCGTCGTGCAAGTGCCTCCCCCGCGGGGCGTGTCCCCGGTCCGCCGGGCGGACGACGCCGCCCTCGCGGCACGCCACCGCCCCGTCACGGCGTCCGCCGCCATCCGCGCAGCAGCTCCCGCAGGCCGACGGCCCGCGGCAGGACCGCGTACGCCCGGTCGAGCAGGTCGCCGCGCTCGGCGGCGTCCCCCGCCTGGTCCGCGAGCCTCTTCAGCGAGCGGGAGAACAGCGCGCTCAGGGCCCGCGGCGTGTCCTGCGGACCGAACCGGTCACCGGCCGGGAAGCGGGGACCCCAGCCGTCGGGCGGCCGGCAGGCGACGGCGTTGCCGCGGACCTCGGCGACCAGCCGGTCCCACGTCCCGCTGCCGGACAGGTGTTCCTGGAGCCGGGCCAGCCGCCGGTCCGCCTCGCCCAACTCGGCGACGGTGGGCCCCGAGGCCGCCAGCCGGCCGGTGAGCACCCGGACTGCGGCGACGCGCGCGGCGTCGTAGTGGCGTGAGGTGGTCGGGACCTCGTCGAGGACCGCGACGGCCCGGGTCCGGTCCCCGCGGCGCAGATGGAGCCGGGCGAGCCCGAACGCCGCGCTGCCCTGCGTGCGGTCCCGCCGCCACACGGCCTCGTAGTAGGCCTCGGTCTGGTGTTCCGCCGCCGAGAGGTGCTCCGCGCAGAAACCGAGGGCCAGTTTCGGTGCCGACTCGCCGGGCAGCGAGGCGTAGACGGCCGCGAACTCGCCCTCCGCTCGCTGGACCTGACCGAGCGTCAGCAACAGCAGCCCCCGGTGCCAGTAGATCCGCCAGTCGTAGGCGCCGCTCTGCCGGTCGGCCCGGTCGAGCCACCGTCCCGCCCGGCCCGGGTCCCCGGCGTCGAGATAGGCGCGGCACAGCCACAGGGAGGTCTCCACCGTGTCGAGCGCCGGGTCCCGTCCGGCCCGTTCCGCGATGCGCTCCGGGCTGCCGGACACGAGACCGCCGAGCAGCACCGCGGCCGCGTCGTGCGGGTCGGGGATCGGCACGGGCAGGGCCCGCGCGGTGTCCGCGGGATCCGGCGGGCCGACCGGCAGCTCCGGCACCCCGGGGCCGGAGCGCCCGGTCCAGTGGGCCGGCGCGGGGACCGTGCCGAGCACCGCGCCGAAGACCGCCGCCGTCGGCTCGAACCGGGTGGAGCGTTCCGGGTACGGCTCGTGCCCGCTGAGCGCCTGGTGCTCGCGCAGCACCTCCCACAACTGGCGGGACATCTCGGCGGCGGAGCCGAACCGGGCCGCCCACTCGGCGTGGGTGGCGCGCCTGATCAGCGCGTCGAACGAACGGGCGGCCAGCCCGGCGGCCGGCTCGGCGCGGGCGGCGAGGGTCTCCAGCGTCCTGCCGACGGTGTACAGGTCGGTGTCGACGTGGAAGCCGCGCTCGTCGCGTTCCGGCTTCGGCGGCGCGTACCCCGAGGTGTAGACGAGGCTGGAGGTGCGGTCGTCGGTGCGCCGGATGGCGCCGAGGTCGATGACCTTGATGTCGCGCCCGTAGTGGATGACGTTGTCGGGCTTCATGTCGCAGTACAGCAGCCCCTGGGCGTGCAGGTACTCCAGGGCGCCGAGGATCTTGCAGCCGTAGGTGATGACGTGGCCGATGCCGAAGGAGCCGCCGAACAGGCGTGCCAGTTCCTCCTCGGAGGCGCGCCGGATCCAGTCGAGCGAGCGGCCGCCGACGTACTCCATCACGATGTAGCCGGTGGGCTCCGTCCCGCCGGGCTCCTGGTGCTGCACGTACGTCACGATGCGCACGATGTCCCGGTGGTGGAGCGTGGTGAGCGAGCGGCGCTCCTCGACGGCCGACCGCCGGGCGACGGCGTCGCCGGTGTTGATCAGCCCCTTGAGGACGACGTGCAGGTCCGGCACCCTGGTGTCCTCCGCCAGGTGGACCCAGCCGATGCCGCCCACGTCGAGGTAGCCGAGCACCCGGTAGTGGCCGCCGACCCGGTCGCCGGGCCTCAGCCTCGGTTCGAAGGAGTACTCCCGTCCGCACTGGGGGCAGTAGCCGCGGGTGAGGGCGGGACCGCCGGCGTAGGCGACACCGATGGTGCCGGCGCAGTTGTCGACGCCGCAGCGCCGGCCCCCGGTGGGCGGCCTGGCGGTGACGGGCGCGGCCTCGGACGGCTCGGGGGAGGGGACGTACGGCAGGAGCAGCAGGCCGTCGTTGTCGAGCGCGTCGGCGGCCGGACCGGCCGGCCGGCGCGCGGGCGCCTCGGGGGCGGCGGGCCGTGCCGGGGTCGCTCGGGCGGTGCCGGGCGACCGGCGGTGGCAGGTGTCGCAGAAGCCGGTCACCATGATGACGCCGCCCGCGCAGTCGGGTCTCGGGCACGGCGCCGGTGGGGATGTCATGACGCGGAGGCACCTCCTCGTCCCGGTCCCGGGCCCGGTCCGCGGGAGGCTTTGCCGTCGACGCGGCGGGTGTAGGCCGCCACGGCGGCCTCGGCGGCCCGCACGTCGCACGGCCTGGTCTGCAGCAGCTCGTGCGCGTGGAGCCGGAGGGCGTCCAGGGCCAGGTCCTCCTCCTCGCCCCGCACGGAGTCCAGGTGCAGGACGTGGTAGCCGCGCAGCCTGCCGTCCAGTTCCGCCCGCCGCTCGCGGAGCCGGTCGAGGACGCCGATGGCCGTGGTCATCCGCGCGGCCACCCGGTCGGCGAGCCGCTCGTACCGGGCCAGGTCCCGGTGCGGCCCGGCGTCACCGTCCTGGGCGCGCCTGAGCGCCGCCAGCGCGGCATGCGCTCCCACCAGGTCCGCGTCGGCGGGCCCGACGTCCTCGCTCCGTACGGCCGCCAGGCGCCGGCGCAGGGTCCGTGCCAGGGGGCCGGTGATCTGTTCCAGCCGTTCGACCAGGCGCGCACGGCGTTCCCGTTCGGGTTCGACGACCAGTTCGCGCCGGGCCCGGTGGTAGGTCGCGTCGGCGGTGCGGAAGACCAGCAGCAGACGGCTGCCCTTGGCGCGCAGCGTCTCCAGGAGGTCCAGGAGGGCCGGCGGGTCGACGGCCTCGTCGACCCCGACGACGACCAGGGTGAGGGTGACGTCCGCGGCGCGGATGCGTTCGGCCGGCGGCTCGGCGGGATGCTGCCAGAGCCCCATGCGCTCCGCGATCCGCTCCCCGATCCGGGCCGCGGTGAGCCCCGCCGCGTCCACCGCCAGGTCGTGGCCGCCGGCCGACGGGACGGTGCCGGGCGGGTCGAGGGAGGCCCGGCTCACGGAGGCCGCGGTGCGCAGCTCCCGGTCGGCCAGGGTGATGGCGCGGCGCAGGGTGGCGGCCCGTGCCGCGTCGCCGGCCGGTACGAGACTGATCTTCACCTGCTGTCCGTCGTTCTGGAGCCAGTCGGCGAGGCGCTGGGCGAACGGTTCGTCGAGCAGGGCCTCCGCCGCGTCCTCGCGCGTGGACCTGAGCCGGTCGTCGACGGCCGTCCTTCCCCGGGTCCAGCGGGCGGTCCGGGGGAGGTGCCGGACGATGGTCTCGGCCGGGCTCATGAAGGAGAACCGGTTCCCGTGGCGGTCGCCGATCCCGCTGAGGAGCATCCCGATGACCTTTCCGGTCGCGGTGTCCATCACGCCCGAGCCGCTGCACCCCGGACTGGCGAACTCGCCGGGGCTGGTCGGACTGAGCTGGACCTGCCCGTCGCGGCCGCAACCGCCGACGATGGTGGCCCGGAACCAGATGCCGCCGTTGTGGTCGTGGGGGAAGCCGTACATCTGCACCGCGCGGTCGGGTGCGGAGAGCCGGTACAGCAGGGTCGTCCCGTCGGCGGGCCCAGGGCGCTCCAGCCGCAGCAGCGCCACGTCACCGCTGGGATCCCCGTCGGCGTCCAGGGTGTTCGGCACGTAGGCGTCCCCGTCGACCCACGCCGTCACCGAGGGCACGGCGCGGCCGGGCGCCGCTCCGACGAACTCCGCGGTGTACCGCGCGCTCCTGTCCTCGACCACGTGCGCGCAGGTGAGGACCCGGTCCGGGCTCAGCAGGATGCCCGCGCCCGCGATCCTCCCGTCCGCCCCCCGGACGCGTACCGCCCAGCCGGGCGTCTCCAGTGACGTACCGTCATCGACACCCCCGTCGCCCCCCATACCACGACTATACGAGTGCTCGGTCCTGTCGCATACTGGGGCGACACGAGTTCAACGAGCTTGCGGGGGTGGCAAGTTGACGGACGAGCCGGGATTCGTGGGACTGACCGAGGTGATCCGCCAGATCCGGGGCGAACTGGAGCGGGCCCGCGACGAGGCGCAGGGGCGGGACCTGGGGTTCACCGTGGAGAAGGTGAGCCTGACGTTCACCGTGCAGGTCCACCACTCCGGAACGGGCCGCGGCGGAGTGCGCATCGGTGTCGTGACGGCCGAACTCGGCGGCTCGGTCGACCGCCAGACGACCCATCAGGTACAGGTCGAGCTGAAGCCCGAGACCGGCACGGGGGGACGGGTCTCGGTCAGCCGCGACGGCGGCCGGGACGGCGCCCGGGACGATCGGGCGGCCCCGGAGCGGAACGCCGGGGGCGCCCGCTGACCACCCCGGCGGGGACACGTCGCCGACGGCCCGCCCGAGGCCGGGGCGGTCGACGGCCGGCTCGTGGTCGCCGACGGCCGCGTGCCGCAGGCCGGCGAGCGGCCGCGTGAGCCGGCCGATCCGCTCGTCGGGGCGGCGGGCCCGGCCGCCCCGCGGGTGCGCGGATCCGCCTCGGACGGCGGCGTCACGAGGAACCGGCCGATCCCGGTCACCGAGAAGCCCGTGCCGCGCGCACACGACCGGCGCCGGGCGCTCCGGCACGTCCGGACGACAGGGTGCGGCCCCGGCCGACCGGAACCCGCCGGCCCCGCGCGCCGCCCGTCCGGCGGCGGGGGGTCAGCACCGGTCGCGGGCCTCCTGCGCCCACTTCACGACGACGGGCACGCAGGCGTCGGCGAAGTACTCGTAGTCGTCCGGCGTGTTGTAGACGTGGGCGGACAGGCGCAGGTAACCGGTCCCCCCGAAACTGGTGAAGGCGGCCTCGACGCCCAGCTCCACGGCCGCCCGGTCGCGCAGGGCGTCGGCCTCGATCCGGCTGGTTCCCAGGCCCTCGGGCAGCCGGACCAGGCGCATCCCCGGGACGGGCATCCCGACGTCGACCGGTCCCGCCGGGCCCCCCGACGCCCCGAACGCGTCCGCCACCACCCGGGCGCCGTACTCCGCCAGCTCGTCCATGTACCCGCGGGCGGCGTCCCAGCCCCAGGTGCGCTCGATGAGGTCCAGTGCCGCCGGAGCCGCGAGGCAGCCGGTCGCGTCGAGCGTGCCCTGCTGGTCGAAACGGTCCGGGAAGGGCTCGTCCGCGCTCCAGGAGTCGATCAGCGGGCGCAGTTCCCCGCGCAGCGGACCGCGGGCCACGAGCGCGGCGGTCCCCCGCGGCGCGCACCCCCACTTGTGCAGGTTGCCGACCCAGGCGTCGCAGACCAGGCCCTCCAGGGGCGCGGCGAGGAGACCGGGGGCGTGCGCGCCGTCCACGAGCAGCGGGATGCCGCGCCGGGCCGCCTCCTCGCCGACGGGGCCGACCGGCAGCAGCCGTGCCGTGGCCGAGGTGATCTGGTCCACGACGATGAGCGCGACCCGCTCGTCCACCTCGGACAGCACCGCCGCGCACGCCCGCCCCGCGTCGGCGTCGAGCGGGACGCGGGCGGTGCGCACCCGTCCGCCCCAGCGCCGGGCGAGCCGGGCGGCGCCCATGGTGACGGCGCCGTAGCCGTGGTCGGTGACCACGACGTCGCCGCCCGGCCGCGCGGTGAGGGCCGCGTACACGACGCTCGCGCCGGCGCTCGCGTTGGGCACGACCGCCAGGTCCCGCGCGGGGACCCGGAGATGGCCGGCGAGCGCCGTCCGGGCGGCGGCGATCCGGCCGGGCAGCCGCGGGAACCAGACGACCGGGGCCCGTTCCATCTCGTCCCGCAGCGCGCTCTGCCGCTCCTGCGCCACGCGCGGGACCGCCCCGAACGAGCCGTGGTTGAGGTGCCGCATCCCGGGATCGAGGGTCCAGGCCGAGGCGGCGTCCCGGCCGTCGGCCAGCAGCAGGGGACGGGGCGGGGCGGGTGTGCGGGTCTCGGTCACGTCGATCCTGACGTCGGCGGCGGGACGGCCGTACGGCCGGGACGCGCGTCACGATACCGACGCCGCGCCGTCGTCCGGCGGTGGGGGAGACGGCGGCGGCGGGCCCCGCCGGGACGCCGGGGGCGCGGGCGGGGCGGGACGGGACCGCGGTGCCGCGCGCAGGGTCTCGCCCAGGAGGTCGACGGCCGGCGGGATCTCCGTGTCGGTGATGTTGCCGTACCCGAGGACGAGCGCCGGCCGCACCGGGGGGTCCGCGTGGTGGTAGTCGCCGAGGTCCGCCAGGCGCAGTCCGGCCGCGGCCGCCGCCCGGACCGCGGCGCGGGTGTCGGTGCCGTCCGGCAGGTGCAGCAGGACGTGCAGCCCCGCGGCGGTGCCGGCGACGCGGCCCTGCGGCACCCGGGCGGCGAGCGTGCGGACCAGGAGGTCGCGACGGGCCCGGAAACGGCGCCGCGCCGCGCGCAGGTGGGCGTCGTACCAGCCGCGGTCGACGAAGGTGGCGAGCGCGAGCTGGTCCAGCACCGGTGGCGCGGCGGCGACGGGGTTCGCCGAACGGAGCCGCGGGACCGCCGCGGCGGGTGCGAGCAGCCAGCCCAGGCCGAGGGCCGGCGACAGCGTCTTGCTGACCGAGCCCAGCAGGAAGACCCGTCCGGGGTCCATGCCCTGCACCACGGCGACCGGGGAGCGGTCGTAGCGGAACTCGGCGTCGTAGTCGTCCTCGACGACGAATCCGTCCGCCTCGCGGGCCCAGCGCACCAGACGGGCCCGGCGCGCCGGGGACAGCACCGTGCCGGTGGGGAACTGGTGCGCCGCGCCGACGACGACGGCCCGGGCCGGGGAGCGGGCGAGGTCGTCGACGCGCAGGCCGTCGCCGTCCATCGGCACGGGGTGCACGCGCAGGCCGGCGCTCGTCGCGGCGTCCCGCAGCCGCCCCCACCCCGGCTCCTCCACCGCCAGGTCCACGATCCCCCCGGCGCGCAGCGCCCGGCAGACGCGGAACAGGGCGTCGGTGGCGCCCGCGCACACGGACACGGACGCGGCGCGGGTGTCGGCGCCCCGCGAGCGCCGCAGGTACTGCGCGAGGGTGGTGCGCAGCACCGGGTGCCCGGCCGGGTCGGGCAGGCCGAGGTCGTAGTGGACGGCCGAGCCGGTGACCGCCCGGACCGCCTCCGCCCAGCGGCGCCGGGGAAAGGCCCGCAGGTCGGGCAGGCCGGGCGCGAGGTCGTACCGGACCGGCGGCGACGCCGGCGCGTGCGGCACCAGGGGCACCGGCGGCACGGCGTCCGGTGTCCACGAGACGCGCGTGGCCGAACCCACCCGGGCGCGGAGGTAGCCCTCCGCGACGAGCATCCCGTACGCCTCCGTCACCACCCAGCGGGAGCAGCCGAGTTCCTCGGCGAGCGCCCGGCTCGGTGGCACGGCCGCCCCCTCGGCCAGCCGGCCGTCCCGGATCGCGGTGCGCAGGGCGTGCGCCAGGCGGTCGTGCAGGCGGCGCGGCCCGCCCTTCGCGGGACCGGGCTCGAGCAGCGTCGCCCACGCGGAATTGGTCCGGGGAACAGGCACGACATTGGAGCGTACCGCCGGTCCGAAGCGGCCTAGCGTGAGGGGCATGACGGAGAAACTGGCCCTCGGGGCCATGCTGTTCGGCACGGTCCACGACGAGCGGCGGTCGTTCGCGCTCCTGGACCGTTTCGTGGACGCCGGTGGCGTCTGGATCGACACCGCGAACTGCTACGCGTTCTGGGACCACCCGAGCGGCTTCGGCGGACAGAGCGAGACGCTGATCGGACGCTGGCTGGCGAGCCGCCCCGGTGTCCGCGACCGCGTCAGGATCAGCACCAAGGTGGGCTGCGAGCCGACCGTGGCCGGAGGTTTCCCGGAGGCGGCCGAGGGCCTGTCGGCCGGGGCCGTGAGGAAGGGGATCGAGGGCAGTCTCCGCAGGCTGGGCACGGACCACGTCGACCTGTACTGGGCGCACATGCCCGATCCGGCCACCCCGCTGGAGGAGACGGTCGCCGCCTTCGACGAGCTGGTGGCGGCCGGCACGGTCGGCCGGCTCGGCTGCTCCAACCACCCCGTGTGGCAGGTCGAGCGGGCGCGGCAGCTGGCGCGGGCGCACGGCGGCACCGGCTTCACCGCGGTGCAGCTGCACCACACCTACCTGCGACCGCGCCCCGGGACCCGGCCCGGCGTGGTGCACCGGTTCGGCGCGGCCACCGACGAGGTGCTCCACCACCTCGAGCACCATCCGGACATGTCGTTGTGGGCGTACACGCCGCTGCTGGGCGGCCGTTACACCCGCGCGGACAGGCCGCTGCCGGCGGAGTACGACCACCCGGGCACCGTCCGCCGGCTCGCGGTGCTCGACGAGGTCGCCGCCGAGACCGGCACGGACCGCAACCGGGTGGTGCTGGCGTGGCTGGCCGGCGGGAACCCGGCCGCCACACCGGTCGTCGGCGTCAGCACCACCGGGCAACTGGACGAGGCGTTCGCGGGGGTGTCGTGCGAGCTGACCGTCGAGCAGCGCGCACGCCTGGACTCCGCCGTGTGAGCCGTCCGCGCACGCGCGCCGCACCGGTCCCCGCGGCGGCCCCGGCGGTGCACGTGCCACCGGGGCCGCCGCGATCCGGTCCGCCGAGACTCTTCTGACGACCCGTCAGAAATCAAGCGGACGATCCGTCGGATTCTGCCGGGACGGTTCCGTCGGGGGCGAACCGGCAAGCCGTCAGGTCCTGCCGGGACGGTCCGTCAGAGGCCGCCGGGACGGACCGCGGAGTGCCGGCTCGACGACAGGGATGTCCGGGGCGGTGCGGTGCCGTGCCGTGCGGACGGGCCGGTCGCCGTGGGGCGAAGCCCGCGGCGAGGTGACGACGGTGATGCCGGTGACGCCGGAACCGCCGTCGTCACGCGGGGCCGCACCGTCGGCCGACGACCTCGACGGCGCCCACCGGGTCACTGGTGATTCGGCCGATGGCGCCCGCGTCGTGCCCCGTGACTCTGGTCGGGTCAGGCACCCGCAACCCCACATCCCTGTCAGGAGACCCTCATGCGTCGTCGTTCCCCACGCCGGCTCCTCGGCGTTCTCGCCGCCGCCACGGCCGCACTCACCCTGTTCTCCTCGGCGTCGACGGCCGGCGCGGCCGATTCCGCGACCACGGCGGCCCGCACCGCCTCCGCGGCGCGGTCGTCGGACGCGGCCGCCGGAGCGCTGTCGACCGGCACGCCCGTCGTCTTCGTGCACGGATACACCGGCGACGCCTCCAACTGGGTCACCGCCATGAGCGTCTTCCGGCTCAACGGCTGGGCCTCCTCCGACCTCTTCGCCTACGAGTACAACTCCTACGGCAACAACATCACCAACGCCCAGGGCCTCGCCGCCTTCGTGAACAACGTGAAGGCGCGGACCGGAGCGGGCAAGGTCGCGATCGTCAACCACTCGATGGGCGGCCTGGTCAGCCAGTACTACCTGAAGGTGCTGGGCGGCAACACCAGCGTCAGTCACCTCGCCTCGATCGCCGGCGCCAACCACGGCACCACGTTCGCCGGCGCCTGCCTGATCTACACGACCTGCCAGCAGATGTACCCGGGCTCCTCGTTCATCTCCCAGATCACCTCGGGCGACGAGACACCGGGCGCCACCAGGTACGCCACGTGGTACTCGGCGTGCGACGGCGTCATCCTGCCGTACACCAGCACCCGGCTGGACGGCGCGACCAACAACAACGTCCTCTGCCAGAACCACATCGGGTTCCTCGCGGACACGGGCGTGCTCGGCCAGATCGCCCGCTTCGTGGCGTCCTGACGCGTCGCGCGACCGCGCCCCGGCCGTCGACGGCCGCTCGCTCGTGAAGCGGACCGTGCTCGACACGCCCGTCCCCGGCACCGGCCGGGGACGGGCGTGCGCGGGTGTCCCCGCGGCTCAGTGACCGACCCGGAAGGTCGCGTCCTGCCGGTCCGTGGCCGTGGCGGGCACGTCGACGCGCAGCACGTAGTTCGCGTGGCGGAGGTACCGGGTCGGATAGTTGTACGACCGGAACGACGACCAACTCGCGTCCGCCAGGCCCGCCGTGCGGTGGAACGTGGCGTCCGCCGCGAACGCCGACGTGCCGTCGGGGACGTCCAGCCGGAGCTGGTAGTCGTAGTGGCGCAGGTAGCGGGTCGGGTGGCTGACCGACTGGAAGGAGACCCCCGCGCTGTCGGCGAGGCCGGGGACGAGCCTCCACTGGGAGTCGGTGGGCGGGTCGACGGGGTACTCGTCGATGCGGCCCACGTAGTTGGCGTGGCGGACGTAACGGGCCGGGTGGTTGTAGGACTTGAGGCGGTTCCAGGTGGGGGCGCCCCACCTGGCGACGAGGTTGTCGTACTGAGCCGTCGTGATCGGCGCGATCCCGCAGTGCTTGGAGTTGAGCGGCTGGGTGTAGGTCCTCTGGTCGAGCGCCGTCCAGGTGCCCGACGCGAGGTCGGTGGACCGCCAGGCGTAGAACACCCCGTTGGGGGTGTAGGTGTCGCCCCACAGGAACCAGGTGTTCGACGTCAGGGACTTCACGAGGGTCGGGGCCTCGGTGCCGCCGTGGGCGACGCCGCTGGTGAACTCCGTGAAACTGCCCGGGGCGAGGGAGGCGGAGCGTGCTCCGACGAGCGTCTGGTTCTTCTTGAAATACAGGTAGTTGACCCCGTTCACACCGACGGCCATGTCACCGTCGATCACGTCGTAGCCGGGGTCGAAGAAGACCTGCGGGGCGGAGGCGGTGAGGAAGTCGGTCGTGTAGTTGACCATGATGACGTTGTGGCCGCTGGAGTTCACCGCGGAGTAGATGACCGCGTACTGGCCCCGGCCCGCGTCCCAGAAGGCCTCGGGCGCCCAGGAGTGGGTGTTCATGTCGTGCAGCTTCAGCCGGTGGTAGCCGGTGAAGGTGCGCAGGTCGGTGGAGTGCCAGACGTGGATGTACTGGCTGACGTAGTTCCAGTCCGTGCCCTTCAGGTCGGTGGCGAGGACCACGAAGGTGCCGTCCTGCTTGCGCAGGACGAACGGGTCGCGCAGGCCGAGCGCGCCCTGGGTGGGGACGGCCACCGGGTTGTTCTGGTTGAGCGGGGTCCAGTTCAGGCCGTCCGTGCTGACGGCGAGATGCAGGCCGTAGTCGGTGCCCTCGCCCAGGGTGGTCGACTCGGTGAAGTAGGTCATGACGTACGCCGAGTCGGCCGCGTGGGCGGAGTCGGCGCCGAGGGTCAGCGCGCCGGTCACGGCGAGGGGCGTCGCGGCGGCCATGCCGAGGACATGACGCCGGGAGGGGCGGGGAGGGGAGTTCATGCGTTCTCCAAGGGGTGTGCGGGGCCCTCAGGACGATGCAGGGGGGGAGGGGGGAGGACGGCGGGCGGAGCGGAGCAGAGATCCGGTCGACATGTCGAACGTGGTTCGGGAAGCCGGTCAGAAGGTAGGGCGTGGCTCCCCGCGCGTCAATCACTTCGGCCGTCATCGGGGGTTCCCCTGCGCTCGCGCCCCACCCGGGAGGCCCCTGCGCGGCGGCGCCGCCGGCGGCCGGATCCCGCGCGGGGCGACGGCCCGGCCGGGCGCTTTGGGCCCGGAGCGCGCGTCAGCGGGCGCGGACCGGGGCGGGCGGCCGGCGGCGTACGGCGAGGGCCGCGACGTCGTCGTCGAGTCTGCCGCCGCCGTAACGGAGCAGGTCCGCGTGGAGCGTGTCCAGCAGCTCGCGGGGCGGGGCCGCGCCGTGCCGGCGGACCCAGTCCGGCAGCGGGAAGAACTCGCCGGTGCGGTCACGGGTCTCCGAGACGCCGTCGGTGTAGAGCAGCATCCGGTCGCCGGGGGAGAAGGCCGCGGTGTCGACGTGGTAGTGGTCGCCGAGGAGCTCCGAGAGATTGAGGGGAGTGGAGGGGCTGGTGGGCTCCAGGACGTCGATCCGCCCGTCGCGTACGAACACCGGTGGCGGATGGCCGCAGTTGAGGATACTGACGTGCTCGCCACCGTCCGGGATCTCGGCGATCAGGGCGGTGGCGAAGTGCTCCGGCGCGTCGGCGGCGGGGATCGCGGCGCTGTAGCGGGTCATGGTGATCTGCATGCGGCGGACGAGACCCCTCAGGTCGGGCTGGTCGTGCGCGTTCTCCCTGAAGCAGTTGATCGCCGCCGCGGCCGCCCCCACCGCCGACAGGCCCTTGCCGCGTACGTCGCCGATGAGCAGCCGGACCCCGTACGGAGTGTCGGCGACCTCGTAGAAGTCGCCCCCGATCCGGGCCTGTTCCTGGGCCGCCCGGTACAGCGACTCGATCTCGACGTCGTGGAGGCGGTGCGGCAGCGGACGCAGCAGCACCTTCTGCGCCGCGTCGGCGACGAGCCGGACCTGGAAGAGCGTCTCCTCCCGCCGGAGCCGCAGATGGCTCGCGTAGGCGGCGGCCAGGGTGACGGCGGCGATCGCGGCGACCGTGTACGGCGTCCCCAGATCGGAGTGGACGAAGCTGATGCCGATCATGATCAGGAGGCACGACATCCCCAGCAGGACCGTCGGGAGCACCGGCCACACCGCGGCCGCGAGGGCGGGTGCCGCGGGCAGGAGGCGGCTGAAGGCGATCTCCCGTGGGGTGGAGAACGCCAGGGCGGTGATCAGGACCGTGACGAGGACCGGGGACAGCAGTACGGCCCGCCGCTGTCCGCCTGAGGGACGGTGGCGGCGCCGGGGTCGTACCGATCTGATCATGAATTCGATCTTATCGGGTGAAACGGACGGCGATCGGTCCGCCACTCGTCCGCCGCTCCCGCCCACCCGGCCGGACGCGGTGGCCGCGGCCGGGGCCCGGCCACCGTGTCCGCCGGCCACCGTGTCCGGCCGTCGCGTCCGGCCGCCGTGTCCGGCCGATGTCGTGCGACGGGGTGCGTCACCGTCCGCCGTCGTGGGGGCGCCCGGTCAGACCCGCTCCAGGGGCCGGTGCGGCCCGGTGGGGAGTTCCGCCGTGATCACGTCGCCCGGCCGCACCACGCCGCCCTCCTTCACGACGCTCATGACGCCGGCCCTGCGCACGAGGGTCCCGGTTTCGTCGCGTCCGACGACCTGCTTGAGCAGCCCCTCCTGGAAGCGGTCTATCTGCAGGCAGGGGTTGCGCAGTCCGGTCACCTCCAGCACCGCCCCGCCGATGCGCAGCAGCGTGCCGGTCGGCAGGCCGAGCAGATCGATGCCGCGGGTGGTGATGTTCTCGCCGAGGTCACCGGGTGCCACGGTGAAACCCGCCGCACCGACCTCGGCGAAGAGCTCCTCGTGGAGGAGGTGGACCTGGCGCAGGTTCGGCCGGGTGGGGTCCTGCGCGATCCGCGACCGGTGCTTGACGGTCACCCCGGCGTGCACGTCGCCCTCCACGCCGAGCCCGGCGAGCAGGGTGATGCTGTCCCGGTTCGGCTTGGTGAACGAGTACACGCCGTTGCTGCTGACGGCCGTGACTGTTGCGTTCATCCTCTGAAGCCCCCTCCTCGACGACCATGACCGGTCACGACCCTAACCGCCGGGCGCGCGGAACCGCCTGGCACCCGGGGCGCGGGGCCCGGTCCGGCGCGGCCGGGCACGTGAGCCGGCTCACGAAAATTCGGAGGAATGGTGAGGGAGGCCGGGGGTAGACGGGCGTTCGCGGGGCAGACGCACCTGCGACGCGGCTGATGGACAGGGACTGGGAGGGGCACATGATGACGACGACCGTGCAGGTGGAGCAGGTGGAGGGGGCGGTGGACGTTCCGGAGATCGCCGATCCCTCCAAGGTGGCGCCGCGGGACGCGCGGGAGTTGTCGAAGGTGTTCTTCGGGCGGC